>JAEUPW010000066.1 GCA_016790045.1 Candidatus Competibacteraceae bacterium
CGCGCATTCGCCGTCGTTGTGGGTGTGGATGCCGAAGGGATGGCGGATCGCCTCCTTCATCTCGCGGATGATCCGTTCCACGTCCCACGGCAGGCTACCGCCGTTGGTGTCGCACAGCACCACCGTTTCGGCCCCGCCCCGGATCGCCGCCTTCAGCGTTTCGAGCGCGTAGCCAGGATCGGCCTTGTAGCCGTCGAAGAAATGTTCGGCGTCGTAAATGACCCGACGGCCGGCGGCGCGCAAATACGCGATGGATTGCTCGATGATCCGCAGGTTGTCGTCCAGCGTGGTCAGCAGCACGTCGGTGACGTGCAGGTTCCAGGTTTTGCCAAACAGGGTGCAGACCGGGGTCCGCGCCTCCAGCAGCGCTTGGATGTTGGCGTCGTCTTCCGGCCCGCCCTTGACCCGGCAGGTCGAGCCGAAGGCGGCGATCAGCGCGGTCTTCCACTCCAGGTCGCGGGCGCGCTCGAAAAATTCGGCGTCCTTGGGATTGGAGCCGGGCCAGCCGCCTTCGATGAAAGCCACGCCCAAATCGTCCAGCCGTTGCGCCACGCGAATTTTGTCGTGGCCGGATAGCGTGAACCCTTCGCTCTGGGTGCCATCGCGCAGGGTGGTATCGTAAATTTGAATGAGTGACATAGGGTTATCTTCAAGCCTCAAACGTCGCGGACGCTTTTGCGACATACCGGATCGAATCCGGCGCAGCCGTCGCGTGAAACGGGCGGATTCCAGTCAACTGGCGACGATTCAGCGAAGTAGAGCTTCGCAACGCTCCACCGAAGCCCCCTCTCTTCTCAAAAATTGGTTTTGACATGACAAACCGATGAACGTGAAGTGCATTGCTAGGGTTAAAGGAACGCGGGCGGACAAGTCTAGCGCCGTCGGCCAGGTGGACGAACCTCCTCCGCGCCGACGCTTGATAGAGGTCCGACGCGGATTTTCCCACAGTTTTAAAAAAAGGATAGGGCATTCATGAGCCCCGACCTGGAGAATGGCAGCCGTCGGCACCCGCGCGGTAAACTTCGCGCTGGCGATCACCGTGAACCAAAAGCCGCCTCCCACATTTTTTTAATGGACCATCCCTTGACCGTGACCGCGATGAAAACCGGCGGCCTCCCCTTGCTGCTGGCGCTCGGCCTGACCTTATTGCTGGCCGCCTTCCCCGACTCGTCGCGGGCGCAGACCAGCCGCGCGACGGTGCGGCTAGACGGTCGCGCCCTGTTTCAAGTCAGCGCGGATAACCGCGACCAAGCGCGGAGCCGCGCCGATGAAATCGAGCGTCGCCTCAACCGACTGCTCGAAACCCCCAAGCTCATCGAGCCGGTCAAGATCGAACAGCAAGGCGACGCCCGGCTCCTGAGCGTAGCCGGGCGACCGTTGGCCGCGCTGCTGCCCGATGACGCCAGCGATAACGGGATCACCGGCGACGCGCTCGCCGCAGAATGGAAAAACGCGATCGACGCCACGCTGGCGCAAGCGGCCACGCGCCGCCTTTCGGCATGGGGGCGCTTCGCCGTGGAAACCCAGGCGAGCGTGGAAACCGCGTTCGCGCGTTTGCTCGAATCGGCCATCGTGATCATCCCCCGGCTGTTGGCTTCCTTGTTGGTGCTGCTGTCTTTCTGGATGATCGCGGCGCTGGTGCGCTGGTTGATGCGTTTGGTCTTTCACCGCTTCGTCTCCGATTTAACGGTGGAAAACCTTATCAAGCAAGTCGCTTACTATACGGTTTGGGCCATCGGTTTGATCGTGGCGACCAGCGCTTTGGGGTTCGACCCGCAGGCGCTGGCGACCGGCTTGGGGCTGACCAGCGTGGCGTTGGGTTTCGCGCTAAAGGACATTCTGTCGAATTTCGTGGCGGGCATTCTCATCTTGGCGATGCGGCCTTTCAAGATCGGCGACCAAATCGTGATCGGCAACACCGAGGGCGGCGTCGAGCGCATCAACCTGCGCGCCACCCACATCCGCACCTACGACGGCCGCGCCGTGCTGGTGCCCAATGCCGAAGTCTTCACTTCACGGGTGACCAACAACACCGAAAGCCCGGTCCGACGGGGGGTGATCGAGATTCCCCTGGATTACCAAACCGACTTGAAAAGCGCTGCGAACATCATGCGCCGAGCCGCGCAAAACGCTGACGGCGTTCTGGCCGATCCGCCGGCCAACGTGCGCGTGCGCGAATTGAAAGAGGACGCCATCATCCTGGAGGCACGTTTCTGGACGGATTCGCGCCGCAGCGATTTCGTGCTCACCTGCTCCAACGTGCGCACCGCGGTGGTGGAAGCCTTCAAAACCGCTCGCCTCGCGTTGCCCGACCCGAGCGTTCGGGTCTTAGTGTCGCACTCGACCGAACGGTAGGTGCATAATCGGTCGCCGTACCGCCACGAACGCGGACACGGCGCTCGCGGTCACACGATGATGGTCTCGCTCCATACTCCTCGCGGAGGTTGAAACCGTGGTTCAAAAAGCTTTCGTCCCTTACGGCAGCGACGTTTCGGCGGGCACTTACCGATGCGTCGATTGCGGCTATAAACTGTCCAGCCAATCGCTCGAACATCTCCCGCCTTGCCCCCATCACGACAGCCAACCTCACACCAAAAACGGCTGGGCGATCCTGTCAGGACAAGGCGACGCTCCCGACGATCCGTATCCGAAAAGCTGATTCACCCGTCCGATCACCCTGACACCGCCACCGCCCACACCTGCGGCGGCGGTCGGGTGGTTCGGAACGCGCGACCAACGCGCGCGCTTTGTCGCGGGCGACGGATTTCTTTTTTGCCGCCAGAACCTCCAGCGCCCGACGGGCGGCCGAATCGTGCGAGGCGCGCCCGGCTTCCGCGAAAATTGCATCATCTCTGACAGTTCGCTATATCTGTCGCTCACTTCAAATCACCCGAATGAGACAGCGCATGTCAAATCGCTTATTGATCCCGCTGGCGGCCGCGTTGCTGGCGCTCGCCCTGCTGTTACCGCCGCTCGCCCGCGCCCAAAACGCCAACCAACAACTCGCCGGCAACAGCGTGTTGGAAACCATCAAAAAACGGGGCTCGATCAAAATCGGGATGTCCACTTTCGTCCCCTGGGCGATGCGCGACAAAAACGGAGAATTGATCGGTTACGAAATCGATGTCGCCAAGCAGTTGGCCGAGGATATGAAAGTGAAAGCCGAATTCGTGCCGACGGCTTGGGACGGGATCATCCCCGCGTTGCTGGCCGGCAAATTCGATCTGATTATCGGCGGCATGTCGATCACGCCGGAGCGCAACCTGACGGTCAACTTTACCCTGCCGTACGCGAATTCCGGCATCCATCTGGTCGCTCACAAGGAACTGGCGGCCGGACTCAAATCGCTGAGCGATTTCGATAAGCCGGAAGTGGTGCTGGCGGTCCGGCGCGGCGCGACCCCGGCGACCGCCGCCAAGCGGCTGATGCCCGCTGCCACGCTGCGGCAATTCGACGAAGATGCGCTGGCCTTGCAAGAGGTGTTGAACGGCAAGGCGCACGCCTTCGTCACCAGCACCCCCACCCCGGCCTTCGAGGCGCTCAAGCATCCCGACAAGCTGTTTTTGCCTATCGCCGAACCTTTCGTGCAAGGCGCGGAGGGTTTTGCGCTGCGCAAGGGCGATCCGGATGCGCTAAACTTTTTCAACAATTGGATTCTGCTTCGCCAGCAGGATGGCTGGCTGAAAGAACGGCACGACTATTGGTTCAAGAGCCGCGACTGGGCGGCCCGAGTCGTCGAGTAACACCTTCTTGGTCGCAAAAGAGCATCACCATGACGATCCCGGTTTGGAGAGCGCTGTTTTTTCTGCTCGGCGCATTGAGTGGCGCGGCGAGCTGGGCGGCCGAGGACCTCGATGCCCTGGCCCGCGCCCTGTTGAAATCCGCGAGGGATCTGCCCTTTCCGCAGCAGTGGGCCAGCTATCAGGTTTACGCTTATCACACGCTCGATCGGGAAGCATTTCAGCGCCCCTACCAAAACGCGATCAACCAGTTGCCGGCCGCCGTCAAGCGCGGCGAAGGGCCTTGGCTCGCGCCGATGAAGATGACCTCCGCGCTCAACCGCTTTTTGAGCACGCCGCTGGGCGAGTTCATCTACATCAGCGGCTGCCAGCCTCATCGCTGCGGCAACAACGTCGCCGCGATATTCGATCCGGCCACCGGCAAGCTGGCGCTACTGTTGGAAAAGGCTGTCGGGACGTCCGGGCGAAACCCGCGAAGCTGGCTGGCCGGCGATTACACGCCGGCGATGGCCGCGTTGCTGAAAGCGGTGCGCACCGCCGAAAAACGGGGTCACGACCGGCTGCCGCTACCGTTTAAGGCGCAGGCCGCGACGGCGCAAGCGGTGGCTCAAATAAATCCGACGTCGGTGAAATCGGCCCTTCGAGCGCCTTTAGCGCCGCTTCCGACCCCACAGCACATCACCACCGTTCACCAGTAATTTTCCACCGCCAGATGGCCCGGCTTGCCGCGCAGGCTCAAGCTCAACCCGCGTTCGGTCAACAGTTGCCGGGTTTCCTGCACCATGTCGGGATTGCCGCAGATCATGATGCGGGAGCGCTCCGGCTCGATGGGCAGCCCGACATGCGCTTCCAGCCGACCATCGGTCAACAGCTCGGTGATCCGGTCGTTCAACAGAGCGCGCTCGACGGTATCGCGCGTCACCACCTGCACGTATTTCAATTTGTGAGCGTAAGCGGCAAACAGCTCATTTTGTTGGAACGAGCGGATGAATTCTTCGTAGGCCAGCTCGTGCCGGTACCGCACGCTGTGCACCAACACGATATTCTCGTAATGCTCCCAGGTATCGAATTCCTGGAGAATCGACAAGAACGGCGCGAGCCCCGTGCCGGTGGACAACAACCATAAATCCTTGCCGCACTCGAAGCGGTCCGTGGTCAGATAGCCGTAATTCTTCTTCTCGACCAGCACCCGATCGCCGATTGACAGCTTGGCCAGCCGCGAGGTGAACGCGCCATCGGGCACCACGATGGAATAGAACTCCAGAAACTCGTCGTAAGGGGCCGAGCAGATCGAATAGGCCCGCCACACCCGCTCGCCGTCGTCGCCTTCGACGCCCAACCGCGCAAACTGGCCGGCGATAAAGCGATAGGATTGGCTGCGGGTGGTTTTGAAGGAAAACAGATTCGACGCCCAAGTGCGGATTTCGGTAATCGTTTCGGCGGTGTAGTTGTCGCTGGCCTGCATCGCGCTCGGTCCTTTCAGGGTTGAATCGACGCTTGGGCCGCCCTCCGGAAGCGGGCGGATACCCCAGTGGAGCAATCGGTTTAAACCGGCAGTGTATCGGCTAAAAATGCGATGAAAAGGAATATAAATTCATTTGATTATTCCAATAAGTAATATTCCGCGCTTCATCTCAACCCCTGTCAGGATTTGTGGCAAGATTTTGATCGCGCTGACCGGAGACGCCTGCCATGCGACGCTTTTTGCTGGCTTTTATCGGAATTGGGCTATTGCTGTACGGGATCGTTTATTTGCCGCCGGTGCGGGCGCAGATCATCGAGCCTTTCACCGAAAGCCTGACGGCGGTGGCCGGCGGGTTGATCGCGCTGTTGGGCGGGCAGGTCTGGGTTCACGGCAACGTGTTGAGCGTTCCCGGCTTTAGCGTCCGCATTCTCGATTTGTGCAACGGGGTGGAAGCGACCTTGCTGCTGTGGACCGCCATGCTGGCTTTTCCCGCCCCGTGGCGGCACCGTTTGGTTGGCCTGCTGGTCGGCTGGTCGGCGGTGCAAGCGCTCAACATGGCGCGGATCATCAGTCTGGTTTATCTGGGTGTCTGGAAACCGGCGTGGTTCTACTGGGTGCACTGGTACGTTTGGGATGCCTTGATCCTGATGGATGTCTTGCTGGTTTTCCTGCTGTGGCTGCGCCGGCTGCCGCTGGGCGCCGCGCGGCCTCTTCCGCATGCGCGCGCGGGTTGACCCGCTGCTGCTGCGCTTGCTGGTGGGCGGGAGTCTTTGCCTGCCGTTGTGTCTGGTGCTGTGGTGGCAGTGGCTGCGGGAACCGCTGGCGAAAATTCTGGCGCACGGCGCCGGTTTCGCCAGCCAATGGCTGTGGTCGGAAACCGTGTTGGGCGTCGGCTTTGGCGGCGATAAGGGTATGGTCGTCAGCCTGGTGCCGCCGCTGACCGACTCGGCTCAACTGTTTATGGCCCTGCCGCTGCCGCTGGACCGCGCGACCGTGATCTTGCCGCTGTTTTGGGCGCTGACGCTGCCGACGCCGGGTCGGGCGCTGCTGCGACGCCTGCTGTGCGGCACGCTCGTTTTGCTGCCGGTGATCGGGTTGACGGTCGCCCTGTACGTGCAATTTCAACTGGCCTTGTATCGGACACACCTGCCGCTGATGACCGAAATTCCGCCCGCGGAATACGCGCTCGCATTGCCGGATGCGCCGGTTCCTTATTACCTGGCGGGTTTGGGCCGGCAACTGGCGGTGCTGGTCTTGCCGATTGTCGCGCCGCTGCTCGCCTGGCTGCTGCTGCATCAAGCCTACCTGCGCAAAATGATCCTGGGCGGTTGGCTGCAACGAGCGCTGAAATCCGCGCCCCCAACGGGTTCGCCGCCCTCGCCCTCCGCGGACGCTGACGGATGAGCGCTCCCGCCACCCGCGCCTTGATTCTGGGCCTGTTGCTGGCGCTGGCGGGCTGCGACGAGCGGCAAGCGCAATACCGGGTGGCGATGAAGCATTTATTCCAACGCGACTATCGCGACGCCGCCGCCCTGCTCTCCACGCTCGCCAACAACGGCCATGCCACGTCCCAGTTCCGCTTGGGGTATCTCTATCGGCAGGGTCTTGGCGTGCCGCGCAATCCCCGCCTGGCGATCTATTGGTTCGAAAAAGCGGCGCGGCAGGAGGATGTGGGCGGACAGTATTGGCTGGCCGAATCCTACCGGCGCGGCGAAGGGGTGCCCGCTTCGCCGGAATTGGCGTTTCAATGGTTCCAGCGCCTGGCCGAGCGCGGCTATGCCCCGGCCCAATATCAGGTCGCCCTGGCCCATATCGACGGCCGGGGCGCGCCGAAAGACGGGCCGGCCGCCGTCGAGTGGCTGCAAAAAGCCGTCGCCGGCGGCCACGCGGATGCGGCGCGACGGCTGGCGCGGGCGTATCGCGCCGGCGAACTGGGGCTGCCGCCGAATCCCGAACAAGCCGCCGAGTGGGAGCGCAAGAGCCAACCGACGCGCTTTTAAAACGCGATCACCCTCGCTTTTGAAGGCATCCGATGCCTTCGGCTAGGACGCGCGGCATTGCACCACCTTGAACTCGACCCGACGGTCCAGCGCATCCCTGGCATCGTCGGTTCCCGTCCCGATCAGCGTCTCTTTCGATCCGACCCCGTTGGCGATGGTGCGGGCGCGCAACGCTGGCGCGCCGGCCTCCAACCGGGTCTTGACTCGCTCGGCCCGCAAGGTGGACAGGCGCTCGTTGATCGGTTCGGGACCGGTGCGGCTGGTGTGTCCGACGATTTCCAAACAACCCTGGTGCGCCGAGGTCCGTTGCGCGATCTGCTTCAGCCACAGCGGATACGGGCCGCTCACCTGCCGGTCCGGCCAAAACTCGGTCGAGCCGGGCTTGAACAGGAATTTGACGGCGAGGCGCTGGTTGGCGAGCCCGTGATCCACGATTTTGCCGAACGCTTCAAGCGCCTCGTTGCGGCGGCCCAGTTTCCAACTGGTCAGATACAGGCCGTTGTAGACCCGCAATTGTTCGCCGCCCGGCGAGCGGAGCGCGCTTTGGTATAAATCCAGCGCGGCCGGGTATTGCCGGTTGTTGTAAGCGTCTATCGCTTCGCTGATCAAGGCCGCCGTCAGGATGCGATCCGCGTAGGCCGCGCTAATCGGATCGCCGGCTTTGGTGCCCTGGCAGGTTTTGATATAGCCTTCGGTCGCTTTATCCGGAACCCAGGCGGGACTGTCCTGGAAATGAGGGGTCGGGGTGATGTCGACGCCTTCGGGCCTGGCCCGCGCGGTGCCCTTGGCAATGATCTTGCCGGACTTGAGATCGGCCAGCGCCAGGCAGACCCGATAGGCTTCGCGCGCGCCTTCGGTCTTGCCTTCCGGGTTGACGCCGGTGAAGGTGCCGACCAGCACGATGGGCGATTGGGCCACCGCCGCCGCCGAAAACGGTTGCACCGCGAATTGGGGATATTTTTCTTGCACCAACTCGACGAGGCGGGCCTCCATCGACCGGGTCGCGACCGACTGCGCGCCCGATACGCCGTCAATCAGGGGATCGATCACCAAGGTATAGCGCGCCGGAGCCCGACCGCTCCCTTCAGGGAGCTGGGCGCGGCCGAATAAATCGTTGGCGGCTTTCAAGACCGCTTCGTCGAAAGGCACCGGCTGGACCGGCGGCGCGGGCGCGGCGGTCTGCTTCGTGTCGGCGGGCGGGGCGGCGCATCCCCACAGCAGCGCCGCGACCAGCAAACTCGCGCCTGCCAGCACGGCCCGCGCGGGGCGTTCGATCATCGTCATGGTCTGCACTCCTTCTGTTCGGTGGCGGATAGCGGTTCGCCGAGTTGCGCCTTGAGCAGGGCTTCCCCGCAGTTGATCCTCGTTTTCGCCTGACGCGGCGGAGCGGGCGGCGACTTGGCCGGCTTGACCGGCGTCGGCGCGTCCGATCCCGCAACGGCGGCCGGCGCTTTCATGCGCGCCTCGCGCGTTTCCGATGGCGCTTTGCGGCCGCTATCTTGGGCGGGCCGGTTTTTTTCTTGTTCGGCGGCCCGGCGCCTGGCCTCCTCGGCCGCCTGACGCCTGGCTTCGCCCTCGATCAGACGGCGAACTTCGCTCTCCGCCTGTTTGCGCTTGGCTTGCAACAGGCGATACAACGTCGCCAAACGGGAATGCTCGGGCCCGATCCGCTGCAATTGCGCCAGATAGCCTTCGGCGCTCTGAAATTCTGCCTTGCCGATGGCCGCGTCGGCCAAACTCGCGTAGCGGTCCGCGATCTGCGCGATCCTGGCCTGCGCCTGAGGATCGGCGGGCGCCGACGCCGCGATGCGCCGGTAACAGGCCGCAGCTTCCACGCCTTGCGGGCCCGTCAACCGTTCGAGCGGAAAGCGGTCGGCGCAGTCCTTTAGCATCGCGCCGATGCGCCGTTGGGTTTCCAGGGCCGCCGTCACTCGCTCGCGCAACTTCGTCAGTTCAGCTTGCTCTGGAACCAAGCTTAGCCCTTCGTCGATCCGTTGCAAGCTCTCGTCCAACCGGTTTTGCCCGACCAGCTCTCGCGCTTCGGCCAGCAGTTTCGGGAGCAGTTGCCGTTCCTTGAGCCGATGGTCCACCACCGAGCGCAAGGTGGACAATTCGGGATGGCCGGGGGACTCTCGCAAGCCCTGCTCGATCCGCTGCAAGCTCCCTTCGAGATCGCCCGCCTGCCAGCGGGCGTGGGCTTGCGACAATATCCGCTCGGCTTGCTGCTGCCGTTCTTTGGACTGCGCCTGCAGGGTCGCGCGCAGCGCCGTCAACCCCGCGTGATCGGGGACGAGTTGCAGGCCCTCCTCCGCCTGCCGCAACCCCTGTTCGGCCAAACCGTCGCGCGCGCTTTGCCGGGCCTGCTCCAACCGCCGGCCCGCCGCTTGCTGGCGCTCGACCCGCTCGCGCAAGGCCAGCAGCCCCGGATCGTCCGGCGCGGCGTTGAGGCCGAGCTCGATCAAGTCCAGGCCAGGCCCGAATTGCTCGTTTTGCAGGTGTTGGGCGGCGAGTTGCCGATAATGGGCCGCGAGGTTGGGCCGATCCGGCGCCGGCGACCCCATCGCGGTTTCCGTCTCGGCCGGCGCCGGTTGCCGTATCGCCTTCAACGACAGGCCGCCCAACGCGATGACCAGCAAGGTCAGGCCGCCGGCCAGCGCCACTTTTCTCGGGAGCGGCGAGCGGTTGAAGGCATGGAACAACCGGGCCGTGGGCAAAAAAGGGTGGAATGACGACCTGGATAGCGGCCGCTCCAGCGCCTGAATCAGTTGTTCCGCATTCTCGAAGCGGTCGCCCGGATTTTTGGCCAGCAGCTTCTGCAAAACCGTTTGGTAGTGGCTGACATGATCGGGCAGGCGCGGAACGGGTTGGGTGCAATGCATCATGGCGACGCCGATCAGGTCATCCGCGCGATAGGGCGGCTGCCGGACCAGCATTTCGTACAAAACGATGCCGAGACTGTAAAGATCGCTGCGGTTGTCCAGCGCTTTGCCGGTGATCTGTTCCGGGCTCATGTAGGCCGGACTGCCGATCGCCAGACCGGGCGCGGTCAACTGGGTGTCGTCGCCGCCCAAGGTCTTGGCGATGCCGAAATCGCTGAGCACCGGCGTGCCGTCCTTGCGGAACAGGATATTTTGCGGCTTGATGTCGCGGTGGATGATGCCCCGATGATGGGCGTAGGCCAGCGCCCCGGAAATCGACTTGGCGATCTCCAGCGCCCGCTCCGGGCTCAAACCGTCCGCGATCTGTTGGGCCAGCGTCCCTTCGGAGAGAAACTCCATGGAAAAGTAGGAATGGCCTTCGTGCGACCCGAAATCGTAGATCGTGATGATCTGCGGGTGCTGGAGCTGGGCGATGATCCGCCCCTCTTTCAAGAACCGATCAGTAAAATGCTCGTCGTTGATCCGGGTCGAGCGCATCACTTTGAGGGCGACTTGACGGCCGAGCGATTCCTGCACGGCGAGATAAACCGTCGCCATGCCGCCCTCGCCGATCTGGCGCAGAATCGTGTAGCCCGGAATGTCCTTCACCAGCGGATACTCCCGCGCATCCGGCCGCCCGTTGCCCGATCGCGCGCGCTTTGCCATCCCCACGCATTTGACCACCCGACCAGGCGATGATCGCTAGGCTTCACGCCATTTTGCCAGCAGCCAAAGCCAGGCCAGCAGTTGCCCCGCCAGCGCGAGGCCGAACGCCAGCTGATAGCCGGTTGCGGCGTAACCGCCGCCCGGACCCGGCCAGCGGTCGATGATCGCGCCCATTCCCCACTGTCCGACAAACGCCAACACGAACACCAGCAAGTTCAATGCCGTGTTCACCCGTCCCGCCAGCGCCGGCGGAAAGGCTTGCGATAAGATCGCGTAGGTCAACACCGCGCTCGTGCCCAAAAACCCGAAGAGCGCCCACAGCGCCCACAATGGCCCGATCTTCAGCAACAGCGCCAGTTGCACCAGCATGAACAACGCCATGCCGACCGCCGACACCGCAATCGGCTTCACCCCCAGCCGCGACAGCCGATAAGTCAACTGGCCCATGCCGAGAAAGCCCGCCACCATGGCCGCCGCCGTCCAAAACAGCACCTCGGCGGCGGCGGCCTTGTCCAGACCTGAAACATCGCGCAGCCAGGGTCCGGCCCACAAGCTCTGAATCGCCAGAAACGAGGCTTGCGACAGCACGCTGACCGGCGCGATCCGCCAAAACACCGGGCTGCCAAACACGTCGGCCACCCCGCGCCATTGCGCCCGCAGATCGCCCGCCGGCGCGCCGGCTCCGCGCTCCGGCACCAAAACCAGCAGCGCGAGCGTCACCGCCACGCTCAAACCCGCCAACCCGCCGAACAGCCCCCGCCAGCCGATCCACTGCAAGGCCGCTTCCACCGGTGCGGTGGCCGCCAGTGCGCCCAAGCCGCCCGCCGCCAGCACCCAGCCGTTGGCCACCGCCAACCGCTCGGCCGGCAGCCACAGCACGAACGCCTTGAAACTGGCCATCAGGCAGGCCGACACGCCGAGCCCGATCAAGCCCCGCCCGATCGCCAGTTCCAGCGAGCTGTGGCCCACCGCGAACAGGCTCGCGCCCGCCGCCGCGAACAGCAGCAACACCGCCTCGACCCGGCGCGGCCCGAAGCGGTCCAGCAACATGCCCAACGGCAATTGAAACGCGGCGAAAGTCAGGAAATAAACGCTGGTCAACAGGCCGAGATCGGCGGCGGTCAGCCGCAATTCCGCCGCCAGATAAGGCGACAGCACCGCGTTGATGGTGCGGTACAGATAGGATAGGAAATAACCAGCGGCAAACGGCAGAAAAATCCGCAACCCGATGGCGGCGGGGCTCAGGAGGGGGGCGGAAGTCATCGGCCGGGCGCCGCGCGGTGCGTCAGCCGGTAGGCCCGCTCCAACAGCCAGTCCAGACCGCGCTCCCGCCAACGGGATTCCTCCGCCAGCGCGTCGCGCGTTTCGATCAGCTCCACGGCATGACCCGATTCGAACAATGCCCGCACCTCGCTTTCGCCCACCGAGAACGGCGGACCGTCCAAGCGCGCCTGATCGTATTCCAGCGTCACCAGCAGCGTCTGGATTCCGGCCGGCAACAGCGCCGCCAGCGCGCGGGCGTAGTCCTCGCGCATCGGCGGGGGCAGGGCGATCAAGGACGCGCGGTCGTAAACGGCGGCGATATCCGCCAGATGGCGCGGCTCCAGCGCAAAGAAATCGCCCAGCAGCAGGCGGATTTCATCGTGCTCCCAGACTTCGAACGCCCCGTCGCGCCAGCGCCGGGGCCGCAGGCCGTTTTCTTCGAAAAAAGCTCCGACGGCGATCGGGCTGATTTCCACGCCGGTCACCGCATGGCCCTGGCCGGCCAGCCACAACAGATCCCGGCTTTTGCCGCACAGCGGCGCGAATACCCGCCGGCCCGCCGGCAGGTTCAGCCGGCCCCAAAACTGCTGGAGATGAACGTTGATGTCTTGCTGGTGAAAACCGATTTCGGTCCGCTCCCAGCGTTCGTGCCAAAAGCTCAGGTCCATGCCTCGATCCCCGTGCCAACAAAGGCCGGTCAAGCCGGCCGCAAGCCCTGGGGCGGCGGGACCCGGTCAAGCCGGCCACCACGCCCGAGGCGTGAACAGCGCGCCCAAAGCGCGCGCGGCGTAGTACAGATCTCGCCCGGCGCTGCGCTGGCGGGCGTAGAACGCATCGCTCATCAAGCGCTCCTCGCGCGGGGCGGCCGCCGGCAACAGCAACTGGGTCGGGCCGATCAAACCGGCCGGGGCGCGGTCGCCCAGGCGCTCCCATTCCTCGGAACGCTCCGCCGCCTGTTCCGGCGTCAAAGGCTCGGTCCCGATCAAGCGCAAATCGCCGCTCGCCACCGCCAGCAGGCGCGGCAGATAGCGCAGTATCGGAACCGGGGTCGCCCATTCCCAGGCGGGGAAACGCCGCCGCTGGCGCATCCCGAAATCGTCGAAATCCAGGCGGTTGCCCCGCAGCCAGACCGCTTGCAGCGGTTGACGGGGATTGTCGGCCAAGCCCGCCAGCAACGCCAGCGGCCACAGCGGCAGCGACAGCCCGAGCAGCAGCACGCCCAGCAGCCGGTTGAGCGGTTCGGCCAACGCCCCGGCCAAAGTCGTCTCGCCCAAATCGGCCAGCAGGAAGGTCTCCGCCACCGACAGCACCGCGCCGATATCGACCCGGATCAACCGGTTTCCCTGGACGATGGCGTTGCGCACCTCCACCAATTCACCGATATAGGTGTCCGGCAGCACCACGCTATCCCGCAGGGTGGCGAGCCGATCCACGATCACGTGCTCGCCGATCACCACTTCGCCGTGCAATTCGGCGCTCGAATCGATCCGGCAACCGCCGCCGATCCAGGCGACGCCTTGGCGGAGACTGCGGGGCGAGACGCTCGAACGCAAGCCCACAGTCAAACCCAGCGCCACCTGTCGGCCCGGCGCGAGCAATTCGGGAAGGCGTCCGGCGGCGGCGTCCAAATTGGCCTGATGATACGCCCGCAACGACTCTAAAGGGCGCACGCTCCCTTCGATCTCCACCGCCGGCCAGACCGGCGCGGCGGAATCCGGCCGCGCGCTCCAGCGCAGCCGTTCGAGCCCGCCGCGACCGCCGGCCCGATGCAGGCAATAACCGATCATCCCCGCAGCGGTTTTGCCGTAAACGACCGGGCCGGTCACCCCGGAAGCCGCTTGCAAGAACGCGCTCAAATTCGCGCCGTGCAGCACATCGCCCCGCAACGCCAGCAGCTCGCCGGTCAAGTGCGGTTGCGCCAGGGCCAGAATGTCGTCGGGTTCGGCCTCGCCGCGCGTCAGCACGTAATGCAAGCGCATGCCCCAGCGGCTGCCGTCCCCGAACGCCGCCCGCAGCTCCTCGGCTTGCGGCGAAATGGCGATCAGCGCCTGCCGCAAGCCGGCGGCGGCCAGCCGTTCCAGCGCGTGTTCCAACACCGCCTTGCCGACCACCGGCAGCAACGCCACGCACGAGCGCTCGACGAGCGGCTGCAATTCCCGGCCCAGCCGGTCCGCGAAAATCAGAGCGCGCACGATTCAGTAGGCCCCCCGCCCCAACAGCACCGCCGGCACGGTTTTCATCAAAATCAGGATATCCTGCCACAGCGAGGAGGATTCGATGTAGCGCACATCGAGCTTGACCTGCTCCGGAAACGGGATGTCGGAGCGCCCCGAAACCTGCCAGATGCAGGTGATGCCCGGAAACACTTCCAGACGCCGCCGGTCGGCCAGCGAATATTTGTCCACCTCGCTCGGCAAGGCCGGGCGCGGCCCCACCAGCGACATGTCGCCGACCAGCACGTTCCAGAACTGCGGCAATTCGTCGATGGAGGCGCGGCGGATGAACCGCCCGACCCGGGTGACGCGCGGGTCGTGTTTCATTTTGAAAATCACGCCGCCGGCGGACTCGTTGCGGGCCAGCAGTTCCGCCTTGCGCGCTTCGGCGTCGACGTACATCGAGCGGAATTTCCACATCGGAAACAGCTTGCCCCAGCGACCGACCCGGATTTGCTTGAAAAACACCGGCCCCGGCGATTCCAGCTTGATCAGCGCCGCGACCGTCAAAAACAGCGGCGCGAGCACCAGCAGCAGCTCCGCCGACACCACGATATCCAGCAGGCGCTTGAAAACGTAAGTGCTGCCGATCACCGCCTTCCAGGTCAGCCGCTTGAGCTGAAAGCGCGACTGCTGCCAGAAGCCGTCGGGCCGGATCTGACCGTAACGGTGCAGCAGCGCTTCCCGCAACTGGGGATCGGGTTCGAACCAGCGGTCGGATTGTTCGCTCATGCTTTCTCCTTGCGAGCCTGAAGCCAAACGCGATACAAAAATAACGGATTGCCGATCAAATAGCGCCGCCACATCCGGCCCGGCTCCTGCGCGAGCCGCCACACCCATTCCAGGCCGATCTCGCGCAGCCACAGCGGCGCGCGGGGAATCCGGCCCGAATAAAAATCGAACAGCCCGCCCACGCCCATCCGCACCGGCGGTTGCAAGCGTTTCCGGTGTTGGGCCAGCCAAAGTTCCTGCCGGGGCACGCCGAAAGCGACCAGCAGGATGCGCGCGCCCGAGCCGTTGATGCGCCCGATGATGGCCGCTTCCTCGGCCGCGTCGAAATAACCGTGCTGGACGCCGGCGACGATCAAGCCCGGATGGCGCCGCCGCATGTTTTCGGCGACCTGTTCGGCCACGCCCGGCCGCGCGCCGAGCAGGAACAGCGCCAAGCCCTCGCGGGCGGCGCGCTCGCATAGCCGCGGAAACAGGTCGGTGCCGTTGACGTTGGCGGCCAAGCCCACCCCGAGCATCCGGCAGCCGATCTTCAAGCCGATCCCGTCCGGCAACACCCGCGCCGCGCCCTGGAGCACGGCCCGATAGGCGTCGTGGGTGTAGGCGATGTTGAGGCAATCGGGGTTGACGAAGGCCAGCAGCGAGCTGTTGGCTTCGCCTTGCCCGCCGGTCGCCCGTTCCGCCGAAGCGGGCGAGGCGCGGGCGACGATCCAGTCCAGCGCTTCATCCATGGTGGTGTTGACGATGGGCACCCCGAAAAAATCGAGCCTGGGGGGCGCGGGCCGCTCGCTTCCGCCCAACAGCCCGGCGAGCAGGGAACGCGCGATCAACCCCACGCTTCCGCGCAGGCTCATCCGCTCGACAAACGCTCGATCGACCTGAGTTTCGGAATCGTGGGCGATGCCGGTTTGACGCTGTAGCTGATAAGGCGAAAACACCCCCGGCCGCACCGAAAAACGCCGCTCGGCTTCGAGGGGCAGCGATTCGGCTTGGGCGGCGGTCAGCGGTCGCGGCCCGGCGAAGGCCAAGTCGCCGCGCAGGACATTGAAAAGCACCGCCAGACCGCGGCCCGCCGCCGGCCCCGCGAAAGCCAGCCGGCAGAAAGGCTGACGGTCGCGGCCCAGCAACGGCTCGCGCTCGAACAGCCGACCCGTTTGCCACCCGGCCGCCAGCAGGCGCGCCAACCAGAACGGCGCCAGCGCGGCCGCCAACAGCGAGGCCAGCGTCAAATCGAAGAGCCTGATGGTTCCCGCCACCGACGACGGTTGATCCCGCACCTGATGTTCTCCTGTTCGCCGCATCCGACGCGCGGGTGTAAGCGGCGGTTGTTCCCGCATCCCATTTTATCCTATCCGCCGCTTTTGGCTCTCAATCCCCGGTTTCCGAGCCGTTTTGCAGGCGTCGCCCCGACCACCGCCAATCCAGGCCAACGCCCGCCAGCGCCCCGCTCCAGCCGGTTTCCAGCGGCAAATTCAACACGCTCCAATCCCGCCCCTCGGCATCGCGAAGCGCGATCCGTCCCTCGGGTTCCAAGCCGTCGCCGAAACCCACTTCCAGGGTCCGAAAGCCGCTGGCCAAGCCGCCGCCCAAGGCTTTGGCCATGGCTTCCTTGCGGGTCCAGCACGCAAAAAACAGCGGCCGCCGATCTTCCGGCGCTTGATTTTGAAAGTGAGCCAGTTCGCGCGCCGTGCAAATCCGGTCGACGATGGCTTCATAGCGCAGGGTTCGGGCGTGACATTCAAGATCCGCGCCCACCTCTCGGCGGGAGATGGCGTACAAAACGCCTTCTTCGCTGTGGGAAACGTTGAAATGCAAGCCGGCTCCCCGCGCGCCGGCCAATGCGGGCTTGCCGTGCGCGCCCTGCTCGAACCGCAAGGACGCCGCCGGCCGGTCCAGATAGTGTCCCAACAAAACCCGCAACATGCCCCGTCCGGCGCTGAAGCGCTCCCGATGTTCGGGAAAGCGAAACCGCGCCGCCCGCTCCCGTTCATCCGGCGACAGCGTCGCGGCCAACCGCAACAGGCGTTCAGGGGGCTGGCGCAGGCTCGCCCGCCACACCTGCACCTCGCCGGCACCCGGCATCGCCGTGGGGATTGCCGGCGGCCAAGCGCCTTCTCCATCCTTTGATCCCGCCGGTCGGCCAGACGTCACCGCCGCTCGACCCGCGTCCGATTGAGCCTGTAAACCGATGCGTCGGACGCTTTGACGGCGCGGCCCAAACGCTCGTGTCTCGGGAAGACAGGTCCATTACAATCAACCGTCCGCAGCATCAACCCCTCGCTTTCCCATACCCCGTTGCGGCCGATCTAACGGAGCGCGCTCATGCACCATCGCATCGAAATCAAGGTTCGCGGCTACCATCTCGATTTGTACCGCCACGTCAATAACGCCCGCTATCTGGAATTCCTGGAGGAAGCGCGCTGGAGCTTGCTGGAAAGTCGGGGCGGGCTCGCTTTCCTGCAAGAGCGCGGCTATACCTTCGCGCTGGTCAACATCAACATCAACTACCGCCGCGCAGCCTACATGGGCGAAATCTTGGACATCGCCAGCTCGGTCAAAGCCATCGGCAACCGCAGTTGCGTGATGCGCCAACTCATCACCCTCAAGGGTAGCGATACGGTCGTGGCCGACGCCGATGTCACCTTTGTCATCGTCGACACCCGCACCGAAAAATCGGCGCCGCTGGAAGGCGAATTGCGCGCGGCGCTGGAACGGATGGCGGCGTGACGCCAGCCGGCGCTAGCGCGTTTCCCAGCGCCAGGCGTGGCCGATGATCGTTTCCAGCGCCGCGTGGCGCGGCCGCCATCCCAACTCGTCCCGCGCGCGCCGGGAATCGGCCACCAGCCGCGCCGGATCGCCGGGCCGGCGCTCGCCGTAAACCACGGAAAATTCCCGGCCGCTCACCGCGCGCGCCGTTTCGATCACCTCGCGCACCGAAAAGCCGTTGCCGTTACCCAAGTTGTACGCGGCGCTCTCCCCGCCTTCCCACAGCCGCCGCAACGCCAGCCAATGCGCCTCGCACAAATCGGCCACGTGGATGTAGTCGCGGATGCAGGTGCCGTCCGGGGTATCGTAGTCGGCGCCGAATACGGTGACGTTGGCGCGACGCCCGGAAGCCGCCTGCAACACCAGCGGGATCAAATGCGTTTCCGGCTCGTGGCGTTCGCCCAACTGGCCCTCGGGGTCCGCGCCGGCCGCGTTGAAATAGCGCAACTTCACCGCTTTCAAACCATAGGCCAGATCGTAATCCTCCAGCATTTGCTCGACCATCCACTTGCCGCGCCCGTAGGGGTTGATGGGATTTTTCGGATGCGCTTCGTCGATGGGCGTGCGCACCGGCTCGCCGAAAATCGCCGCCGTGGAGGAAAAGATGAAATGCCGGACCTGATGGGCAACCATGGCGTCCAGCAGCGCCTGGGTCTTGAAGACATTGTTGCGGTAATACTTGGCCGGTTCCCGCACCGATTCGCCCACTTGAATATGGGACGCGAAATGCATCACTCCATCGAAACGCTGGGCCGCGAACACTTCCGCCAAGACCCGCGCCTCCCCCAAATCGCCCAGGACGAACCGCCCGCCGGTCACGGCGTCGCGATAGCCCGCCGACAAATCGTCCAGCACGGTCACTTCGCAATCTCGCCGACACAGCAGTTTGACCATGTGAGAGCCGATGTAACCCGCGCCGCCGACCACAAGTACGTGCATGACCCTATTCCCGCCGAGCGAACGACAACTATTTCGGGCGGCGATGCCGCGCCGCCGCTATCCGTCGAACGCGATAAAATTAGAATTGACCCCGCGATTGACGGTTCTGGCCGCAGCCCGTGCCGGGCGATCGAGCCCGGACGCCCCTGCGTTGCCGGGCGGGAGGCTCGGGTCATCACGCCTGCCGCGAGGGGTCGCTGGCCCCGGAAGCCGAAGGCCCGGCCCGAACACCTGGACCGCGCGGCTCTTTACTGTTCCTCGTGCATCCTCAGGAATCGCTCCATCAATTGCTCGATTTCGGCCTCCAGCGCGCCGCGTTCCTGCTCCGCCTGACGCTCCTTGGCGTGCATCTTTTCTTCGAGCTCCCGGCGCAACTGATGGGCGTGCTCCAACTGTTGCAGCAGGCTCTGTTTTTCCTGCTCCCAACCGCCGGGTTGCAGCAGCGGTTGCTGGCCGCCGGATTCCGGCCCGCCGCGCCGCTGGGCCTGCAAGCGCTCCACCTGCTCCTGCAAAGACTTGCGTTCGGCCTCCCATAAGGTTCGCTGCCGCTCGCGCTCGCCATTCGCCTCGGCGCGCAATTGCTCGACTAGCTGGGCGGCGTCGGGCGGCAACTGTTGCTGGGCGCGCGCTTTATAAAGCGATACGCTGTCTTCCAAGGTGTTGATCTGGACTTGCATTTCCAGGCGTTCGCCTTCCCAGGCTTCCTGCTGTTGCTCCAGGCGGGCGTTCACCAGCGATTTGTCCCGCTGCAATCCTTGCAATTGGTCCTCGATGTGGTTGTTTTGCAACAATAAACTTTGCAGTTGCCGGTCCCATTCCACCCGCTCCTGGGCGAATTGCTTTTGCAGGGCCGTTTTTTCCTGCTCGGTGCGCGTGGTCGCATCGCGCAAGCGGGTGGCTTCCAGCAGATGGTTTTGCCGGTCCCGCTCGTAGCGGGCTTTCAGCTCGTTGCACTGTTGCTCGAAATGGGCCCGCTGCTCGTCGGTCCGGGCCAATTCTTCCTCGAGGTGCTTCTGCTGCGCCAGCAGCGCCTGGCGGGATTGATAAGCGCTCGACTGTTGGCCGAGCAGCGTATTTTGCAATTCGTTGTTCTTCGCCTGTTCTTCCGCCAGTTCGTTTTGGGTCCGGACGAAAGCCCCGCGCAGGGAACCGTACGGCAACAGAAAGATGATGACGCCGCCCGCCACCAACCCGACGATCGCTCCAACGACCAGATACATGATGTCCGTCATGATTCGTCATCCGCTTTTTGGGCTTTTATCCTGGGGGCAGCCACGCGCGGCGGGCCGCCGCAGTCTTTCAGCGCAAGGCGTAGGCCAACACCGCCGCTCCGATGCCGATGGCCGCCGCCCAGGTCGCCGCCTGATAAATGCGCCGCTGCAAATCGCGCTTGGCCTCGGCCAACAGCTGCTGAAAGATGTGCTCCGCCACCAGATTGCTGGCGGCGTTGGCGCTTTCGGCTTCGCTGATGGCTTTCAGCGCCACGTCCCGCGAGGTTTGAATCACGGCCTCCTGAATCGACTCCTTGACCTTCTCGGCGGCTTCGGTCGCGCTGGCGGTCAACTTGCGGCTCAGCCGCTCGGTCAGCTCGGGCGATTCGCTCTGCCAGATCCGCGACGCCGTTTCGTTGATTTGGCGCTCCACGGCGGTCCGCCCTTCCCGTTGCAGCGCTTCGACCCGCTCTTGCAACAGCGGCGGCAACTGCGCCCGCAGCGCTTCCGCCACGATGGCGTTCAAGTCGGCGGAATCCGGCGACGATGAAGGCGGTTGCCATTTCGCCAGTTGCGCCTCGCACTCCCGGCTGGCGACGCGGGCGCTGACGGTTTCCTGGCCCGCCTCCAGATCCCGGCGCACCTTGGCGATCACGTCGTTGATCAGGGGCAGCACCTGGGATTCGATGGCGTTGTAGACCACCGCTTCGGCTTTTTCGAGCGCGATCCTTTCTATCTGCTCGGTCGAAACTCTCTCGCCGACCGCGGCCGGGACCGTGACCGCCGGCGCGGGCGCGGGGATGCCCGCCGCCATCGCCGCGTCGAACAGCTCGTTCATTTGCTTCAGGATGATGCCCAGCGCATCGGGCGTAGCCGGTTTGACCAGCACGCCGATGGCCCCCGCCGCGCGGGCCTCGTCCTGATAGGCCTGATCGTCCTTGGACGTGTACATGGTGACCGGGATCTGCGCGGTTCCCGGCTCGCGCTTGATCTGGCGCACGGCGGCGATCCCATCCAGGCCCGGCATGGTGTGATCCATGAAAATCGCGTCCGGCCGCTGGCCGCGCAAATAGTTGAGCGCTTCCTCGGCGGAATCGACCGTATCGACCGTTAATCCGAACCCCTGCAACATCTTGCGCAACATCAAACGCGCGGATTTTGAATCATCTACGATAAGTACGTGTCGGACAGGCATAAACCCTCCTGGTTTTCTTTTCAGATTAACAGCTTTTGGGCGCGGAAAAAATAAGCCTTCAAACGGGAAGCGCGCTCGTGGAGCGCGCGATTCGCCCATCTTTCCGCCCGGCGCGACGATACGCCAAAGACCGCCATCCGCCCCGGCCGGCGTGGCCGGCGCGCCTAGCGCAACCGCGCCAGCGCCGTGGCCTCTTCATCGAAAATCGAGAAAATTTGTTGCAGGCGAGTCAGCTCGATCAGCGAGCGCACGGTCGGGTTCGGCCGCAGCAACACCACTTCGCCGTTTTTGAGGCGGGCGGCCTTGAACACCGACACCAGCACCGAAAGCCCGCTGGAATCCATGAAGCCCACCTCGGCCAGATCCAGCGCCAGCTTGCCGCCGCCTTTTTCGACCACATCCAGCAAACGCTGGCGAACCTGCGCCACGTCCGCCATCATCAACCGCCCCGATAGAGCGATCACGTCAATCCCCTCAACCGTCCGATGCGTTACGACCATGATTGGATATCCCGAAGCAATAAACCTGTCCCCACAATCGGCTCCCCGACCGGTCCCGCGCCTGCGCGTATCGCCGGCGGTCTTTCCTCAGGCCGGCCGCGACCCCTTGAGCGTCCGGCGCATGGTCAGGGTGTTCTGCCCATCGCCGACATGATACTCGACCGAATCCATGCACGACTTGATGATGCTCAATCCGCGCCCGCGCAGCGGCCACGTCTCCGGATCGGCCCGATCCGGCTTGACGGCGGCGACCGGCGCGGTCAATTGCAAAGGGTCCATCGGATCGCCGCGATCGCGCACCGACACGCTGAACGCCTCCGGGCTCAGCCGGAATTCCACCAGCACCGCATGGCCGGGTTCACCGTGATAGGCGTGTTCGACCGCGTTGTTCACCGCCTCGACCACGGCCAGCTCGATTTGCGCGACATCGGCCGGCGGCAACGCCGTCAGACCGCAGAGTCCGTTGACCGCGCCGCCCAGCAATTCGATGCATTCAGGCCGGCTCTCGATCGCCAGGCTGATCGTCCGGGTCATAGCCATGCTCGCGTTCCAAGACTAGCAAGGTGATGTCGTCCTCGAGATTAGCGTCACCCTTCCATTCCAGTAACGCCTCGCCGACGCGCGCCGCCACCGCGGCGGCGACCAAATCGCGGGTCTCTTCCAACAACTGTCTCAACCGCGATTCAGCGAAGGGCTCTCCGGCGGGATTGGGGCACTCGGTGATGCCATCTGAGTATAAAAATAGACGATCTCCCGCCGCCAGTTCAAAGTCGGTAGTATCGTATTCGACATCGGGAAACATGCCGACCGGGAACCCCCCGCCGCCCACCAGTTCGGCGCGCCCGCTGGCGCGGCGCAGCAGGATCGGTTTGGGATGGCCGGCTTGGGCGAGGCGCACCCGCCCGGAACGCAAATCCAAGTTGCCGTAAATCATGGTGAAATACTGCAAGGGCTCGATGCCGGATTGAAAGCGCCGGTTCAGTTCGCCGACCAGCACTTGCGGGATCGCCGTCTCGCTCGGGCCGACCTCCTGCCGGCGCAGGCGTCTTTCCTCGGCCCCTTGCGACAGCAGGCGGCTTAAGGTGAACGACAGCAGCGCGGCGGGCACGCCGTGACCCACCACATCCAACTGATAAAAACTCAACTGGTGCGCGTCGACCGTAAAGTAATCGAAAATATCGCCGGCCACGAACGAGCAGGGGTGGAACAGCCACTCCACCGTGACGCCCGGCAGCCGCAGCGGCGGCGGCAGGAGCGACTTTTGCAGGCCGGCGGCCGACTCCAAGTCGTTGCGGATGGTCGAGTACGCTTCGGACAGAGTGTGATTGATCTGGTTGAGGCGGCGATTGCGCTCGTCCAGCTCCTCTTCCAGCCGCAAGATGCGCTCGCCGGCGCGAACCCGCACCCGCAGTTCCTCGGGGTGGACCGGCTTGACGATGAAATCGTCGGCCCCGGCGTCCATGCCCTGCACCAGCGAGTTGCGGTCGTTGCGGCCGCTCAACAGAATCAGATAGATATAATTATCGAACGGGGTGGCTCGCACCCGCCGGCACAGGTCGGGACCGTTCAAACCGGGCATCATCCAATCGCTGATCACCAGTCGGATGTCGCCGTGTTGTACAATCTCCCAGGCTTCCAGGCCATCCCGCGCCACGCGGGTCTCATAGCGCCACTGCCGGAGCATGGCCGTGATGATGCGCAGCATGGCCGGATCGTCGTCCACCACCAGAATATGGTTGCTTGAGCTGGGAGCCATACGTTTGCAGAGTCAGTCAATCCGGTCGGAACCGAGCGGCGAACGAATTCGGGCCGGGGTCGGTCTTAGCAGTCTAACGCCAATCGGGTTTACGATCATCCGGATTAGCGCGCGAAACCGGTGCGGCTGCGCCCGCCGGATGTTCGAGGTTCAACCCTGAATCCCCGCCGAGAGTCCCCTGCCATGCCCGCCGCGCCGCCCGTCAAACCCCTGCGTTTCGCCATCGGCGGCATGAGCTGCGCCGGCGGCGTCGCCTCCGTGGAAACCGCTTTGCGCGAAGTTCCCGGCGCGCTCGACGCCCGCGTCAACCTGGCCGAACCCGCCGCGCACGTGTCCGGGACCCCCGATCCCGCCACCCTGATCGCGGCGGTGCGCGAGGCCGGTTACGCCGCCGCCGAATTGCGCGAGGCCGGCGACCAACAGGATCGCGCGCCACGGTGAGCAACATTCGCCAGAATTTGTTCGGCGCTTTCCTTTACAATACCCTGGGCATTCCGCTGGCGGCGGGCGCGCTCTACCCCGCGACCGGGATGCTGCTGGACCCGATGCTGGCCGGCGCGGCCATGGCGCTGCCCTCGTTCACCGTGGTCAGCAACGCCAATCGGTTGCGCGGTTTTCGTCCCAAAGGTGCGCCGACATGACCGCTTATCTCGTCAATCTGCTCGGACTAGGGCCGATCGCCCTGATCGTCTGGTGGTTTTGGATGACCCGCCCATGACCTCGCCGCCGTTGCCCAAGCCGGCCTGGCTTTACCGGAAACCGTCCTGGCTGCAACGTTTGGCCCTGGGCCTTGTTTCCGCCCTGGCTCTCGTGGCCGCGTTCGCGGTCGCCTCGGTGCTGTTCGCCGCGCTGTTGGTGATCGGTCTGGTGGGGGGCGCTTGGTTGTGGTGGCGCTACCGCGCATGGGTTCGGCGGGTTCGAGACGCCCAACCCACCGTTTTGGAGGGCGAGTACCATGTCGAGCCCGGCCCCGCCGCGCTGGAGGATCGCGCGGGAGATGCTGTCCGGACCGCGCCCGACAAAGCGCCCGCCGATCCGCGCGCCCCATGAACGCCCCCGCCTCCGCCGGTCTCGGTGACGATTTTATTGCCCGCCGCATCGCCGCCGAGCAGGTCAGGCTGCTGTACGATCAAGCGCCGCTGGGCGTCGCCGCCAGCCTGATGGTGGCGCCCATTCTAGCCTTCCTGCTCTGGGGCGAGGTGCCGGACGCGGTTCTGCTGATCTGGCTCGTCTCGCTGACATGCACCCTCGCCATCCGCCTGCTTTTGCTGGTCGCCCACCAGCGCCGCGCGACGGGCATCGAGGGCGTGGAGCGCTGGGTCGAACGCTATATCTGGGCGTGCGGCGCGACCGGGATGTGTTGGGGGGGCTGCGTGTTTTTGCTGGCGCTGACGCCATCGCTCGTCCACCAAATTTTCGTTTGCTTGATTTTGGGCGGCGTGCTGATGGGCGGCATCCTCACCATGACCCCGGTGATGACCGCCTGCATGGCCTACGCCTTGCCCTCGATGCTGCCGCCGGCGCTGTGGCTTTTGCTGCAAGACGATCTGATGCGCGTCACCATGGGCTTCACCGGCGTCTTGTATGTGCTGCTGGCCCTGGGCACCGCCCATCGCTATAACCGAACCCTCGGCCAATCGTTGCGGCTGGCCTTGGAAAACCTCGATCTGGCGCGCTCCTGCGCCAGGGCTCAAGAGCAGGCCGAACGCAGCAACCGCCATCTGGCCGACCAGCAGGCGGCGCTGCAAGACAACGTGGAAGCGCTGCGGGAGTTCTATCGCAGCATCTCCGCGCCCCGCCGCCATGCTGGCGATCAGATTCAAGCCTTGCTGACCATGGGTTGCCATCGCTTCGGCGCGGCCACCGGACTTCTGGCGCGGATCGAGGGCGACCGCTACGAGATCGTGCAACTGATTTCGCCTCGCCATCTCACGCCGGGCGAAGTCTTTCCGCTGGCGGAAACCTGCTGCCAGAACACGCTGCGCGCGCGCCAACCGATGGCGTTCGACCGCAGCCCGGCCTGGCCGCCCCGCCATCAAGCCCGCCATCTCGGATCGCCGGTCGAAACCTATCTCGGCGCCGTGGTCCAGGTCGGCGGGCAGCCGTTCGGCACCTTGAACTTTTCCGATTCCCGCCCTCGCCCGGCGCCGTTTGCCGCCGTGGACCTCGAACTGATCCAACTGATGGCGCAATGGGTCGGCGCCCTCATCGACCAGGATCGCACCAGCGCCGCCATACAGCGCCAGCACGCGCTGCTGGCGCACGCCTCGCGCCTCAACACCTTGGGCGAGATGGCCTCCGGCCTGGCCCACGAGATCAACCAGCCGATCACCGCCATCGCGCTCTACACCGAGACCTGTCTGGCCCGGCTGCGCGCCGGCCAGACCCAGCCCCACGAAGTGCGCGAGACTTTGGAAAAAATCGCCGCGCAAAGCGTGCGGACCAACACCATCATCCAGCAGGTTCGCCACTTCGCGCGCCAGAGCAAACCGCAGTATCTCACGGTCCGGATCAAGGATCTGTTCGACGACATCGCCGATTTCCTGCGCCTGGAAATGCGCCGCAACCGCATCCAGTTCCACCAGCGCATCAATCCCAACCTGCCGCCGGTGCTGGCCGATCCGCTGCAATTTCAGCAGGTGGTGCTCAATCTGATCCGCAACGCGGCGGACGCCATGAGCGCGAGCGAAGAGCCGAGGGTCATCACCGTTTTCGCCCGACAGGTCGCGGACGAGGTGGAGATCGGGGTCAAAGACACCGGTCCCGGCGTGGCTCCCGACATTCTCAATCAAGTGCTGAACCCTTTTTTCACCACCAAGCCGGACGGGCTCGGTTTGGGGCTGTCGATCAGTCAATCCATTGTCGAAGCCCACGGCGGCCGGCTATGGGTCACCCCGAACCAAGGTCCCGGCGCCACTTTTCACTTCAGCTTGCCCGTCGCCAGCCGCGTGGCGGCGCCCGAGCGGCGTTCCGGGGATCTGTCCCTGGAAGCCAACTGATCGGGCGTCCCGGCGATGGTCGGCGCTCAAGACCGCAAGCCGCGCGCGCGCGAACGCGATCCCGAGCCCGCGGCGAACCGCTGGCGCCCCAGCCAGCTCCACCCGGCCACGCTCAGCCTGCTGTTCGTGCTGGCGGGCCTGTTGTGGGTCTTGTGCGTCGATCCGCTGCTGGCGCGCTGGCTCGATGCCGCCGCGCAAGCCCCGAAACCGTGGCCCAGCGCGCTGGCGATCACCCTCGGCGGAATGCTGCTGTATTGGCTGCTGCAAGCCCGCGCCACCAGCGCCCGCCAGACCCAGGATCTGCGCTTGGCGGAATTCATCGAGCAGATCACCGACGTCGCGTTCATCAAAGACCGGCAGAGCCGTTATAGGCTGCTCAATGCGGCGGGCGCGCGGCTGGCCTGCCGCCCGTTGGCGGAGTGCCTGAACCGGGACGATCTGGCCTTGTTTCCCCCCGAGATGGCCCACCGGCTGCTCGAGGAAGACCGCCAGGTGCTCGCCGGCGGCGCGTTGCTGAGCTGCGAACACACCTTCGTGCTGCAAGGCGACACCCGCACTTTTCTTTCCACCAAATGGCCGTGCCGGAACGCGGGCGGCCAGATTATCGGCATTCTCGGCATCGCCCGCGATATCACGGCGCGCAAGCAAGTCGAGGAACGCTCGGAGCGCGCCCGCGCCGATTTGGAATCGCGCGTGCGGGAACGCACCGCGCAGCTTTCCGCCATCAATCAGGATTTGGAGCGCCAGATCGCCGCGCGGATTCAGGCGGAAATCGCGCTGCGCGAGAGCGAGGAACGCTTCCGGCAACTGACCGAGCACATCCAAGAAGTGTTCTGGGTGCACGGCATCGGCGAGGAGCGGACCCTTTACATCAGCCCGGCTTACGAGGCCGTTTGGGGGCGCCCGATCCACGGCCTGCACGAGCGCCCCCTGGACTGGCTGGAGTCGATCCACCCGGACGACCGCGCCCGCGTTCAAGCCGCCCATGTCGCCAAACAGTGTTCGGGACATTTCGATGAGGAATATCGGATCGTGCGCCCCGACGGCGCGATCCGCTGGATTTGGGACCGCGGTTTTCCGATCCGCGACGACGCCGGACACGTCTACCGGATCGCGGGATTGGCCGAGGACATCACCCGCCGCAAGCTGGCCGAGGATCAATTGCGGCGGCAGCAGGTGGAGCTGGCGCGGATGGCGCGGCTCAGCCTAGCGGTCGAGCTGGCCTCCAGCCTGGCGCACGAACTCAACCAACCGCTGGCGGCCATCGTCGCCTATACCCAGGCCTGCCTGGCTTTATTGCGCCAGGACCACGCCGATCCCCGCGTCTTGACCGGACCGCTCGACGAGGTGGTCAATCAGGGGATGCGCGCCGGGGAAATCATCCGCCATCTGCGGGAGCTGGTGCAGAAGCATCCCGCCGCGCAGTCCGCGCTCGATCTGAACGCCCTGATCCGCTCCGTCGTGCACTACGCGCAACTGGAATTGCGCCAAGCCGGGGTGGTGTTGAATCTGGAACTGGACGAAAGCTTGCCGGCGGTGTTGGCCGACGATATTCAAATCCAACTGGCGGTGCTCTACGTGCTGCGCAACGCCATCGAAGCGCTCAACGAAAAGCACGGCGACCCGCGCGTGCTGACGGTGCGCACTGCCCGGATGGACCCCGAACGGGTGCTGGCGACCGTTCACGACACCGGCCGGGGATTCAGCCAGGAGGTGGAAGCGCATTTGTTTCAGCCGTTTTTCACCACCAAGCCCGGCGGCATGGGGCTGGGTTTGTCGGTCAGCCGCTCGATCGTCGAAGCGCAAAACGGACAACTCTGGGCGAGCGCCAACCCCGAAGGCGGCGCGTCGTTCCATTTCAGCCTGCCGGTTCACCCCGATACCTGACGCCTGCCCGCGCACATGCCCCACACCCCGACGGTTTTTCTCATCGACGACGACCAGGCCGTGCGCGACGCCATCGGCCTGCTGCTGCAAGCCAGCGGGCTTGCCGTGGAAACCTTCGCCAGCGCGGCCGATTTTCTGGAAGCCGGCGTCGTCCAGCGCCCCGGCTGCCTGGTGTTGGATGTGCGGATGCCGGGATTGAGCGGGCTTGACCTGCAAAAGCAGCTCCGGGCCCAAGGCTATCGCATTCCGATCATCTTCATGACCGGTCACGGCGACGTGCCGATGGCGATTCGCGCCATGAAGGCCGGCGCGTTCGATTTCATCGAAAAACCCTTTCAGGGCCAAATTCTGCTGGCCCGCATCCGGGAAGCCCTGGATTTGGATAGCCGCGAACGGCGGCGGCAGGCTTGTCGGGACAGCGCGGCGGCCCGCATGGCGCTGCTGTCGCCGCGCGAGCGGGAAGTGCTGGAGCGGGTGGCGGAAGGCCAGTACAACAAGGTCATCGCCGCCGAATTGGGCATCAGCCTGTCCACCGTGGAAATCCATCGCAAGCGGGTCATGGAAAAATTAAAAGCCGAATCGCTGTCGGATTTGATCCGCTTGCTGGCGCTCCTGAACGCCCAAAGCTAGCTTCGGGCCGACCGCCGGCGACATTGCGGCCGGTCACGGGCGCGCAGGCCGTTGGCCCGCGAATCCCTCCAGGGCGGCCCGCGCCTGCGAGGACCGCAAAAGCTCCACGAAATGGCGGCTTTCTCGGGCGATGGCCTCGCGCACCCGCTCCGCCTCAGGCCCTTTCAACAGCGCCTTGGTCAGCCGCACCGCCACCTGGGGCTGAGCGGCCAGCCGCTTCGCCGCCGCCAGCGCCAATTCCAAGGTCGCTTCCGCGTCGGCCCCGACCCCATTGATCAACCCCCACGCCAACGCTTGTTCGGCGCTGAAAGGCTCGCCGAGCAGCAACAATTCCGCCGCGCGCGCATGGCCGATCCGCTGCGGCAACAGCACGCTGGAGCCCGCTTCGGGGCAAAGGCCCAGATTGGCGAACGGCAGCCGCAGCAGCGCGCCGGCCCGCGCATAAACCAAATCGCAATGCAGCAGCAGCGTGACCCCAATGCCGACCGCCAGGCCGTTCACGGCGGCGATCAGCGGCTTCTCGAAACGCTGTAGCGCTGTCAAGAACTGAAAGACCGGACTGTCCTCGCCGGTGGGAGGGGCCGTCAAAAAATCGGCGATGTCGTTGCCGCTGGTAAAACTGTCGCCGCTGCCGGTCAAGACCAAAACCCGCGTTTCGGGATCGGTCTCGGCTTCCTTCAAGCGTGCCGCCAGCGCGGCGTACATCGCCACCGTCAGGGCATTTTTCTTTTCGGGCCGGGTGATGCGCGCCAACAGCACGCCATCCCGCGCCTCCGTTACAATTTCGCGCGTTGCGATCATCGCGATAAGCCTTTTTAGACCGTGGGTTAAACCGCCATCGTCGAGTCGGTGGAGTCCGCCGGCCGGCGCCGATGGAGAAAGCCGGCCGGCGGCGCTTCTTCGCCTCTCGTTCAGGTAGATGCCATGACCCTTGAAACCAGCGCGCTGCTAACGGATTTCTATCAGCTCACCATGCTGCAAACCTACCACACCGAAGGCATGGAAGACCTGGCCGCGTTCGAACTGTTCGCGCGCCGGCTGCCGCCCCAACGCGGTTTTCTGATCGCCGCCGGATTGGAGCAGGCGCTCGATTATTTGGAAAACCTTCGTTTTGCGCCAGACGAGTTGAGCTGGCTGGCCGCTTGCGGTCGTTTCTCCCCGCGCTTCCTGGATTTTCTGGCCGAGTTTCGATTTACCGGCACGGTTCATGCTTTAGCCGAGGGCACCGCGTGTTTCGCCGATGAACCGATAGTGCGCATCACCGCCCCGCTGCCGCAAGCGCAACTGGTGGAAAGCCGATTGATCAACCTGATTCACTACCAAACCTTGATCGCGTCCAAGGCCGCCCGCTGCGTGTTGGCCGCGCCCGACAAGCGGTTGGTGGATTTTGGGATGCGGCGCGCCCACGGGGCCGAAGCCGGGCTGTTCGCCGCGCGGGCGGCTTATCTGGCCGGTTTCGACGGGACCGCCACGGTGCTGGCGGGGATGCGATTCGGCATTCCGCTGTTCGGAACGATGGCGCATTCGCTGATTCAGGCCCACGACCGCGAGGAAGACGCTTTCGAACATTTTGCCGCCGCTCAACCGGATCACGTCGTGCTGCTGATCGATACCTACGATACCGAAGCCGCCGCGCGCAAGCTGATCGCGCTCGCCCCCCGGCTCCGGGCGCGCGGCATCGCGATCCGAGGCGTGCGGATCGACAGCGGCGATCTGAGCGAGGCCGCGCGCCGCGTCAGAGCGATTCTCGATCGGGGCGGGCTGCGCCAAGCCACCATTTTCGTCAGCGGCGATCTCGACGAAACGCGGCTCCAGCAGTTGTTGGCCGATGGCGCGCCCATCGACGGTTTCGGCGTCGGCACCCGCCTGGACGCCTCGACCGACGCCCCCATCCTGGAACTGGTTTACAAGCTCCAGGAGTACGCCGGCCGACCCCGGCGCAAGCGCTCGCAAGGCAAAGCGACCTGGCCGGGACGCAAGCAAGTGTATCGGACTCTCGCTGCGGGCGGCGCTTTCGCGGGAGATTATCTTGGCCTGGACGCGGATTCCCAGCCGGGCGAACCGCTGCTGCGGCCGGTCATGATCGACGGGCGGCGGCTGTCGCCTCCCGAACCGTTAACCGCGGTGCGGGATCGGGTTCGGCAGCAATTGGCGGCGCTACCGCCCGCCCTGCGCGCCAACCGGACCGCACCCGCTTATCCGGTCCATATCGCTGCGGAGTTGCGCCAATTGGCCGACCGGCTGGATCGGGAACCTCATTAACTTTTACTGACGCCAACGTTATTTCATCGATTGCATTGACGACCATGCTCTTCGGCCAACCCATTAAAGCCTATAGTCTTTTAACTCTGCTGCTGCTGATTTTTGCGAGGACGGCAGCGGCCGTGGACTGGTTTGTCGCCGTCAACGGCAACGACAGCGCAACGACCAGTGGTTCAATCAACAATCCGTTCGCCAGCATTAACGGCGCTTTTGGACAGGGCTATGCCGGACCCGGCGACACGGTTTACGTGCGCGGTGGAACTTATGCGCTCAATCAAGAGCAACGGATCAGCGCGGGCGGCACGGCGCAAGCCCCGATCACCGTACGGCCCTACCCGAATGAAACGGTGATTCTGGACGGCTCCGGAATCCCGTCGTCCGAGCCGGCGGTCCTTACCGTGCTGGCAAGCCACGTCATCGTCGAAGGCTTCAACGTCAGAAACTCGACCGGCATCGGCATCCAGATTTGGCCCGATTCCGCGCCGGTCGAAAATGTCGTAATCCAAAACAACACCATTCACGATTGCCAAAAATCGGGCCTTTTCATCGGTCACAAGCTCGATCAAACGACGGCTGGGGTAAGCAATGTCCAAATTCTCAACAACACGCTCTACCACAACGTGTTGGAGAACCAAGCACGCACTTGGGAGAGTAATTGGCACCCCACGTTGGGCATCCTCTACAGCCAGGATATCCTCGTTCGGAACAATCAGGTTTACGAGAATTACGGCGAAGGCATCAGCCTCATGCAATCGCGGCGGATCAACGTCATCCGCAATGTGGTGCATGATAATTATTCGGTGAATCTCTATATCGACGGCAGCGTTCAAACGCGCCATGAAGCCAATCTGGTTTATTCGACCGGACAGCAAGCCTATTTTCGCGATTTCTACCGCACTCCCGGCAGGCCGTCCCTACCCGCTTCCGGCATTCAGATCGCCAACGAAAGTTGGTCGGATTGGACCAATCCTTTGACCGCTTCCGATAATACGATCATCAACAACATTTTTATCAAAAATCGCGCCGCCCTGAATTACGGTGGTTATCAAACCGGGGGTGGGTTGAACAACGTGCGCTTTGCTTTCAACACCCTCTATGGCCAAGTCGAGACCGCCCTCCAGATTGATCCTGACACCCACAGCAACAATGAGATCGCCAACAATATTTGGATGCAAATCGGCGGCATCCCTCAAACCTGGTTGAGTGGCGACACCAGCGGTTTTCGCTTTCATCACAACCTCTGGTTTGGGGGGTTGCCGGAGTCCGTTGCCCAAAGTTCGACCGACGTTTATGCCGATCCCGCTTTCGCCCAAGCAGGCGGCTATGCGCCAAATCATTACGTTGTGCAATCGGCATCGCCCGCCGTTTCCGCCGGTCAAACGCTGGCGACCGTAACCGGGGACTACGCCAGCAGGCTTCGTCAAAACCCGCCAACTTTAGGCGCTTTCGAACCGCAAAATAGCGTTGTGTTAGCTGGCCTCACCAGCGCCGGCAGCATCTATTACTCCGACAACTTATCCGGTTGGATCAATATTCCTGGTGGGCTCGATCAGCTCGTAACCGGCGATTTCAACGGCGACGGCAAAACCGATCTGGCCGGCCTCACCGGCGCCGGGCAAATCTTCTATTCCACCAATCTCGTCACCTGGACCCACCTCCCCGGCACCCTGAACAAGCTGGCGACCGGCGATTTCAACGGCGACGGCAAAACCGATCTGGCCGGCCTCACCGGCGCCGGGCAAATCTTTTATTCGACCGATCGGCTCCAATGGGCTTCGATCTTCGGACAGTTGAACAAGCTCGCCGGGGAGACCGATTGAAGGGCATTGGCTTTCGATGTTCCGGGCCAAACACTCTTTTTAACACGCTGCTTTAGCGGCATTGCCCATCAATAATTGTAATAAAGTATTTACTTTCTCAGCGGAGAACCTATAAATTTTGTTCTACTTAAATCTCTTATCAAAATATTTTTACCGGTTTTCTGTATCTTTGATGTCCGTATAGATGTATCCTATACTGCATCGCAACATCGCCGATTTATAAGGCAACGGCCATGACCACCGCCATTCTTGTCGTGCCCACCGAACAGCGGGTCGGTTTGACCACAGTCGCTCTAGGCCTCGTCCACGCGCTCGACCGCGAAGGCATTCCGGTGGGTTTCTGCAAACCCATCAGCCAGCCGCACGCCAGCGATACCGGCCCGGAGCGGTCGACCCGGCTGGCCAGGATGGTCACCAGCTTGAATCCCCCCGAACCCATTCCGGTGACCGACGCGGAAAAACTGCTCGGGCACGACCGGGAAAATGTGCTGCTGGAGGAAGTCATCGCCCGCTACGAGCAGGCCGCGCATCAGGCCAACGCCGTCATCGTCGAGGGCTTGGTGGATACCGAGGAACAGCCCTACGGCACTCGGCTCAACGCCAAGATGGCGCAAAGCCTCGACGCCAAAATCATCATCGTCACCGCGCCAGGTCGCGATACGCCGCGCCAAGTCGCCGATACGGTCGAGGTCATCGCCCGCGCTTATGGGGGCATCCGCCACGAGCGGATGCTCGGGGCCATCATCAACCTGCTGGACGCACCGGTCGATCAAACCGGACATATCCGCTTCGATTTCAGCCGCGCCGAAAACGGCCGCCATCCCCGCCACGAAGCCGAATTTCGCGCCGAATGCGCCCGCCACTGGCCCGAAACCTTCAAATTGCTGGGCTGCATCCCATGGGAGCGCGAGCTGAGCGCCCCTCGGGTGCGCGACATCATGCAATTGATCGGCGCGCAAGCCCTCAATGAAGGCCAGTTGAACCGGCGGGTGACCCACGTGGTTTTGGGCGCGTCCACCCTGGTCAATAGCTGCCAGGAACTTCGGCCAGGGGCCATGGTGATCATTCCCGGCGACCGCGACGATCTGCTGTTGGCGATCTGCATGGCGACCATGGGCGGAACTCATGTCGCCGGCGTGCTGCTGGCGGGCGGGTTCAAACCCGATTTGCGGGTCTGGAAACTGTGCGGCCCGGCGCTCGATGTCGGCCTGCCGGTGCTGAGCATGCCCTACAGCACCTTGCAATCGGTGCTCTATTTGCCCCATCTCAATCTGGAAGTGCCGCTCGATGACCGGGATCGCATGCAGCAAGCGGTCGAAGCCGTCGCTTCGCACATCACGCTGGATTGGAAAGAGCCGTTATTGAGCCGCATCGAGGAACGGCGGCTTAGCCCGCCCGCCTTCCAACACACCTTGGTGGAACGGGCGCGCAAAGCCAACAAGCGCATTATTCTGCCCGAAGGCAACGAGCCCCGGACGATCGAGGCCGCGATCATCTGCCATCAACGCGGACTGGCTCGCTGCGTGCTGATGGGCGACGGCGGCCGCATGCACCGCCTGGCGGCCCGGCGCGGCACCAGCATCCCGCCGGATATCGAGATCATCGACCCGACCCGGATCGAGCGGCGCCACATCGAGGCGATGGTCGACCTGCGCCGATCCAAAGGCTTGACGCCGGGACTGGCCGAAGAAGAGCTGCACGATTCGGTGGTGCTGGGCACGGTGATGCTGCAATTGGGCGAGGTGGACGGACTGGTTTCGGGTGCCGTGCACACCACCGCCAACACCATTCGCCCGGCCCTCCAACTGATCAAGACCGCACCCGGCGCCCGGCTGGTCTCCTCGATTTTCTTCATGTGCCTGCCCGAGCAGGTGCTGGTCTATGGGGACTGCGCCATCAACATCAACCCGAATGCCGAAGATCTGGCCGATATCGCCATTCAAAGCGCCGAATCGGCCAAAGCCTTCGGCATCACCCCGCGCGTCGCCATGTTGAGCTACAGCACCGGCACCTCCGGCAGCGGCAGCGACGTGGAAAAAGTCAAGGAAGCCACCCGTCTCGCCCGCCAGCGGCGGCCGGATTTGCTGATCGACGGCCCGCTGCAATACGACGCGGCCACGATCAAAACCGTGGCGCAAAGCAAGGCTCCCGACAGCCAGGTCGCGGGGCGGGCGACGGTGTTTATTTTTCCCGATCTCAACACCGGCAACACCACCTACAAGGCGGTCCAGCGCAGCGCCGATGTGATCAGCATCGGCCCGATGCTGCAAGGGCTAAACAAACCGGTCAACGATCTCTCGCGCGGCGCGCTGGTAGAAGACATCGTCTTTACCATCGCCCTGACCGCGATCCAGGCCGAGCAAGCCTCCGAACAGCAGCGCGAACGGCGCTGACTAACTCTTGCGCTCGAACACTTCGACTCGGGCCGGCGGCAGGTTGCTCCAGATGATCTTGCTGGAAAGCCGCCGAAAGCGCGGCAGCAAGCCGGCGCGGGTGCCGCGCAGGTCGTAAGTGAATTGCACCAGCAGCCCACCCCATTCCAGCAGGGTTTCGAATTGATGGTTGATCGCGCGGGTGGTGGCGGGATGCAGCGACCGCAACGGCAGGCTGGATACGATGCTGCCGACGCTTTTCATCTTTTCGTGGTTCAACAATTGGCCCAGTTGGGCGGCATCGCCCTGAATGACGCGCAGTTGGGGAAACCGCTGGCGCAGGTGATGGGCCAGTGTCGGCGACCGTTCCACCACCACCAGCTTCCACGGCGGCAATCCCCGTTTGAGCAAGGCGGCGGTTACCGCACCGGTGCCGCCGCCCAACTCCAAGACCATCCCCTCGCGGTCCCAGGGCACTTGAGAGGCCATGTAACTGGCTAAAGCGGGCGCGCTCGGACAGGCTGCCCCCATGGCTCGCGGGTTGGCGAGCAGTTCGCGCGCGAATAGCGCCAGCGAGGCCGCTCCCGGATTTTGCAGCAAAACCTTGACAAACTGTTTCATACCCAACTTGGTGTAAAGGTCGGACGGGCTATCGGAACGGAGTTTCGCTTTCATCGCCGATCACCGCTCGACGCCGCGCGCGGGCGCGAGGCAGCGGAAGCCGCATCGGGAAATGGACAGCCGGACGACTGTGGGAAGAACCTCATGATTTTCATCGAAGTAACGACCGGGGCCACGGCAGGGTCAGCGCGCGCTGGGCGGACCGCAAAGCCACGGTTAGAGGTAAAAAAAGCGAGGGCGCCGGCGCGCGCCGCCAGGTGATGCTGGCCGCTCCAAGCCAGATCAGGACGGGTCGCGCAACCGTTCCTGTTCGGCCTCGAACAGCGTCGAGGCCAAATGGTGTAGCCCTTCCTGTTCGGCCAACTCCGAAATCTCTTCCCAAGCAGCGCCGCGATCGATGGCGGCGGCGGTGGCGCTATCGTTGGGCAAGGTGGCGCGGATGGCTCTGATGAATTCATGGGTGGCGATGGCCGGGTCGTCTTTCGGAGCCGGGCCTGTGCGGAGCGCTTCCTGCTCGGCCTCGAACAAGACCGTGGCGAGCTTGTGCAAGCCTTCCTCTTCGGCAAGCTCGGAAATTTCCTCCAACCGGACTCCCCGATCGATGGCGGCCGCCGTCTTGCTGCCGCGAGGGAGATCGCTCCGGACCGACTGTAGGATTTGGTCGAGGTTTTTCATTTCCACAGAATGCAACTCCGCTCTAGCTTTTTGGTTATGCCACGAAAGGTCAAGTCTAAAGCGGTCTTTTCAAATTGCCAACTTCGAGTATCGCCGCCGCAAACGGGTTTCAGCTTGATTTAAGAATCTCCATCGTAAACTGGCGCCGTCCTCTAAATGCGGGCGCGGTTTGCGGGCATCGCAAGTTCTCCGATCCGCGCGTTTCTGTTTAATTTCAGTAGGAGTCGCCTCGATGAAAATTCGCAATCTGTTTCCGGCCGCCGCTTTGTTGGCGGTGGTGAGCTTCTCTGGCGGCACGGCCTTTGGCGCAGAAAGCCAGAACGCCATGCCGGCCGCTCAACCGAGCCCGGCCGCCGCTCAGGAACTGAGCAAGGAGCAAGCGATCGAGCGAGCGCTCAAAGCGCATCCCGGCAAGGTGACCAAGGCTTACGAGGACACCAAAAAAGGCAAAAAAACCTGGGAAGTGAAAATCGACGGCGACGACGGCAAGAAGTGGGAGGTCTATTACGAGATCAAAACCGGTCAACTCGTCGCCGAGGAAGGCAAATAAGCCGTTCGTTGACCATCTGACGCGCCGCTTCTCCGCACGCGGATGGCGGCGCTAAACGGAGGATTCTCTCATGGCTGGCACCAGTCATTCTGAAGTGGTCGTCTGGGATCCGTTGGTTCGGCTGTTTCACTGGGTGTTGGTGGCCGCGTTTTGCGCCGCCTACTTCACCCAAGGCGAGCCGTTTGAAGCCATCCAGGATCGCCTGGACGGCGCATGGCTGCAAACCGTGCACGTTTGGGCCGGTTACGCCGTCGCGGGCTTGCTGCTGTTCCGGCTGCTGTGGGGTTTTTGGGGGCCACGCCACGCCCGATTCAGCGATTTCGTGCGCCGGCCGGACGTGACGCTCCGCTACGTCAAAGAGGTGTTGCTGCTGCGCGCGCCCCGCCATCTCGGGCATAACCCCGCCGGCGGCGCGATGATTGTCATCCTACTGCTGAGCCTGACGGTGACGGTTGCCGCCGGGCTGGCGCTCTACGGGGCCGATAAAGGCTTGGGCCCTCTCGCCGGCTGGTTGGCGGACACCGGCGACGCCACCATCCACACCTTCGAGGAAGTTCACGAATTTTTCGCCAACTTTACCCTGCTGCTGGTGGGCGGCCATTTGGTTGGGGTCATTTGGGAGAGCCTGCTGCATCGCGAAAATCTGGCGCTCGCCATGTTCACCGGCCGAAAACGAGCTTAAAATCGACCCGTCAAACCCGCTTTGCCCGCTCGTGTGTCAGCGAGGCGCATTTTTTGCGAGCACGCTCATGCAGGCCCACCGCTATCTCATTTCGCTTGCCCTGACGTGGGTCTTGTCCGGCGCCTATCCGTCGACCGCCAGTGTCGATCACGATGAAATCCGCCGTTTGCACCGCGCCGGAAAAATTCTATCGCTGGGCGCCATCATCGCCAGACACCAGCGTCGCTATCGGGACGGACAGTTGCTGGAGGCGGAACTCGAATTCGAAAAAGGCCGCTACGTGTACGATCTGAAAATTCTCGACGATGAGGGCGTGGTGCGCGAGTTCGAATACGATGCCGCCAGCGGCGAACTGTGGCATCTGGAACACGAAGATTAGCGATGCGCCTGCTGTTGGTCGAAGACGACCCGTCGCTGGTGCAGCGCCTGCGCAGCGAGTTGGAGCGAGCGGGATTCGCCGTCGATGCGGTCGGCGACGGCGTGGAAGCCGAATTCATGGGCGCTTCCGAACCTTACGATGTCGCGGTGTTGGACCTTGGCCTGCCCCGGCGCTCGGGTCTGGAGGTATTGGCGCGCTGGCGGGCGGGCGGCAATCCGCTGCCCGTGCTGATTCTGACCGCCCGTGACGCCTGGTACGAAAAGGTGGACGGCTTCAAAGCCGGCGCCGACGATTACTTGAGCAAGCCCTTCCACAGTGCGGAGCTTATCGCGCGCCTCCACGCGCTGCTGCGGCGCAGCCGCGCCCAACCGCAAGGCCCGCTGCGCGTGGCCGGTTTCGAACTCGACGAGGAAACCCAGACCGTCATCGTGCTCGCCACCGCCGAAGCTTTCGACTTGACCGGCACCGAATTTCGCCTGCTGCGTTATTTCATGCTGCATCCGGGACGAATCCTCTCCAAAACCCGCCTGACCGAACACGTTTACGACTTCGTGACCGAGCGCGACAGCAACGTCCTGGAGGTCTACGTCAACCGGCTGCGACGCAAGCTCGGTCACGAGTCCATCGTCACCCGGCGCGGCCAGGGCTACGTCTTCGGCATCGAGGCGGCATGAGTTCCCTGCAAACCCGCTTGTCGGTCGGTTTGATCGCGGGGCTTGCCGCGCTGACCGCGCTGGTGCTCGCCGGCGGTTACTACTCCCTGCGGCAAATCACCGAAAATTTCGTCGCCGCCCGCCTGGAGCACGACATGGAAACGCTGCTGTCGGCGCTGGAATTCGATGCCGACGGCCGACCCCTGCTCGCTCTGGAACGGGTTGGCGCGCCGTTCCGGCAGCCGTATTCGGGCCATTATTACCGGATCGAAGCCCCTGGAGGGGAACTGCTTTCGCGTTCGTTGTGGGACGCCGAACTGCCGGCGGCCGCGATCGGGCATCACTCGACCCGGACCTTCGTGGTCGGCCCGCAAAACCGGCAACTGCTGATGGTCAGCCGGGCCTTCCAGCTCCGGCATCGGCCGGTCTCGATCGTCGTGACCGAAGATTTTACCCCGATCGACGCCGGTCTACGGCGCTGGTTTGTCCGGTTCGGCTTGATCGCCTTGACGCTGTTCGGCGCGCTGCTGCTGCTGCAACGGTGGCTGGTGCGCAGCGGACTGGCTCCCTTGGAGCAGGTCCGCCGGGAGTTGCCCCGACTGGCGCGCGGCGAAATCGGTCAATTGTCGGTCAACGCTCCCGACGAGGTCCGGCCGCTGGTCGAGGAGCTGAATCGCTTGCTGGAGTTGATGAACCAGCGCCAGCGCCGCACCCGTCACGCCCTCGGCAACTTGGCCCACGCCTTGAAAACCCCCCTGACCGCGCTGATCCAGCTCAGCGATCAACCCCCGCCCTCCGGGGACGCCAAGGCGTGGTGGCAGGATCTGCGCCAGCAGATTCAACGCATCCGCCGGCTGACCGAACGGGAGCTCAAACGGGCCCGGATCGCCGGCGGCGGCACGCCGGGCCAGCGGGTGGTGCTGGCGCGGGAAATCAGCGATTTGGCGGAAACGCTGCGTCGCATCCACCGGGATTGCTCGTTGCATTTCGAATTGCGGGTGCCGCCGGACAGCGTGTTTCCCGGCGATCGCGACGATCTGTTGGAACTGCTCGGCAACTTGCTGGACAACGCCTGTCAATGGGCGAGACGGGTCGTCGTGCTGACCGCGAACACCGACGCCGGCGGGCTGTGGCTTCAGGTGGAAGACGACGGGCCCGGCTGCCCGCCGGATCAACTGGAACTGTTGCGCCAGCGCGGCACCCGAATCGACGAATCGCGCGCCGGCCACGGTCTGGGGCTGGCCATCATCGGCGATATCGTCGCCCAATACGGCGGCACGCTGCGCTTGGGCCGCTCCGAGGCCCTCGGCGGCTTGCTCGCCGAGGTCGCGCTACCGCGGCCGCCCGGCGCCGGGATCGAGCCCTCGCCTCAATAGGCCTCGAAGCTAAATTGCGCCGACCCGATGGTCAGCACATCCCCCGTTTCCAGCGCCAGCACCTCGTTGGTCGCCAAACCGTGATGGCCGACCCGCACCGCGCCCGGTTCGGCCAGATTTTGTAGCCAGTACATGCCTTCTCGAAACAGAATTTCGGCATGGTGCGGTTTTACATCCCCGGCCTCGATGCGCAAGCCCGCCTGGGGAGAATTGCCCAGCGACACCCATTTCGGCACATAAAAATGAGCCACTTGCCGGCGGGCGGCGTCCTCGCGCTCGAAGCGGGCGTAAAGCAGGGAACCCGGATTGCCGACGCCGTTTAACTTGGATACCCGATCCTGCACGCGCAGCAGATTCAAATAGCGCTGGCGCAACGACTTGCGCAAATCGTCAGCGCCGCCTTGACGGTCCCGCTGGCGCAGCACCTCGACCAGATCGAGCAGATAGCGGCCAAACTTTTCGCGCGGCTGGCGCGGATCCCAGTTGCTCGGGGCGCGCTCCCATTTTCGATCCCAGGCCAGCACCAAATTCAACCGGTAGAGATCGCAAATATCCACGGTGTCGTCGGATTCCAGCAGCTCCCAGCGACCGCGCGGCAGCCGCTGGCCGTTGCGTCCGGTATAGGTGTGGCCGACATCGCTGGCCGGCATGACGGCCAGTTGATCGCCCAACGCGCAAATCACGCAATGCAGCCTGGAGATTCGGGTGTATTTCGGCACGAAACCCAAGGTGAAATCGCCAAAGCCGGTGCCGGCGGTCGAACTGTGCCGGCCGAAGATCATGAAGGGTCGCGACACCAGCTCGATGCGTCCCGGCGCTTGCGAGGGATCGGCCGCCAACAGCAGCGCCCGGGTCAGCGGCGTACCCCGGCTGAGCGCGTGCTCGATCGCGGTGCGCAAACTGCTGGTGCGCGCCTGCTCCGCCCGCAGTTCGAGCGGGTAGGTGCACACCAGGTTGTCGCCCTCGTCTTTGGCGAGACCGGCGGCGCTATCGCTCGACGCCAGGTCCACCCATAGCCAGGAACCGGCCAGCGGCTCGGCGGCTAAAGGTTCGGGCCAGAAGCGGTCGTTGGCGCCGGTTGCGGTATCCCGCATCTCGGGGCGCGACCGGCCGGGAAAATCGAGCCGCGCCTGTTGCCGGCTGTCGTAAGCGGTCCACTTGCCGCGATGGTCGCAAAGGTCGAGCTCCACCCAGAGCGTGGCTTGCGCGGAATCGCCCAGCGGGTAGCGGTAGTCGATATAGGCCACCTGGCCGTCACGCCCGTCCAGCAAGCGCAACGGCGGAATTTTCCCGTCGTTGGCAAACACCAGATCGGTACTGCGCAACCGTAGCCGGACTTCCCGATATAGCCACCAGGTGGGATTGATCAACAGCGCGCACAATACGCCGTCTTGCCCCGACGCGGGATTGATGGCGGTCGCCAGCGCGACGTGGATCGGCTGTTGCGTTTCCCGCAGCCGCTCCATGCGCTGCGCGAATTCCTGGGCTCGCGCGGGTTCTCCGCCCTGCAGCAGCCGAAGGTAGCGGTTGCGAAAGTAATCCAGCGCTCGCTGGTCGCGCGGGTCCTTCCGTTCCAGTTTTTCGGCGAGCTCGTTCAACAACTGGGCGAATTCGGCCAACTGAGCCGTGGCCAGATCGGCGTCCAACACCGTGGCCCGAGCGACGGCGGGGGCTTCGAGCGCATCGGCGACGGCGGTCGCTCCACCCCGCTCGCCGGCGACTTTGGCGGTCGCGAGGGCTTGGCCGGACCCCAGCCTGGAAGCGGGCTCGCCCGCTGATGGCGTCGGGCCCGGCGGCGTTGCAGCGCGGTTGGGCTCCGGCGCCGAGGCCAGCTCCTTGGCTTTCATCGCCTGCTCGTTATAGTCGAACGAGAAGTCGAACTCTGATAAATCCAAATCGTAGTTGAGGCCCGCCGAGGGTACCGACAGCGGCTCTGCCAGCGACCTGTCGCTCGGCGCCTTGGGCGGGTCGGCCGCTTTCTGGTCGCTCAAAAAGCAATTTTGGGCGGCCTCGTCGATCAGCTCCGGCGTGATCTCGCGCTCCGACTGCAAGCTGGCCAGCAACAGCACCGTATCGCACAAAACGGCGATGGCGCGGGTAATTCCCTTGCAATGAAAGCCGATCCTCTCCAGCGCGGCCGGCGACAATAAAACGCCTTCCTTCTGGCCCGCCACTTCAAACTGATGGGCGATAAACAGCTCGGTTTCCAGTTCGTTCAGCCGTTCGAGACGGCAGCGAACCCGGATGCTGTCTTGCAACGGACGCAAAGCGGCTTGCTCCAGCCGGCTTTCCATTTCCAGCAATCCGACCAGGACCACTTGGAGTCGCTGGTTGGGCAAGGCCGGCGTTTCCACAAATTCCCGCAAGCGCAGCAGCACCTCGTCGGGCAAATGCTGGGCGTCGTCGAACAGCAGGGCGATGGCCCGGTTTCGGCGCGCTTGAGCGGCCAGGGCATCCAGCAGCAACTGCGGGCGCCGATCGGGCTCCAGACCGTCGGTGTCCAGTTCCAGATTGGCGGCCAAATAATTCAAAATATCGGGAAAATCGAGATTGGCGTTGCCGAGCAACACGAAATGGACGTCGTCCGCTTCCTGCATGCAACGTCGCAACGTCAAGGTCTTGCCGACCCCGGCCTCGCCGGTCAGCAAAATAAAACCGCGCCGCTCCCGAATGCCATCGACGATATCGGCGCAAGCCGCATCGAAATTGGTGTTGCGGTAATAGTCTTTCGGATCCTTCGGTTTGAAGGGTTTGCTGTTGAAACCGAAGTAGGCGGTATACATGCCCCTCTCCTCGCCCCGAGGGCCAGCGCGACTTCGCGCGCCCCGGAGCCACTCCCGGTAAATTCCCTGACAAGGTCAACCACGCCGCGTTCGGCGCTACCCTTGGCATTGCGGCGGACCATCCGCCTTCAGTGGCCAACCCTGTCCCACCCATCCGCTAGGGTTACCCCAAAATTCGCGAATAAAGCCGCTGGCGCGCGACGATAGGCCCTCGCTTGGCAACTCAAGTCAAGCGGGGTGACGCTTCAGGTCATCATCGCCGCGCGCTTGAGAACGCCCGCGCTGTCGAATCGCTGATGTCGCGCTCCGCGCCAAGCGCAGCGCGACCACTTTCGCTCCCGCTCGAAAGCTCCCAAAATTTTAGCAACTTTGATGCCACTGAACGTTGCCGGCCCGCTCTCGCTGAAAGCGCGCCGCTCCCGATATTTTGGGCGGCCCGATTTGAGCTGGAGCGGCCGTGCGGTCAATGCACGTCAGCTTCTTTGATGGTGAAGTTTTGCAGGTTCTCCTGCCAGATCACGACCACGCTATCGCCGCCCTTGGGAAAATCGGCCAGCCGATAAGTCTTGCTCAGGCCGCGCAGGTAGTCGCCGCCGAGGGTGGTGACGGTAAAATCGGCGCGGCCCAATTCCACCCCATCCACCAGCGCGCGCGCCGTGTGCAAACCGTCTCCCAAGCTGTTGGTGTTGAATAATACGCCCCAGCCGTTATCCGTGCCCGCACAGATGGCGCTGGTATCGGGCCGTTCCGTGCCATAGCTCGCCGGCACCGGCAAACCATCGATTTCCACGCTCACTCGCTTGATCGCCGCAGGCTGACAAGCCCAGCCCGAAAGCACGGTGATGCCGCTGAGATAAGATTTGGGCTGCGGGTTTTCCAGGTAGCCCCGCAACCCCGCCGCCGCCGGCGACGCGGCCAACGTCGCGGCGTTCTCCGCCGAGGGCCGCGCCACGGAACCGGTTCCTGGCGGTGCGGCTATCGGGGTTTGCCCGCTCCGGGTGTCGGCCGAAACGTTTCGGGCGCTGATCACAAAATTTTGCAGGTTTTCTTGCCAGCTAATCAGCACATTTTGACCGGTGGCCGGAAAATCGGGGATCCGATAAGTGCCGCTCGCGCCGCGCAGGTAGTCGCTGCCCAACGTGGTGACCGTAAAACTGGCCCGGCCGATTTCCTGGCCGTCGGCCAGCGCTCGCACCGAATGCGCGCCGGGACCGAAACTGTTCATGTTGACCAGCAAGCCAAAACCGTTGTTGATGTCGCCGCAATCGCTTCGGGTGTCTTCGCGCGACGTGCCGTAACTGGCGCGCAGCAGGGTCTTGCCGTCGATTTCAAGCATGACTTGCCCGACTTCGGGCGTGGCCTGATTCGCGCCGGGAATACAGGTCCAGCCGGAAATGACGGTGATCCCGCTTTGATAAGACGACGGCTGCGGATTCTCCAAAAAACCTATTTTGTTGTTCTCCAGCCATTTGTTCAGGCCGCTGTCGTAACCGGCCTTGAGGCGGCCATAAATGCCGTACGAATCGTTGCAAACGCCGCTGCCCGCCGTCAGCGTGCCCACCAGATAAGCGTTATCCTTGAAAATGCCGGAGCCGCTGCTGCCCTGCTCGGTAAAGCCTCGGTCGAACAGCATCCGGAAATAACTGCCGCCGGCATCGGGAAAGCAGATCACCTGATCGCCCGAACCCGTATCGCAACGATAGCCCCGCTGCGCCGCGCCGAAGCTGATTTTTTTCAAATCCCCTTCCGGGTGGTGGATCCCCGCATAGCTTTCACCTTCCGCGTTCCAGTCCCAACCGGCATAGATGACGCCGGCGGGCGGCTGCTCGTTGAGACGCAGCAGCGTCATGTCGTTTTGGCTATAGCTCTCCAGCAAACTCGCGCCGCCGGACCGGTACTGGACGTTGGCCGCGAGGGTGCGGCTGTTGCATTCCGAAGACTCGTAAAACCATGCGGTTTCAAGCGAAGACGCCTCGGCCGCCGTCGAGATGCAATGCCGGGCGGTCAAAAAAAAAGGGATATTGGAATGGGCTCGATCCGCCAGCAACGTGCCGCTGCAAAGTCCGGTGCCATCGACGGTGGTAAAAACCATCCGGGCGACCGCCGCGGAAATATCCTCGCCCTTTTGGTTGAGCGTGGAATAGCAGTTGACATCCAGATTGCAACTGGCCGCCGCTTGCGGCGCCAAGTTGCTCGACTGTTTGGGGTCGAGCAGCAAGTGAGACACGGCGTGGATTTCCAAATCGAGCCGGTCGAGATCGGCCGGCGAGGCCAGACGGATCTCCACGATCACCTGATCCCCCTCCAGAGTCGGCGACCAATAAACGTCCGGGTTCTCGCCCGCCCGCGCGCCGGCATTGCGGCTGGCGTCGAGGATGTGTTGCACGCTCTTGAACTCCACCCGATAGGCGCGACTTTGCGCGGCTTGGCCGGAGAAAAAGCGCAACTCGCCCGACGCGGGCATGCGCTTGACCCGAACGCCCACGCGCAAAGCCGCCGCGCCCGGCGAGCGGACTTGCACCCGCGTCACCCGCTCGCCGCTCGCCAGCGCCCGCCATGGCCAAGACCGAGAAGCCGCCTGCGACGGCTCCAAAAAGTCCGCCAACAGGCGGTTGAAACCGATTTTTCGAGGCCCGCCTTGCGAGGGTTTCGACGCCATTTTCTCGGCCACCGCCGCCGGTGCCGGAAGATCCAGCCGCAGCGGAATAGCGTCCTCGCCCTCTCGAGCGGCGCGCGTTTGCGATGGCGCGGCGGGGATTTCCTCGACGATTCGCGGCGCTTCGCGCTCGGGCTGATAGCGTTGCGGCCGCACCGGGCGGGCCGGAGCCGCCTGATCGCCGGCGTGGGATTCCTGATCCGAAAACGCCACATCCGCCGCCCGCGCGGGCGCGTGCGAGCAAATAAGCCCGGCGCTGAGCATGAACACCGCCAGTCGGGCGACAGGCGACCAAGCCGCGAGCGCGGGGGCGATAGCTGAGGTCATTTCCCGATTCTCTTGAGTGAAATGGAGCAACCGCCATCCTACTACGACTCCCGAAAAAACGCAGGTCATGTTGCCAACCTCGGCGACGCGAGAGACCAAAACCGGCCAAATTCGCCCGGCTCCGCTGATCGATCGGCCGCCGCGCGGCTTGGGGCGCGCCCGATTCTGGACTCGGCCGAGCGCATCGTGTCTAATTCCGGGCGAGCACCGCACGACGCGACCCACTCCGGCATGACGGCTTGGCTGCCGCGCACCCGAACTCGCCGGATAAATCCCAGACAACGAAGGCGATCATGTCCCATATCGCTATCCACCGCGCGCATCGACTCAACCCCGAACAAGTCCGCCAAGCGACCGAAGAGTTCATCGCGCGATTGGCCGAACGCTACGAAATCACGTATCACTGGCAAGGCGATTCCCTGTATTTCGAGCGCACCGGCATCGGCGGGCAAATCGACCTGGAACCGGGCGCGATCCGGATCAACGCTCGGCTGGGTTTTCTGTTAGCGCCGCTCAAATCGGTGTTGGAGCAGGAAATTCACCAGCGGTTGGACGAGTTCTTTGACGCGCCACCCGCAGCGGTTTGAGCCGCCTGGGCCGTTGCTCCCGACGCGCGGGCACCCTGACAGCGACGCGCGGATGCGCGCGGACGCCTTCTGCCGCGCGCCGCCCGCTTCCGCCGCTCAAGGGGCGGTCAGCGCAGCTCGCGCCGCAAAATCTTGCCGGCGTTCGATTTGGGCAAGCTGTCCCGAAATTCGATATGGCGGGGAATTTTGTGCGACGCCAGTTGCTGGCGGCAGCGCGCCAGAATGGCGTCGGCCGACAGCGAGACGCCCGGCTTGCGCACCACGCAGATTTTGACCGCTTCCCCGGTTTTTTCGTCCGGGATGCCGACGCACGCCACTTCCGACACGCCCTCGCACCCGCCCACCACCTGTTCGATTTCGTTGGGAAACACGGTAAAGCCCGAAACCTGAATCAGGTCCTTGCGCCGGTCCACGATCCGCACGAAACCCCGTTCGTCCACGGTGGCGACATCGCCGGTCAGCAGCCAGCCATCGCGCAAGTTGCGGGCGGTTTGCTCGGCCTGCCGCCAGTAACCGCGCATCACTTGCGGTCCGCGAACCCACAGCTCGCCTTGCCCGCCGGGCGCGACTTCCTGGCCGGCGCTATCGCGCAACTGGATCTCGGTGGACGGCAGCGGCAACCCGACGCTGCCGTTGAACTCCTCGATATCGACGGGATTGAGGCACACCAGCGGCGAGGCTTCGGTCAAGCCGTAGCCTTCCAGGATCGGCGTGCCCGTGACCGCCCGCCAGCGTTCCGCCACCGCCTGCTGGATCGGCGCGCCGCCGCCGACGGCGAGCTTGAGCGTTCCAAAATTCAACTTCCTGAATTTGTCGTTGTTCACCAGCGCGCCGTACAAGCTGTTGACGCCGATCAGCGCGGCGAACTTCCAGCGGCGCAGTTCGGCCACGAACGCGGGCACATCGCGCGGGTTGGCGATCAACACGTTCAGCCCGCCGTAGCGGACCCAGCACAAGCAGTTGACCGTCAGCGAGAACAGGTGATAGAGCGGCAGCGCGGTGATGGCGATGTCCTCGCCGCCGCGCACCAGCGGCCCGAGGTAAGCGGCGCACTGCTCCATGTTGGCCACGAGGTTGCGATGGGTCAGCATCGCGCCCTTGGGCATTCCGGTAATGCCGCCGGTGTATTGCAGGAAAGCCATATCCTGACCGCCGATCTTGACCGGCTGCAAGGAACGGCCGCTCGCGGCCGCCAGGACGTCCTTGAAAGCGACCGCTTTGGACAAAGTGTAAGCCGGCGCTTTCTTTTTGCTGTGCTTTTCCGCCAGATTGACGACCTTGGCCTTCCAATAGGACAACAGATCGCCAATTTCGGTAACGATGGCGGTCACAATCGGCGTATTAGAGACCACTTTGGCCAGCAGATGGCCGAAACCAGACAGGATCACGATGGCCTTCGCGCCGGAGTCTTGCAGCTGATGCTCCAACTCGCGCGGCGCGCAAAGCGGGTTGACGTTGACGACCACCAGGCCGGCGCGCAAGATCCCGAACAGCGCCACCGGGTATTGCAGCAGGTTCGGCAGCATGATCGCCACCCGCTCGCCTCGCTCCAAACCCAAGTCCTGTTGCAAATAGATGGCGAACGCGCGGCTTTTCTGCTCCAGCTCGTGGTAGCTCATGCCCTGGCCCATGCAGTGAAAGGCCTGGCGGCGGCCGAACTGACAGCAACTGCGCTCCAACACCTCCACCAGCGAGCGGTATCGCTCGGGATCGATCTCCGCCGGCACGCCGGACGGATAGCGGGTCAACCACACCTTTTCCACGCAAGCACTCCAACCCGAAATCGTCTGCTTTATTGTTGGTTTTCGATTCGAACGGTCGCCGAACGCCGCTCCCACCTGGAACCGGTTCGGCGGTTCGCCCCCATAAGACCTTCAGGGCTAGCAATTGTTGCGCCAGACTGATGGTCGGACCGGCGGCCCCGGCAAAGCGCGCGCCGCGACCGGGCGACGTTCAGGCGGTTCGGAACATCACCAGATGGTCGATTTCCAGCCGGATGCCGATCCGCTCGCCCGGCGCGTGGTCGTGATGGCTGGGCGCAAGACACAGCAGCCGCGCGCCGCTGGGCAACTTGAGGGTGTAGAGAAAGTCCGCGCCGCGAAAAGCCCGCTCGACCACTTCCGCCGTCAGCGGGCTGGCGTCGTCGTGGCTCACGTCGTCCGGGCGCACCAGCACTTCCACCGGATCGCCCGGAGCCCCATCGGCCAGCGGCACGCCGTCGATATCCCCCAATTCGGTGCAGACCCGGCTGCCCTCGCCCATCCGCCCGGCCAGCAACACGCCCTGGCCGATAAAACCGGCGACGAAGCGATCGGCGGGACGGTGATAGAGATTGTAAGCGCTATCCCACTGCAACAGCCGCCCTCGATGCAACACGCCGATTTCGTCGGCGAAAGCGAAGGCTTCGAACTGGTCGTGGCTGACCAGCAAGCCGCCGATGCCCTCGCGCAGCAGGATGGCGCGAATCTCGCGCGCCAAGCCTTCGCGCAGGGTCACATCCAGGCTGGAAAACGGTTCGTCCAGCAACAGCAGGCGCGGGCGCGGGGCCAAGGCGCGGGCCAGCGCGACCCGCTGTTGCTGCCCCCCGGAAATCTGGTGCGGATAGCGCTTGGCATAGTCTTCCAGCCCCACCAGCCGCAACAGATCGCGCACCCGGCTTTGCCTTTCCCCGGCCTTCCAAGCGCGCAGGCCAAACGCGATGTTATCGGCGAGAGTGAGATGCGGGAACAGGGCCAAATCCTGAAACATCATCCCGATCCGCCGCCGCTCCGGCGGCAACGTTCGGCCGGAATGGCTCAGTTCCAGCCCTTCCAGGCGGATGGAACCCCGCTGGACCGGCTCGAAGCCGGCGATGGCGCGCAACAGCGTGGTCTTGCCGCAACCGCTCGGACCGAGCAGACAACCGATGCCGGTCTCCTCCATGCGCAATGACAGATTCTCGATCACCCGGCGGGGCGGATAGGCGATGTCGATCTCGTTCAATTCAAGGAACGGCGTCATAATCCGTTCTCGTGCGGCCGATGGCGCGGCTGAGCAGAATGACCGGGCCGATTCCGGCCAACACGATGGCCAGCGCGAAACTGGCCGAGTCCGCCAGCCGCTCGTCCGAGGCCAGCTCGTAGGTCCGCACCGCCAGCGTGTTGAAGTTGAAAGGTCGCAGAATCAGCGTGGCCGGCAATTCTTTGAGCACGTCGACGAACACCAGCAACAGCGCGACCCATAAACTGCCGCGCAGCATCGGCAGGTGAATCCGACCCAGCACGCCCCCGGGCGATGAACCCAGCGCGCGGGCGGCATCGTCCATGCTCGGCCGAATCCGGCTGAGGCCCGCTTCGACGCTTTGCAGCGCCACCGGCAAAAACCGGGCGCAGTAAGCGAACAGCACTGCGGCCACGGTGCCGCTCAACAGCAAGCCGGTCGACACGCCGAACCACGCCCGCGCCCAACCGTCCACACCGCGATCGATCGCCGCGAACGGCAGCAGCACCCCGATGGCGACCACCGTGCCGGGCACCGCGTACCCCAAACCGGCGGCGCGCACCGCCAGCCGCACCAGCGGATGCGGCCGCAGCCGCAGCCCGTAGCCCAACAAAAGCGCCAGCGCCAAGATCAGCAACGCCGCGCCCGAGGCCAATAACAGACTGTGCGCCAGCAGCGGCCAAAAGCGCCCGTCCATCATCCGGGGCGCGGTCCGCAGCGCCCAAATCGCCAACTGCGCCGCCGGAATCACAAAACCGAACAGCAGCGGCATCGCACAAGCCACGCTGGCCAGCGCGCCGCCGCGACCGACCAGCGGTTGCCGGCGCGGCCGAGAATGCCGGTTGCCGGCGTGATGAAAGCGCGCCCGCCGTCGCGACACGCGCTCGAACACCAGCAAGGCGAACACGAACAGCAACAATTGCGCGGCCAATTGCGCGGCGGCAACCGCGTCGTTCATGCCGTACCAGACCCGGAAAATGCCGGTGGTGAAGGTGCCGACCCCAAAATACTGCACCGTGCCGTAGTCGGCCAAGGCTTCCATCTGCACCAGCGACACGCCGGCGATCAGCGCCGGCCGGGCCATCGGCAGCGACACGGCGACGAAGCGTCGCCACGGTCCCGCCCCAAGGGTGCGGCTCACTTCCGAAACCGCGACCGACTGATCGAGAAACGCCGCGCGGGCCAGCAGATAAACGTAAGGGTAGAGCACGAGCGCCAACATGATGACCGCGCCGGGCAACGACCGGATTTCGGGAAACCAATAATCCTGACGGCTCCAGTGAAACTGCTCCCGCAGCACGCTCTGCAAGGGACCGGCATAATCCAGCAGGCCGGTATAGGTGTAGGCGATGATATAAGCCGGCACCGCCATCGGCAGCAGCAGCGCCCACTCGAACCAGCGCCGGCCGGGAAATTCGTGCAGGCTGACCAACCAGGCGGCGGGCACGCCGATCAGCAGCGTGCCCGCGCCCACGCCGAGCATCAACCACAGGGAATTGAGCACATAATCCGCCAGCACGGTATCGGCCAGATGCCGCCAGACCGGGCCGGCGGGTTGCAATGCGGTCAGCAAAACCGTCAACACCGGCAGCGCCAGACAAAATGCGACCCCGATCACGGGCAAAGACCCACGGTCGAGGTGACGCCAGCGCCCGCGCCGCCGCCGGATCGCTTCGCGTTTGGCTGCGGGGGGCATGGCGACCGGCGGCCCGGACGCGAGCGCGGTCCGGTCGGGAGAATCGGTCACGTTCGGTGCGGACGTCGGTTTAGCTCCCTCTCCTGCGCTATCAACAAACGGACCTCGAACGAACGGTGCGTGCAGCGCCTCGGCTTACTTCCAGCCCGCCCGATCCATCAGTCGCACGGCGGCGGGGTTCAGTTCGCCCAATTTGGCGACGTTGAGGGTATCGGCCTTGAACTCGCCCCACGCCTTGAGGGTGGCGCTGGGCGCGATGGCCGGATTGACGGGATATTCGTTGTTGGTTTCGGCGTACCAGCGCTGCGCCGCGTCAGACGCCATGAACTCCAGCAATTGGATGGCGTTGGCCCGGTTGCGCGCGTTGGCGGTGACGCCGGCCCCGCTGACGTTGACGTGGACGCCGGCGGTCTTGGCGCCGGGCCAGAACACCGCGACCTTGGCGGCGGCCTGCTTTTCTGCGTCATCGCCGGAAACGATCATGCCGCCCAGATAATAAGTGTTCGCCAGGGTCACGTCGCATTCGCCGGCCGCGACCGCCTTGATCTGGTCGCGGTCGCCGCCCTTGGGCGGACGGGCGAAGTTGGCGACCAAGCCCTTGGCCCACGCTTCGGTCTTGGCCTCGCCCTGATGGCCGATCATGCCGGCGACCAGCGATTGATTGTAGACGCTGTCGGAGGAACGCACGCACACCTTGCCCTTCCATTTCGGGTCGGCCAAATCTTCGTAGGTGGAGAGATCGGCGGGCTTGACCCGATCCTTGGCGTAGATGATCGGCCGGGCGCGCACCGACAGCCCGTACCAGTAGCCGTCGGGATCGCGGTAGGCGGCGGGGATTCGCGCGGCCAGCGCGTCCGAGTTGACCGCTTGCAGCACGCCCGCCTCGCGCGCGGCGGCCAACCGCCCGGCGTCGGTGGTCAGCAGCAGGTCGGCGGGGGTGTTGGCCCCTTCGCTCTGCAATCGCTGCAACAGCGCTTCCTCTTTTCCGGTCACCAGATTGACCGTGACGCCGGCCTGCTTGGAAAAATCATCCAGCAGCGGCTTGATGAGGTCTTCCTTGCGGGCGGAGTAAATGTTGACCTCGCCTTCCGCTTGCGCGGGTGCGTCCAACAGCACCGAGGCCAGTCCCGCCACCGAGCAAAGAATGAGATGCTTGAACGAATCGGGCATGAACCACTCCAGAGCATTCGAGATTTCCACTCAAATGATATTAATTCTCATTTGATCTGTAAAGTTTCGTTTCGAAAACAATTTAGTTGATTAAAATCGTCGTTATTTAAAATTAACGCCCCCGATCCGCGCGAGCGCGAATCGACCGGCAAGATCGCGATCTTCAAGCCAAATTCTTTCTCGGGTCGAAAGCGTCTCGCACCGCTTCGCCGACGAATACCAGCAAGCTCAGCATCAGCGCCACCACCACGAAACCGGCGATGCCCAGCCACGGCGCTTGCAGGTTGTCCTTGCCCTGGCGCAGCAAATCGCCCAGCGAGGCCGATCCCGGCGGCAGACCCAACCCCAAAAAATCCAATGCGGTCAGAGCGACGATGGAGCCTGAGAGGATGAACGGCATGAAGGTCAAGGTCGCCACCATCGCGTTAGGGAGCATGTGCTTGAACATGATCCGGCCATCGGTCATCCCCAAGGCGCGGGCGGCGCGCACGTAGTCGAAATTGCGGGCGCGCAAGAATTCGGCCCGCACCACCCCCACCAGCGAGGTCCAGCTAAACAGCATCAGCACCAACAGCAGCGTCCAGAAGCCCGGCGTCACCACGCTGGAGACGATGATCAGGATGAACAGTTGCGGCAACCCGCCCCAGATTTCCAGGAAGCGCTGGAACAGCAGATCGACTTTGCCGCCGAAATAGCCTTGCACCGCGCCTGCCGCCACTCCGATGATCGATGAGGTCAGCGTCAGCAGCAAACCGAACAGCACCGAAATTCGCAAGCCATAGATCAAGCGCGCCAGCACGTCGCGGCCCTGATCGTCGGTGCCGAGCCAGTTGTCGGCGGACGGCGGCGCGGGCGCGGGTACCGGCAAATTGTAATTGACCGTTTTGTGGCCAAAGCGCACCGGCGGCCACAACATCCAGCCGTTTTGCTCGATCAAATCGGCCAAAAACGGATCGCGATAATTGGCCTCGCTCGGGAACACACCGCCAAAATCGGTCTCGGCGTATTCCTTGAACACCGGAAAATAAAAGGCTCCTTGATACTTCACCAGCAAGGGTCGGTCGTTGGCGATCAACTCCGCGCCCAGACTCAGGCCAAACAGCAGCATAAACGACCAAAGCGACCACCAGCCGCGCCGGTTAGCGCGAAACTGGGCGAACCGGCGGCGGGTCAGCGGGGTGATGTGAATGCCCAGGCGCTCCGGCATCGCTCATCCCTCCCGCGCGGCGAAGTCGATGCGGGGATCGACCCAGTGATAGGTGAGATCGCTGATCAAGTTGAGCAGCAAGCCGATCAGGCTGAACACGTACAGCGTGCCGAACATCACCGGATAGTCGCGCTTGATGACCGCCTCGAAGCCCAGCAGGCCGAGGCCGTCCAGCGAAAAGATGACTTCGATCAACAACGAGCCCGTGAACAGCATCCCCACCAGCGTGGCCGGAAATCCCGCAATGACCAGCAACATCGCGTTGCGGAACACGTGGCCGTACAGCACTTGCCGCTCGTCCAAGCCCTTGGCGCGGGCGGTCATCACGTACTGCTTGTTGATCTCGTCCAGAAAGGAATTTTTGGTGAGCATGGTCAGGGAGGCGAAGCCGCCGATCACCATCGCCGTCACCGGCAAGGTCAGGTGCCAGAAGTAATCCGCGATGCGCGCCGGCCAGCTCAAATCCGCCCAGTGATCCGACACCAGGCCCCGCAGCGGAAACCAGTCCAGATAACGCCCGCCGGCGAACACGATGACCAGCAGGATGGCGAATAAAAAGGCCGGGATGGCGTAGCCGACGATCACCGCCGCGCTGCTCAACACATCGAAACGCGAGCCGTCGCGCACCGCCTTGGCGATCCCGAGCGGAACCGAGATCAGATAAATCAACAGCGTGCTCCACACGCCGAGCGAGATCGAGACCGGCAGCTTGTCCAGCACCAAATCCATGACATCCCGATCCCGGAAATAGCTGCGCCCGAGATCGAAGCTCAGGTAATCGCGGATCATTCGCCCGAAACGCACGTAGGCGGGTTGATCGAAACCGAACTGCCGGTTCAGTTCGGCGATGAAGGCGGGATCGAGCCCCTGCGCGCCGCGATAAGCCCCGTTGCCGCCCGCGCCTTGCTGGCCGGTGCTGCCCCTTCCGGCTTCCGCGCCCTCCCCGCCGCCGACGCGGGCGGTGGCGGAAACGGCGGTGTCCTTGAGTTGCGCCAGCAGTTGCTCCACCGGCCCGCCGGGCGCGATCTGGACGATGGCAAAGTTGATGGCGATGATGCCAAACAAGGTGAGCGGGATCAGCGCCAGACGGCGCAGGATGTAAGCGTACATCATTGATTGAAGGAAAAAGTGTTTGAGAAATAAAGAGTGTTGGGAATTCTGAACAGGCGTTATTTCGCAAGAGGGATGGCGGCTTCATCTACAGGCCCTCGGCGATCTAACATTATAGCGATCCAGATAGAATGGAATGACGAGTTCGCGCATGGCACGAGGTCAACCGTAAACTTATGGGCAAACCCGACAGGCAACTTCCGCCGTTTATCGCCGGAGCCACATCAAGCCGATGAATTTGCGAGAAATACTCGAACTTGAAATAGACCTGCCAATCATTCAAGCGCCCATGGCAGGCGTTCAAGATAACCAACTTGCCATTGCCGTTTCCAACGCCGGCGGATTGGGTTCGCTGCCTTGCGCCATGCTCGCTCCAGACACCTTGCGATCCGAGCTTACGACCCTCCAAGCCAGCACCGCCAAACCCTACAACGTCAATTTCTTCGCGCATACTCCGCCCGTACCGGATCCCGAAAGAGAGCGGGTCTGGCGCGCTTCGCTAGCCCGCTATTATCGAGAATTCGCCATCGATCCCGATAACATCGCTTCGGGGCTAAGCCGTCAACCTTTCGATAAAACCTCCGCCGAAATCTTGGACCACTTTAAACCGCCCATCGTCAGTTTCCATTTCGGTCTGCCGTCGCGGGACATGTTGGCGCATGTTCGTTCTTGGGGCGCGAAAATCCTCTCGTCGGCGACCACCGTCCAAGAAGCCCGCTGGCTTGAAGCGCGCGGCGCGGACCTCATCATCGCTCAAGGCCTGGAGGCCGGCGGTCATCGGGGAATGTTCTTAACCGAGGATTTAACTTCGCAATTGGGGACTTTGGCGCTGGTGCCGCAAATCGTTCGCGCCGTTCGCCTGCCCGTCATCGCGGCGGGCGGGATCGCCGACGCGCAAGGCGTGGCCGCCGTCATGCGGCTGGGCGCGGTCGGCGCGCAGGTCGGCACGGCCTATCTGCTCTGTCCCGAAGCCACGACCGGTCCCGTTCATCGCGCCGCTTTGAAAAGCGCCACGGCGAACCATACTGCGCTCACCAACCTGTTTTCCGGCCGACCGGCGCGCGGCATCGTCAATCGCTTCATGCGCGAGCGCGGCCCTTTGAGCGACCAAGCGCCGGCTTTCCCGTTGGCGACCGCCGCCGTGGCCCCCCTGCGCGCCAAAGCCGAAGCGCTCGGCGCCAGCGATTTTTCTCCGCTCTGGGCGGGTCAAAACGTCAGCGGCTGCAAAGAAATCCCCGCGGCAGAATTGACCCGCGAACTGGCGCGAGGAAGCGTGTGACCGCGCCATATCAGCCGAGGGTTCGCTGGCCTCTTCTCAACCGAAAGCAGCCTAGCTCAATATGACCAAACCCGAAATCGAAACCCTCGCATCAAAGGTCGTCTACCAAAATCGCTGGATGACGGTTCGGGAAGATCAAATCCGCCGCCAGGATGGCAGTCCGGGAATTTACGGCGTCGTCGAGAAATCCGACTTCGCCGTAATCGCCGCCGTTCAAGATGGCTTGATTTATCTGGTCGAACAATACCGCTATCCTGTGGGGATGCGCCGCTGGGAGCTTCCGCAAGGCACTTGGGACTGCGGGAACAATGAGCCGCTGGAGTTGGCGAGAACCGAATTGCGCGAAGAAACCGGTCTCACGGCGGGTTGCATCCGACATATCGCCAAATTGCACGAAGCTTACGGGTACTCGACGCAATCGTTCGACCTGTTTTTTGCGACCCAGCTCATCCAAGGCGAGGCGGATTTGGAACCGGAGGAACAGGGGCTGATCACCCAAGCTTTTCCGATTTATGCCGTAGAAAACATGCTCTGCGACGGACGGATCACAGATGCTGTCACGGTGGCCAGCTTCGGTTTGCTTCGCTTGAAAAGACTGCTATAGCTATAAATAAAAAGCGCTCGCTTTATCGAGACCTCCATAAATGCACGTCGAAACCGCCCACAACCAGATCGAAACAATCCTGGCAGATTGGAAAGAGCGGATTGGGGCCGACTATCTCGGCTACAAAGGACATGTCTACCGCATGTTCAATTTTTGCTTGGCCTTGCGGCGCTGCACCGAAGAAGAAAAAACCAAATTAGCCATCGCCGCGTGCTTTCACGACATCGGGCTATGGTCGGCGCACACGGTGGATTATATACCACCCTCCATTATCGAGGCGCGGCGCTACTTATCCGATGCGGGATTGCAAGCGTGGTCTGAAGAAATTGCCTTGATGATTGAGATGCACCATAAAGTGCGTCGTTATCAAGATGACCGTTATCCGCTGGTAGAACTGTTTCGGCGAGGCGATTTGGTCGATTTTTCGCTTGGCGCTTTCAGCTCCGGACTTCCCCGCTCTTTTATCCAACAGGTCAAGCAAGCCATTCCCAACAATGGCTTCCATAAATTTTTATTGAAGGGTGCGGGAGAGTGGTTTAAAAAACACCCTTTCAGTCCGCCACCATTTGTGAAATGGTAAGGCTCAGAGATAAAGGTAAAATTTATGCCAAGATGGATGATTCCGACAACTGGTTTAGTATTTTTAGTGTGCGGTGCGGCCTTTGGGCAGCCAGCAAACCTCCAGGAACCTCCACCGACCATCTCGGTTACCGGAGAAGCCGTCGTCAATGTCAAACCGGATAAGATCGTGATCCGATTCGGCATCGAAACTTGGGATGCCAATATCGCCAACGCCAAAGAGAAAAATAACGAAATTGTCAAAAAAACTATCGGGGCGACAAAAGCATTAGGCGTTGCGGACAAAGATGTGCAAACCGATCACCTTTCGATCGAACCGCGCTGGAAAGACCAATACCATAATGACAGTTTTATCGGCTACTTTGTCCGAAACTCCATTGTCGTGACCCTCAATGACAGCGCAAAAATCGAAGAACTGGTGACCAAAGCCTTACAGGTCGGGGTCAATTACATTCACGGCGTCGATTACGAGACCACCGAGTTAAAGAAACACCGCGAACAGGCGCGGGAACTCGCGCTCAAGGCGGCGGCGGAAAAAGCGGAAAAGATGGCCGCCGCCCTCGGCCAGTCCGTCGGCGAGCCATTACAGATCAACGAAAGTTTTAGTGGGCTCTATGGACGGCACAGATCGGGTTGGAGTGGATGGGGTTACGGGGGTGGTCAAGCTATGAGCCAAAATGTAAGCCAGAACGCGCCGGGCGGAGCAAGCGAAGCGAGCGAAACCCTCGCCCTGGGCACAATCGCCATTCGCGCCAATGTGGGAGTGGTTTTCAAACTTCGCAGATGAGCGATCAAATCGATTCAAGCAAGTTTAATGGTTCGATCTCCAACCTGAACAGTCAATACCTTTATGCAAATTTACAAAAACCTCAACGGCAATTCGGGCATTAAAGCCTATGAAATCAATCGAGAATCGATCATCGTGGAATTTACGGCCGGCGGCTGTTATCTGTACACGAACGACAGCGCCGGCGCGGCCCATATCAGCGAAATGCATCGGCTGGCCCAATTAGGCAAAGGGCTCAATACCTACATTAACCAGAACACCCACATGGCCTACGCCAAAGACCTGCAACAGGATTAGTGGCCTTTAGCGCCGGCGGATCAAGTCGAAAGCCAATTCAATTCGCCTTGCCCGCCTCCGGCGCGCGTTGGCTCAGCGCCGCCTCCTTGGCCGGATCGATCCACCACGCGCTCAACTGCACGCCCTGCATCGGCGTGACCGCCGGATAGCCGAACTTGTCCCAAAGCGCAATGCGGTCGTAAGGCAGGTGCCATTGCGGAATCACCACATAAGTCCACTGGAGCGCGCGATCCAACGCCCGCACCCGCGCCACCAGGCTGAGGCGATCCGGCGCGGCGATCACCGCGTCCACCAAGCGATCCACCGCCGGGTTTTTCAAGCCCGCCAGATTGCGGCTGCCGGGCTGGTCGGCGGCGGCGCTGCTCCAGAATTCCCGCTGTTCGTTGCCGGGCGAGAGCGACTGTCCCCAGACATTGACGATCATGTCAAAATCGAAACTGCGCTCCCGATTTTCGTATTGGGCCGAATCCACCGAGCGCACGGTCATCTCGATTCCGAGTCGCTCCAAATTGCGCGCGAAGGTCAAGCCGATCCGCTCCCAAGTGGGCTCGTTGATCAGCAGTTCAAAGCGAAACGGTTCGCCGGTCTTGGCGTTGACCAGCTTGCGGTCGCGGAACACCCAACCGGCTTCTTGCAGCAGTTGCAGGGCTTTTTGAAAATTGGCGCGCAATTCGGCGTCGTCTTTGGCGGTCGGCGGCTCGTAAGCCGCAGTAAAAACCTCCGGCGGCAACTCCTTGCGCAGCGGTTCCAGCACCGCCAATTCTTCCGGCGACGGCAAGCCGCGCGCCGCCAGTTCGGAATTGTCGAAAAAGCTGCGGGTGCGGGTGTATTGGCCGTGAAAGAGATTGCGGTTGCTCCATTCAAAGTCGAAGGCATAGGCCAGCGCCTGACGGACTCTGGCGTCTTGAAACAGCGGGCGGCGGAGGTTGTAAACGAAGCCCTGCATCCCGGACGGGCGCTCGTGCTTGAAGATTTCTTTCTTCACTAAACCTTTGCTGAGGGCCGGAAACTCATAGCCAGTCGCCCATTGCTTGGCGACGTTTTCCACCCGCAAATCGTAGGAGCCGGCCTTGAACGCCTCCAGCGCCACCGTGACATCGCGGTAGTAGTCGTAGCGCAACCGGTCGATGTTGTTCGACCCGCGATTGACCGGCAAATCCTGGCCCCAGTAATGCTCGTCACGCTTGTAGACGATAAAGCGGCCCGGCTCGAAGCGCTCTATGCGATAGGGTCCGCTACCGACCGGCAAATCCAGCGTCGTTGCGCTAAAGTCCCGATCCTGCCAATACTTTTTCGACAGCACCGGCATTTGGCCCACGATCAGCGGCAACTCGCGATTTTGGCCGCCGCTGAAACCGAATTTCACCCGTCGCTCGTCCAGCTTCTCGGCTTTGGCGACGCTGGCGTAATAGAACCGATAGAGCGGACTGCCCTTGGCCTTCAGGATGTCCAGCGAAAACAGCACATCTTCGGCGGTGATCGCCGAGCCGTCGTGAAATTTGGCTTGCGGGCGCAGCGTGAAAATCACCCAACTCCGATCCTCGGCCACCTCCACGCTCTCGGCGATCAAACCGTATTCGCTAAACGGCTCGTCGGCGCTGCCGACCATCAACGTTTCGAACAATTGGCCGATGCCGGCGGCGGCTTGACCCTTGATGTTGAACGGGTTGAAGGTGTCGAAACTGCCGATGGCGGCGAAGCGCGCCTCGCCGCCCTTGGGCGCGTCGGGATTGACGTAATCGAAATGCTTAAAGTCCGGTCCGTATTTCGGTTGGCCGTGCAAGGCGATCCCGTGCACGGGTGCGGCCAGCGCGCTCGGCAGCGCGCAAATTAACCCCAATACCGCCGCCGCCAGCCCGGATCGAAAATGGTTTTTTGCGCCCGTCATGCCCTTTCCTTTACAGTTTGCCAATTCGGTCACCCGTCTAAACGATACCTAAAAACCACAGGAGTTCATTATGGGCTTTCTCGCCGGCAAACGCGCCCTGATCCTCGGAGTCGCCAGCAACCGTTCCATCGCCTGGGGCATCGCGCAGGCCATACGCCGCGAAGGCGCCGAACTGGCGTTCACCTATCAAAACGACAAGCTAAAGCCCCGCGTGGAAAAAATGGCGGCCGAACTCGACAGCGGCATCGCCTTGCCGTGCGAGGTGGAAAACGACGCCGATATCGACGCCCTGTTCGAGCAATTGAAGGCCCGCTGGGACGGGCTGGACATCCTGGTGCACTCCATCGCCTACGCGCCGCGCGAGGCGCTGGAAGGCGATTATCTGGAAGGCATCAGCCGCGAGAATTTTCGGATCGCTCACGACATCAGCTCGTACAGCTTTGCGGCGCTGGCCAAGGCGGCGCGGCCCTTGATGCAAGGGCGGCGAGCCTCGCTGATCACCATGACCTATCTCGGCGGCGCGCGGGCGGTGCCCAATTACAATGTCATGGGGCTCGCCAAGGCCAGCCTGGACGCCAACGTCCGCTATCTGGCTCAAACTCTGGGCCCGGAAGGCATCCGGGTCAACGCCATCTCCGCCGGCCCGATCCGCACCCTGGCGGCGTCCGGCATCAAGAATTTTCGCAAGATGCTGGACACCTTCGAGCACATCGCCCCGCTGCGCAAGTGCGTGACCATCGAAGAAGTCGGCAACGCGGCCGCGTTTCTGTGCTCCGATCTCGCGTCGGGCATCACCGGCGAGATCGTGTATGTCGATGGGGGTTTCAACACGGTCGCGCTGGGCGCGATGGAGTAAAGCCCCCGCGCGCTCCGGCAACCGTTTTCTCGACCCTCTCCCGAGCGGAGAGGGCGCGTTTTTGGAGGTCTACAGGCGGTCGGTGTAGCTGACGACCTTGACCTTGTTCCGGACGCTTTCAAGCAGGCCGTCGAATTGCCCGCCCCCGGTTTGTTGGGCCAGTTGCTGGGCCAGGTTTTTGCGCTCGTCCTCGGAAAGCGCGTCCTTGCCGCCGGGAACCACGCGGGTGACGGCCAACACGGCCTGATCGCCGCTGGCGAGCGGCGTCGAGCCCAGCGCCATTTTGCCGGCCTCGGGTTGCGGCAACCGGAAAGCCGCCGCCAGCAAGGCGCGATCCAAAGCGGCGGCATCGCGCGCCACCAGCCCCGGATTGTGGAAGGTTCCGCCGAATTCGCCCGCCAGGGTCTGCAGATGCGCGCCCTGGGCGACGCGCGCTTTCAGATTCTCGACCGCTTGGCTCAAAGCCTCCCGCGCCTTGGCGTCGCGCAGCGTCTTGACGATTTCCTCGCGCGCTTCTTCCAGCGCGCGAGGTGTCGCCTCCTGGTGGCCCTTGGACCGGATCACCACGACATGGCCGCTATCCAGTTCGATCGGTTCGCTGTTCAAGCCGCGCTTGAGCACCTCTTCGCTGAAGGCGCTGGCGATCACCTTGGGATCGGCCGCAATCCCCTCGCCGCCCGCGCGACTGAACCAAGCGCTTTCCTGAACCGGCAGATCCAAGGTCTTGGACGCGATCTCCAGGCTGTCCGGATGCTCGTAAGCCAGGTTGGCGAGATTTTGGGTGATCTCGTAGAACCGGCTTTCCGCTTGCTGCTGGCGCAGCTCCTTGGCCACCTGCTCGCGCACTTCCTCGAACGGCTTTACTTGCGCGGGCGTGACGCCATCCAGCCGGACCAGATGAAAGCCGCCCGGCATCCGCACCACGCCGCTCACCTCGCCCGGCTCTTTCAAAGCGAATAAAGCGTTTTCCAGCGCCGGATCGTCGAACATGCCCTTGCCGATCACGCCCAGATCGCCGCTTTCGAGCTGGCCGGAGGCATCCGCCTTGGCCTCCGCCATCGCCTGATTGAAGGTCTTCGAGCCCGCGCGGATGCTTTCGGCGATTTGCTGGGCTTTGGCACGGGCTGATTCGGCTTGCGCTCCTGCGGCCTCAGGCGGCAATTTCACCAGAATGTGAGACGCCTTGCGCTCTTCGGGCCGGCCGTATTTTGCGATTTGTTCCTCGTAGCTCGCTTTAAGATCGGCCTCGCTCACCGAGACGCCCTCGGCGATTTTTGTCAGTTGCAGCTCGACAAACTGAAGCTGCGTTCGCTCGGGATTGACGAAGCGATCCTTGTTTTTTTCAAAATGCGCTTTGATGGCATCCTCGTCCACGCTGGCCTGAGCGAGCGCTTTCTCCAGCGGCAACACCACGTAATGCACTTCCCGCTGTTGCTTGAGCAAGGCGATCAACCGATCGAGTTCCGCCGGCGTCATCACCGTCGATGCCACCACCCCGTCGCGCAGTTGCTGGGTGGCCAGCGACTGGCGCAAACCTTCCTCAAAACTCGCCGCGCTAAAGCCCTGATTTTGCAGCAGCCGCTGGTACAGTTCCTGACTGAAACCGCCGCTTTGCTGGAATACCGGCAGCGAAACGATCGCGTCGTGCAACTGCGGATCGCCGATCCGCAAACCCTGATCGCGGGCGATCTGATCCAACACGCGCTCGTCGACCAATTGCCGCAACACGTCCTGTTTCATGCGCGGCCCTTCCAGCAGCGCCGGGTCCACGTTGCCGCCCAACATGGCCTGCATCCGCTGGCGCTGCTGCTGGTAAGCGCGCTGGAATTCCTGGACGGTGATCTTGCCATCGCCGACCACGGCCGCATCCATCGGCCCGCCGCCTTCGAAGTAGTAATTGATGCCCCAAACCGCAAAGGGAATAATGAGTAGGCCGATGATGGTATAAGCAAACCAGCCCTTGGCGTGATCGCGGATTTTTTGTAGCAGCATGTCAGTTACCCGGCTTCAGATCGGATCGCGATTCGGGCCGTGGCCACGCCACGAGCGCCCATAAAAAAGGGTGCCGTGAAGACACCCCGAATAGTGGCGGAGCGGACGGGGCTCGAACCCGCGACCCCCGGCGTGACAGGCCGGTATTCTAACCAACTGAACTACCGCTCCAAAGCATAAACCGGAAAGATTTTGAAACTGCCGATTGCACGATAAACGCTAAAATACAAAGCATGTTGGCGGAGCGGACGGGGCTCGAACCCGCGACCCCCGGCGTGACAGGCCGGTATTCTAACCAACTGAACTACCGCTCCGGATAAGCGAGTCTTGGTGGGTGCTGAGGGGCTTGAACCCCCGACCCTCGCCTTGTAAGGGCGATGCTCTCCCAACTGAGCTAAGCACCCTCAGGAGAATCAATTATTTTATTCCATCTCGGAGTGTTTTGCCAGCCTTGAACACCGGCGCCTTGCTGGCCTTAATTTTCATTTGTTCGCCGGTTTTGGGGTTGTGTCCGGTCCGCGCCGGCCGTTCCCGGATCGAAAAGGTGCCAAAACCGGTCAAGACGACCGAATCACCGCCCTTGAGCGACTTGCCGATGGCGGAGATCACGGCGTCCACGGCTTTGCCCGCCGATGCTTTGGATAAATCGGTGGCCTGAGCGACTGCTTCAACCAATTCAGTTTTATTCATGAGCCCCTTCCTATTACAGTCTCTTGTGCGTTATTAGGCTTAGGCGCCGCCGGTTACGGCGGCCGCTGATCCTGACCTGGAGTTAGGACAGGCGTTTTTTCAAAGAACTCTCACTCTATAGTCCCGCTTGCGCCAAAGGACTGGCGCTGATGGCTCGAAGCCTCCAAAGCCTGACCGGAATGAAAACCTGTGGAGCCACCATCAAGCCTCGCCCTTATAGCAGGGCCTTGAAAGTAGTGTCAATCGGCCCGGCAAGCGCGTTCAGTGGGGACGGACCCCTTCCAGGCCCCCGCCGCTCTTGCCGTTCGCATCCGTGGCGGCCACGGCCGCGTCGGTTTCGACCGCTTCGCGCGGCTTGGGCGCAGGCAGGGTTTGCAAGGCGATCTCCAGAACCTGATCGATCCAACGCACCGGCCGCACATCGAGCTTGGCCAGAATATTATCTGGAATTTCAACCAGATCTTTGCGGTTCTCTTCGGGGATGATCACCGTGGCGATGCTGCCGCGATGGGCGGCCAGCAGCTTTTCTTTCAGGCCGCCGATCGGCAACACTTCGCCGCGCAAGGTGATTTCACCGGTCATGGCCACGCTGGCCCGCGCCGGAATGCGGGTCAGCGTCGAAACCAGCGCGGTGCACATCCCGACCCCCGCGCTCGGCCCATCCTTGGGGGTCGCGCCTTCCGGCACATGGATATGAATATCGACCTTTTGGTGAAAATCGGGATCGACGCCCAAGCGTTCGGCGCGGCTGCGCACCACGGTCAGCGCCGCCTGGATCGATTCGCGCATCACCTCGCCCAGATGGCCGGTGTGGATCAACTTGCCCTTGCCCGGCACCAGCGCCGCTTCGATGCGCAATAGCTCGCCGCCGATTTCAGTCCAGGCCAACCCGTTGACCTGGCCGACTTGATCCTGCTCCTCGGCCAAACCGTACCGGAACCGGCGCACCCCCAAATATTTGTTCAACAGGTCAGACGTGACGGTGATGGGCCCTTCGACCGGTCGCAAGGTCACTTCCTTCACCACCTTGCGGCAAATCTTGGCGATTTCCCGCTCCAGATTGCGCACGCCGGATTCGCGGGTATAAAAGCGGATCGTGTCGCGGATCGCCTCCTCCTCAATCGCCAATTCGCCCTTTTTGAGACCGTTGTTGCTCAATTGCTTGGGCATCAGATAGCGGATGGCGATATTGAGTTTCTCGTCCTCGGTGTAGCCGGGAATCCGGATCACTTCCATGCGATCCAACAGCGGCGGCGGAATGTTGAGCGAGTTGGCGGTCGCCACGAACATCACGTCCGAGAGATCGAAATCCACCTCCAGATAATGGTCGTTGAAGGTGTTGTTTTGTTCCGGGTCCAGCACTTCCAACAAGGCCGAGGAGGGATCGCCGCGAAAATCCATCGACATTTTGTCGATCTCGTCGAACAAAAACAGCGGGTTGCGCACTCCAACTTTGGCCAGATTCTGGAGGATCTTGCCGGGCAGCGAACCGATGTAGGTGCGGCGGTGGCCGCGAATTTCGGCCTCGTCGCGCACGCCGCCCAGCGACATGCGCACGAATTTGCGGTTGGTGGCCCGCGCGATGGATCGCCCCAGCGAGGTTTTGCCCACGCCCGGCGGCCCGACCAGACACAGGATCGGCCCTTTGAGCTTGCGGGCTCGCTGCTGGACGGCCAGATACTCCAAAATCCGCTCCTTGACCTTTTCCAAGCCGTAATGGTCGGCTTCCAGAATTTTTTCGGCCTCCGCCAAGTCCTGATGGATTTTGGTGCGCTTTTTCCAAGGCACGTTGACCAGCCAGTCGACGTAATTGCGCACCACGGTCGCCTCGGCCGACATCGGCGACATCATTTTGAGTTTGTTCAATTCCGCCTGGGCTTTGGCCTTGGCCGCCTTCGGCATGCCCGCTTTTTCGATTCGCTGGCTCAAATCCTCGATTTCGTTGGGCGCGTCTTCCAGATCGCCCAACTCCTTTTGGATCGCCTTCATCTGCTCGTTGAGGTAATACTCGCGCTGGCTTTTCTCCATCTGCTGTTTGACCCGGCCGCGAATGCGCTTCTCGACTTGCAGGATGTCGATCTCGCCTTCGACCAAGGCCAGCAACTGTTCCAGGCGCAGGCGCAAATCCTGGATTTCCAGGATTTTCTGCTTGTCGTCGAGCTTGAGCGTCATGTGGGCCGAGATGGTGTCGGCCAGCCGGCTGGGATCTTCGATGCTGGACACCGAAGTCAGCACCTCGCCGGGAATTTTTTTGTTGAGCTTGATGTACTGATCGAACGTGTTCAGCAGCGAGCGCATCAGCGCCTGCACTTCCTGGGCGGCGCTATCGTCCAGCACCGATTCCAGCAACGACACTTCGGCGATGAAACAGGCTTGCGTTTCGGTGAAATGGTGGATGTTGACCCGCTGTCCGCCTTCCACCAGCACCTTGACGGTGCCATCGGGCAGCCGCAGCATCTGGAGAACGCTGGAAAGCGTGCCGACCTGATAAAGATCCCCGGCTCCCGGCTCGTCCACTTCCGCGCTTTTTTGCGCGATCAACACGATGCGCTTGTTGCTTTGCATGGCCAAATCGAGCGCGTGAATGGACTTCTCCCGGCCGACGAACAGCGGGATCACCATGTGCGGATAGACCACCACATCGCGCAGCGGCAAAACCGGCAGTTGCGCCGGGTTGGGCAGACGGTCGAATTTGGCTTCGTTTTGCTTCATATGGGCCTCTGAGATGAAACCGGACCGGGCGGGACGGGGCGAAGCGCGCCGGAGCGATCGCCCGGGCGCGGCGGTGGCCGAGAGACGATGATCGAGGAAAAAAACCTGCCCGTGACCGCCGACCCCGGCAGGCCGTCAATCCGGATCAATCGTGGGCCGCAGCCCGACGCTCGGTTTTCTCGTAGATGAAATACGGTTTGGCGCGACCTTCGACCACCGAATCGTCGACTACCACCTTGCTGACGTTTTGCATGCTCGGCAGCTCGTACATGGTGTCCAACAGGATGTGTTCGAGGATGGTCCGCAGCCCGCGCGCGCCGGTCTTGCGCTCCATGGCCCGCCGCGCGATGGCCCGCAGCGCGTCCTCGCGCAATTCCAGCTCGCTGCCCTCCATCTCGAACAGCCGGTTGAACTGTTTGGCGATGGCGTTCTTGGGCTCGGTCAAAATTTGGACCAGCGCGTTCTCGTCGAGCTCGGTCAAGGTCGCCACCACCGGCAAGCGGCCGACGAACTCCGGGATCAGGCCGTACTTGATCAAATCCTCGGGCTCGACTTCCATCAGCACCTGGCCGATGGATTTGTCGCCTTCCTTGCTTTTCACCTCCGCCGAGAAACCGATGCCGCCCTTGTCGGAGCGGCTGCGGATCACCTTGTCCAGACCGGCGAACGCGCCGCCGCAAATGAACAGAATATTGGTGGTGTCCACCTGCAAAAACTCCTGCTGCGGGTGCTTGCGCCCGCCCTGGGGCGGCACCGAGGCCACGGTGCCCTCGATCAGCTTCAACAGCGCCTGCTGCACCCCTTCGCCCGACACGTCGCGGGTGATCGACGGGTTGTCGGATTTGCGCGAAATCTTGTCGATCTCGTCGATGTAAACGATGCCGGTCTGCGCCTTTTCGACGTCGTAATCGCATTTCTGCAACAGCTTTTGGATGATGTTCTCGACATCCTCGCCGACGTAACCGGCTTCGGTGAGCGTGGTGGCGTCGGCGATGGTGAAAGGCACGTTCAACAGGCGCGCCAGCGTTTCCGCCAGCAGCGTCTTTCCCGATCCGGTCGGCCCGATCAGCAGAATGTTGCTCTTGGCGACTTCGATTTCGGGCGTCTTGGAGCGGTTGCCCCGTTGCAGCTCCAAGCGCTTGAAATGGTTGTACACCGCGACCGACAGGACTTTCTTGGCTCGCTCCTGCCCGATCACATAGTCGTTGAGGGTATGGTTGATGTCGTGGGGTTTGGGCAGCTTGGTGGTGGTGGCGGGCGCGGTTTCCTCCATCTCTTCGCGGATGATGTCGTTGCACAGCTCGACGCACTCATCGCAAATAAACACGTTGGGGCCGGCAATCAGCTTGCGGACTTCGTGCTGGCTCTTGCCGCAGAAGGAGCAATACAACAGCTTGTCGTCGTCGCTCCGGTCACCTCGATCTCTGCTCATAGTCCTTCCTCGTTAGCGCGCGGGCGCTCGAAAGCGTCGGGGCGGCCTCGGGCGACCGCTCTGCCGGAGAGCCTCCGAGCGCCACAACTCGGATCGTTCGCACGATCGGACGCGGGGTGAATGGATTCGGGTTTACATCTGGGTTCGGCCACCCCCGGCCGAACGGCCGAACGCCGGACCGACGCCGGGCAAAAGATAACCGTCCCGTCGCTCAACTCAGCTCGCCATCGGAACCCGCTGGTTCAACACGGCGTCGATCAGGCCGTATTCGAGCGCTTCGGCCCCCCCCATAAAATTGTCCCGGTCGGTATCGACGGCGATTTTCTCCACCGGCTGGCCGGTGTGCCGGGCCAGAATCCGGTTGAGCCGATCCCGCACCAGCAGGATTTCGCGGGCGTGGATGTCGATATCGCTGGCCTGGCCCTGAAAGCCGCCCAGCGGCTGGTGAATCATGATGCGCGAGTGCGGCAGACAAAACCGCTTGCCGGCCGCGCCGCCGGCCAGCAGCAGCGCGCCCATGCTGGCCGCCTGGCCCACGCACATGGTGCTGACGCTCGGCTTGACGAACTGCATGGTGTCGTAAATGGCCAAGCCGGCGCTGACCGAACCGCCCGGCGAGTTGATGTAGAAGTGAATGTCTTTGTCCGGGTTCTCGGCTTCCAAAAACAGCAGTTGCGCGACCACGAGGTTCGCCACGTAATCTTCGACCGGACCGACCAAAAACACCACTCGCTCCTTCAACAGGCGCGAGTAAATGTCGTACGCCCGCTCGCCGCGCGCGGTTTGCTCGATCACCATCGGCACGAGGTTCAGCGCGCGGGCAGCGTTGGAAATACCGGTGTCGCTCATTCGGGTCACTCCTGCCGCACGGCTTCGGTCGGTTGTGGGTCGGGCGTCATGATTTCGGCGAAAGTGCTGGCCTTTTCGGTCACTTGCGCCCGCTCCAAAAGCCAGTCCACGATTTGATCCTCCAGCACCATCGCCCGCACGTTGTCGAGCGCGCGCGGGGTTTGTTCGTACCAGCGCACCACCTCGTCCGGCTCCTGGTAAGTGGACGCCATGGTTTCCAAAAAATTCCGGACGCGCTGGTTGTCGACCTTGATTTCTTGCGCTTCCGCCAACCGGGAAATCAACAGGCCCAAGGCCACCCGCCGCCGGGCTTCGGGCTCGAACAACTGCGCCTTGAGCTGCCGGGTCTTCTCGTCCTTGTTATCGGCGGGGAAATGCAACTGTTTGGACAAGTGCTCGATTTCGTTTTCGACCAACACTTTCGGCACCGGAATCGGGTTGGCGTCCAGCAGGCCCTGCATGACCTGACGCTTGATCGCCGCTTTGATGCCGTCGCGCAATTCGCGTTCCATGTTCTCGCGCAGCGAGCGCTTCAAGCCCTCGACGCCGTTTTCCTTGACATCGAAGCTGGCGGCGAAGGTTTCGTCCACCTCCGGCAACCGGGGCTCTTCCACCGTCCGCGCCCTGACTTTAAACCGGGCGGTTTTGCCGGCGATCTGGGCGGCTTGATACGACTCCGGGAAAGTCAGGTCGAACTCGACCTCGGAATCCGGCCGCACTCCGATCAGTTGATTCTCAAAATCCTTGAGCATCGCGCCCTTGCCCAAGATCACCTCGACGTTATCGCCTTTGCCGCCCGCGAAACTCTCGCCGTCGATGGTGCCCTCGAAGTCGATGCGGACCCGGTCGCCCTCTATCGCCGGACGTTCCGCGGCGCTCCACGTCACTCGCTGCTGGCGCAGGTTGTCCAGCATGCGGTCCACGTCGGGTTCGGCGACCTCGGCGCTCGGGCGCTCGACCTTGATGGTGTCAAATCCGGTCGGCTCGAACTGGGGCAAGACCTCGAAGGTCGCGCAGTACTCCAGATCCTGTCCGTCCTCCAAACGCTTCGGCTCGATCCGGGGTCCGCCCAGCGGATTGAGCTTCTCGGCGGTCAAGGCTTCATGCAGGCTGTTTTGCATCAGTTCGCTGACCGCCTCGTAGCGCACCTGATCGCCGTAAAGCCGCTTGACCAGCTTGAACGGGACCTTGCCCGGGCGAAATCCATCCACCTTGACCCGCCGGGACAGGGATTGCAGCCGATCCTGAATTTCCTTGGCGAGTCTTTCGGCCGGAACCTGCACGGTGACCCGGCGCTCCAGATCGCTCAGCGTTTCAACGGAAACCTGCATTGCTACACCTCGAACCTATTGATCGTTATGGATCGGCAAACCGGCCTCAAAAGCGCCTCGCCGCTCTCCTGTCGACCGCGCGGCGACATGGATCGACAACACGCCGAGAACCTGCGGGCGAATGGTGCGAAAGGAGAGACTCGAACTCTCACGGGTTACCCCACTGGAACCTAAATCCAGCGCGTCTACCAGTTCCGCCACTCTCGCGAACAGATGCGGTTTGACCGCACCAAGCTAAAAAGATCAGCGGGCGACCCAGTTATGGCCACCAATTATACAGAACAACCTATCCCCCGACATAAAAACCGGGCGCGGCCAAGGCCTTTGACGGCCGGTCGAGAGAAAAGCGGATGAACGTCAGCCAATAAGGAAGATGGTGGGCCGTGTAGGACTCGAACCTACAACCAATTGATTAAGAGTCAACTGCTCTACCAATTGAGCTAACGGCCCTGAAATCGTGAGTGAAAGACGATGCCGCAGCGAAACGCGAGCGCGCGTTGGGGTGGACGATGGGACTCGAACCCACGACGACCGGATCCACAATCCGGGGCTCTACCAACTGAGCTACGTCCACCATTGAACCCGCGTCGGCCAACCGGGAGAGCTGGCGCGCCCGGCAGGACTCGAACCTGCTACCCTCAGCTTAGAAGGCTGATGCTCTATCCGCATGAGCTACGGGCGCGGTGTCGTAAACCCTTGTCCGCCGATTCCCCAACCCAGCCGATGGTCGGGGTAGAGGGATTTGAACCCCCGACACCCTGCTCCCAAAGCAGGTGCGCTACCAGGCTGCGCTATACCCCGTGTTCGATCTTCACTTCCAAGCGGGATTGAGGATTTTATTTTTGATTGAGAACCTCGTCAAGCCAGTTTTTAGCGTTTTCAGTTGCGCCGCCAAACCGTGCCCTGCGCGGTGTCTTCAAGCACGACGCCCGCAGCTTGCAACGCGCCGCGAATCCGATCGGCTTCGGCCCAGTCTCGACGCTTGCGGGCGGCGGTGCGCTCGGCGATCAAAGTCTCGATCCGCTCCGAGCTGTAAGGGGCCGTTTCCGCCTCGGCCGCTTCGACTTCCACGGCACCTCCCTGCAAGTGAGTCTCCGCGTCCCATTGCAACAAGCCGAGCAGTCCGCCAAGCTGGCGCAGCCCGGCTCCCAGGCGGGCGGCGGCCTGGACATCTTCGCCCCGCAATCGGTTGATCTCGCGCGTCAGGTCGAATAAAACCGCCAAGGCTTCCGGCGTGTTGAAGTCATCGTCCATCGCCCGCTCGAACCGGTCCCGCCACTCCCGCGAAACCGGCGCGTCCGCGACCGGCAGACCCCGCAGCGCCAAGTACAGCCGATCCAGGGACGCTTTGGCGTGCTCCAGATTTTCATCGGCGTAATTCAACGGTCCGCGATAGTGGCTGGACAGGATGAACAGCCGCACCACCTCCGGCCGATAGCGCCGCAACACTTCGCGCACGGTGAAGAAATTGCCCAGCGATTTGGACATTTTCTCCTCGTTGACCTGGACGAAGCCGTTGTGCATCCAGACGTTGACGTAACGGTGGCCGCTGGCGGCTTCCGATTGCGCGATCTCGTTCTCGTGGTGGGGAAATTTCAAATCCATCCCGCCGCCGTGAATGTCGAAATGATCGCCCAGGCAGCGGGTCGACATCGCCGAGCATTCGATATGCCAGCCCGGCCGGCCCGTTCCCCACGGCGAATCCCAGCCCGGCTCGCCGGGCTTGGCGGCTTTCCACAACACGAAATCCAGCGGATCGTCCTTGGCCTCCTCGACTTCGACTCGCGCTCCGGCGCGCAAATCCTCCAGCTTTTTGTTGGCCAAGCGCCCGTAGCGCTCGAAGCGGCTGACGTCGTAATAAACGTCGCCGCCAGCCCCGACATAGGCGAATCGCTTGTCGATCAAACTTCCAATCATGGCGATCATCTCGGCCATCGCCCCGGTGGCGCGCGGCTCGTGCGTCGGTGGCACGATGCCGAGCGCGTCCAAGTCTTCGTGCATGGCTTGAATGAACCGGGCGGTCAATTGTTGGAAATCCTCGCCATTTTCGCGCGCGCGCTGGATAATCTTGTCGTCGATATCGGTGATATTGCGAACGTAAGTCACCTCGAAACCCTTGGCGCGCAGCCAGCGCGTCACCACATCGAAGGCCACCATCACCCGCGCGTGGCCGACATGGCAATAGTCGTAGACGGTCATCCCGCACACATACATCCGCACCTTGCCCGGCTCGATGGGTTGAAAAGGCTCCTTTTGACGGGTCAAGCTATTGAAAATTTGCAACATGCGGCATTCTCTCGAATAAAGTTGGCGCGCGAGCCGTTTGGCGGGATTTGCCGTCGCCGGCGATCAATGACAGGCGCGCAGGCGGCGACGGACGGTTTCGGGCGGCAACAGCGCCAGGATGCGGGCCAGTTCGGGACCGTGGGTTTCTCCGGTCAACGCCGCCCGCAACGGCATGAACAGCGGCTTGCCTTTGAGGCCGGTCAGTTGCCGCAATTCGGCGACCAGCGGCGGGTAGGCGACGCCGTGTCGCTCGTAGGCGGCGAGCGCGTGCTCGAAGAACGCGGAACCGGCTTCCCGGATGATCGCTTTACTGTCATCGCTCGGGGCCAGCTCCGCGCCGAACAGGCGCTCCGCCCAGAAAGCGACATCGGCCGGGAAGCGGATATTGGCTCGGACCGCTTCGATAAAATCCGCGCCCGACCCGGCGGGAACCCGCTCCCGCGCTCCGGCCCATTCCCACAACCGGTCCGCCGTCGCATGCCGGATCGCCTCGCTTTGCCAGTGGAGCAACTGCGCTTCATCGTAGCGCGCGGGCGCGCGGCCCAAATGCTCGGTCGAGAAATTCGCCGCCAGTTCGGCCGGATCCATCCAGACATCGCGCGCGTAGGCGTGGCCGAGCCGCGCCAGATAATTCAGCAGGGCTTCGGGCAGATAACCGCTGGCGCGCAACTCCCGCACGCTGAGATCGCCGGCCCGCTTCGACAGCGGGCCCCCGTCGCTTCCGACGATCAGCGCCAGATGGCCGTAACGGGGCGCGGGCAAGTCCAGCGCCTCCAGCAGCAGCAACTGGCGGGGCGTGTTGGCCAGATGATCCTCGCCGCGCAAGACGTGCGTGATCGCCATCAGCGCGTCGTCCACCGCGTTGGCGAAAAAAAATTGCGGGGTGCCATCGGCCCGACGGATCACAAAATCGCCGATATCGTCGCTGGAAAACCGCTGCGCTCCGCGCACCAGATCGCCAAATTCGACCGCCTGTCCCGCCGGCACCCGAAAGCGCAGCGTCGGCGCTGCGCCGCGCGCGATCCGCGTCTGGCGTTCGCCCTCGCCCAAGCGGGCGCAGGTACCGGCATAACGCGGCGGCCGCCCGGACGCCAACTGCGCCTTGCGGCTTAGAGCGAGTTCTGCCGGCGAGCAAAAACAGGGATAAACCCGTTCCGCCGCTTCCAACTGCTGATAAAATCGCGCGTAAACCGTCGAGCGCTCCGATTGCGCGTAAGGCGCTTGCGGCCCTCCGACTCCCGGACCCTCCTGCCAATCCAGGCCCAGCCAGCGCAAATCATCCTGCAAAGCCTCAACGTATTCGGCGCGACTGCGCTCCTGGTCGGTGTCCTCGATGCGCAACAGAAACCGACCGGCCGAGCGCTGGGCCAACAGCGCGTTAAACAGGGCGGTTCGGACGTTGCCGAGATGCAGCAAACCGGTCGGGCTGGGCGCAAATCGCGTTTTGACGTTTTCGGTGATCATCATGAATTCATGGTAACGGAAAGCGCCGACGGTCACCAAATCTGGCGGTGCGCGTTCTCTCTGAACTATCATCCTGCATTGTTCTTCCTCACCAGGACCTCATTTCATGCGAATTCGATTCCCGTTACTGGCCGCAGCCGCTTTCGGCCTGATCGGCGCGGTCGCTCAAGCCGGCCCCCAGGTTCGGCTGGAAACCAGCCTCGGCCCCATCACGCTGGAATTGGCGGCCGATAAAGCCCCCAAGACCGTCGAAAACTTTTTGGCCTACGCTCGCGAAGGTTTTTACAACGGCACGATCTTCCACCGGGTGATCGACAATTTCATGATTCAGGGCGGCGGCTTCACCGCCGATTTCCAGCAGAAGCCGACCCGCGCGCCGGTTTCCAACGAAGCCGATAATGGCCTGAAGAATGTCCGGGGCAGCATCGCCATGGCCCGCACCTCCGACCCGCAATCCGCCACCGCCCAATTCTTCATCAACGTCAAGGATAACGCCGCCCTGGATTACCGCGCCGCCACGCCGCAGGGCTGGGGTTACGCGGTATTCGGCAAAGTCGTCGACGGCATGGAAACCGTCGATAAAATCCGCAAGGTCGCCACCGGCCCCGGCGGTCCGGGTGGCGGCTTCTCCGATGTGCCGACCGCGCCGGTGGCGATCAAGTCGGTCGAAATCCTGTCCGGCCCCGCCGCCGCCCCCGCCGTCGCGCCCGCGCCGGCCGATGCGCCGAAGAAACCTTAAATACAGCCCCCCGATAGCGAGTCCATCCCATGGTCAAATTGCATACTTCGCTTGGCGTCATCAGCCTCGAATTGGTCTCCGCCAGCGCGCCGGCCACCGTCGAAAATTTTCTGCAATACGTCCGCGACGGCTTTTATGACGGCACCATTTTCCACCGGGTGATCCCCAATTTCATGATTCAAGGCGGAGGTCTGGGATCGGGCATGTCCGAAAAAACCACCCGTGCGCCGATCCGCAACGAAGCCGACAACGGGCTTAAAAATCAGGTGGGCACCATCGCCATGGCGCGCACTTCCGACCCGCACTCCGCCACCGCGCAATTCTTCATCAATGTCAAGAACAACGATTTTCTCGATCATCGCGCGCCGACCAACCAGGGTTGGGGCTATTGCGTGTTCGGGCGGGTGGTCGACGGCATGGACGTGGTGCACGCCATCGCCAAAGTGCCGACCGCCAGCCGCAAGGGCCACCAGGATGTGCCCGTGGACGATGTGGTGATCACCAAAGCGGAAATCGTCGGCGAATAACCGCTCATGACCACGGTTTTCATTTCCGACCTGCATCTCGATGCGGCGCGCCCGACGACCACGGCGGCGTTTCTGGCCTTTCTGGAACGGCAGGCCCGGACGGTCGAGCGCCTCTATATCTTGGGCGATCTGTTCGAGGCGTGGATCGGGGATGACGACGATACCGAATTGGCCGCGCAGGTCGTCAAGGCGTTGCGAAACCTGACCGACGCCGGCCTTCCGGTGTTTTTCATGCACGGCAACCGCGATTTTCTGATCGGGGAGCGCTTTGCCGCCGCCAGTGGCGTGCGTCTGCTGCCGGAAACCGAACTCATCGACTTATACGGCGAAACCGTGCTGCTGTTGCACGGCGACACGTTGTGCACCGACGATGTCGAATATCAAGCCTTTCGCGCTCAGGTCCGCGATCCGGCCTGGCAAGCGCGCACGCTGGCGCTGCCGCTGGCCCAGCGGCGCGCGCTGGCCGGGCAGTTGCGCGAAACGAGCCGCCAGGCCATGCAACACAAAGCGGACGCGATCATGGATGTGAACCCCGCGGCGGTGGAGCGGGCGCTGCGCGCGGGCGGTGTCCGGCGCATGATTCACGGCCACACCCACCGGCCGGCGATCCACGATGGGCTGCTCGATGGGCTGCCGGCGCGCCGGGCGGTGCTGGGGGACTGGTACGGGCCGGCGGGAATGGTGCTGCAGTGCGATGCCGGCGGCTGGCGGCTGGAACCCTCACTCGCCACAGACCGTTAAAACCGATGATTTTGCTCTCTCCGGCTCATTTGCCCTCCTTGACCCGAACCGATCCCGGCACTTTTCCGGCCCTGATGGATTTGTACGAGTGCAATTACATCAACATCCGCAGGCTGATCCCGGTCATGCCGAAAAAACCGGCGGCGCTGGTCTCGCAAATCCCCGATGGTCTCGCCTTGCATTTCCGGTTGTTGGAACGGTTCCGCTACACCAGCGAAATGCATTTGACCTATTGGTTTGACGATGGGGACACGGGTTTTGCCGAACCGGATTTGCGGATTCGCGTCTACCACGACGCGCGCATGGCCGAGGTGCTAAACGGCCAACTGCGCCATCTTCCCGCCTTCGACGCCGAATCGCTCCACGGTCAGGCGCCGAACGGTGTCTCGCTTTACCAGCGTTGGAAAATTAACCGATTTCTTTTCAAATGGCTGAATTATTGCCTTCGCCAAGGCCACCGTTTTCAGCAAACCCCGCCGTTATCCAGCTTGAATCCGCCACCCGCTCTCAAAATTTGACGCGGTTGAGATCAGAATAATTGACTAGCGTTGTCGGTTAATCTATTTTCCATAAACAATAGTCTGGAATTAGGTTCCGATTAACACTAGCAGCAGGGTCATGTTTATGAGACTTTCCACGAAAGGTCGATATGCCGTTACCGCCATGATGCATTTGGCGATTCATGACCGCTATGGTCCTGTCACCCTGGCGGAAATTTCTCAGTGCCAAGGCATTTCTCTGTCGTATCTGGAACAGTTGTTCGCCAAACTGCGCAAGCGGACTCTGGTCGAGGGCGTGCGCGGTCCGGGCGGCGGCTATCGTCTGGCGCGGTTTCCCGATCAGATCACGGTCGCCGACATCATCAGCGCGGTCGACGAGCGGCTGGACGCGACGCGCTGTTTCGGCCACGAAAATTGTCAGGAAGGCCGGCGCTGTCTGACCCACGAATTGTGGACCGATCTCAGCCGGCAGATTTTCACCTTCCTGGAAGGGATCACGCTGGCGCAATTTGTCGAGCGGCCGGCGGTTTGCGAGGTGGTGCGCCGCCAAAACAGCGCGCGCCGGCGCGAGCGCCATACCAGCGAGCCGATTTCGATCCCCATCGCGGTGGTGTGAGCGGTTTTATGATGGCCTGACGCGGTTGCCGGTCTATCTGGACTACGCCGCGACCACGCCGGTCGATCCGAGGGTGGCGGATTTGCTCGGTCGCCATTTGACCCAGGAAGGCATTTTCGGTAATCCCTCCTCCAGCACCCATCACTTTGGCCAACGCGCCGCCCGCGCGATTGAAGTGGCTCGGGCTCAGGTTGCCGGCCTGTTGAATGCCGACGCCCGCGAGATCGTCTGGACCTCGGGCGCTACCGAATCCAACAATTTGGCTTTGCGCGGCGCCATGCGCGCTCACCGCCGCCAGGGCCGCCATCTGATCACCGGCAAAACCGAACACAAGGCGGTGCTCGATGTCTGCCGCCGGCTGGAGCAGGACGGCTATTCCGTCACCTACCTTGACCCGGAGCCAGACGGCTCGATCGCCCTCGAACGCCTGGCAGCCGCGCTGCGGCCCGATACGGCCCTCGTCTCGCTGATGCACGTCAACAACGAAACCGGTGTCGTGCAGGATTTGGACGCCATCGGCGCGTTGACCCGTTCGCGGGGCGTATTGCTGCACGTCGACGCCGCCCAGAGCGCCGGGAAGCTGCCCATCGATCTGCGCGCTTGCGCCATCGATCTGTTGAGCCTGAGCGCGCACAAGCTGTATGGCCCCAAAGGCGTCGGAGCGCTGTTCGTGCGCCAGCGGCCCCATCGGGTGCGGCTGGAACCTTTGTTGTACGGCGGCGGCCAGGAACGCGGTTTGCGCGCCGGGACCTTGCCGACCCATCAGATCGTCGCCCTGGGTGAAGCCTGCCGGATCGCGCAAGCCGAGATGGGCGATGACCGGGCGCGCCTCCAAACGTTGCGCGAGCGCTTGTGGCAAGGGTTGGCCGGCTCGGGCGCGATCTTGAACGGGCATCCCGAAAAGCATTGGCCCGGCATTCTCAACGTCAGCTTTTCGGGCATCGCCGCCGAAGCCTTGCTGGCGGATTTGCCCGAGATCGCGCTCGCCACCGGCTCCGCCTGCACCTCGGGAACCGCCGAGCCCTCGCACGTCCTGCGCGCCATGGGTTGCGATGCCGCGCGCGCGCGCGGCGCGGTCCGCTTCAGTTTGGGCCGCTTTACCACGCCGGCGGAAATCGATTACACCCTTCGAGCGGTCTGTGCGGCGGTCGCTCGATTGCGGGTGCTCTCGCCGTTTTGCGCGAGCGATACCGCCGACGCGACCCGCTCGATCGATTGGGGAGCGCCCGCATCAACGACTTTCGAGGGTAGAGCCGGTGTCTTGGTCGATGAACTCTGGCGGAGCGATGGCCGATGAATCTTGAAGAACAGCGTTTGATGGTAGATTTGATCCGCAATCGGCGCTGGGCCGCGCTGGCGACCCAAAGCGCGGACGGGCCTGAAGCGTCTTGGGTCGCCTATATCCCGGAAGTCGATTTCGGCGGTTTTTTGTTGCATCTCAGCACGCTGGCGTCCCATACCCGCAACCTGCTGGCCTATCCGCGCGCGAGCCTCGCGATCAGCGCGCCGGAACGCGAGGAGGAAGACCCGCAGACGCTGGCGCGGGTGACGGTGCAGGGCGAGGTGGCCATCATCCCCAAAGGCGCCGCGGATTATGCGGCGGCGGCGAAACGCTACCAGCAACGGCTGCCGGCTTCGACGCCGCGTTTTGACTTTGCGGATTTCTTGCTGCTGCGCCTGAATCCGCTTCGGGTGCGTTTTGTCGGCGGTTTCGCCCGCGCCTATACCCTGGACGGGACGGGCCTTAAAGCGGCAGCTCAGCGCACCAGTTGATTGAGATCGAAAATCGGCAGCAGGATGGCCAGCACGATGATGAGCACCACGCCGCCCATCACCAGAATCAACACCGGCTCGAAAATGCCCAGCAAAGCGGCGATGAGCGTTTCGGTCTCCCGCTCCTGCTGGATCGCGGCCCGCTCCAGCATGTTTTCCAGCCGGCCGCTGGCCTCGCCGCTGGCGATCAACTGCACCGTCATCGGCGGGAAGTAGCCGCTGGCGCTGATCGACTTGTTCAGGGTCGCCCCTTCCTTCACCCGCGCCGCCGCCTGTTCCACGGCTTCTCGCATCGGCAGGTTGCTGACGACTTGAGTGGAAATGCGCAGCGCTTCCAGCACGGGGACGCCGCTGGCCATCAGGATGCTGAAGGTGCGGGCGAAACGCGCGGTGTTCGCCCCGCGCACCAGCCGCGCCACCAGGGGCAGCCGCAGCAAGGTCTGATGGACGCGCCGCCGGAACCCGATCCGCCGCAACGCGAACACCCACGCGATCGCTCCGGAACCCAGCACCGCCAACAGCAGCCAACCGTTCTGGCGCAGAAACTCGCTCACGCCGATCAAGCCACGGGTCAGCGCCGGCAACCGCTGGTTGAGGCTGCTAAACACCTGCACCACCTGCGGCACCACATAAGTCAGCAAGCCGGCGACCACCAGAATGGCCACGCCGGTCAACAATAGAGGATAAAACAGCGCCAGCCCGACTTTTTGGCGCATCTGCTGGCGGGCCTCGGTGTAATCGGCCAGCCGCTCGAACACCACTTCGAGATGGCCCGACTGCTCGCCGGCCGCCACCGTCGCCCGATACAGCTCCGGAAACACTTGCGGGAAATCGCCGAGCGCGGTCGCCAGCGTGTGCCCTTCCAACACCCGCGCGCGCACCGCCAT
>JAEUPW010000067.1 GCA_016790045.1 Candidatus Competibacteraceae bacterium
TACCCGGACGGCGTCACCAAGCTCAACGTGCTGAGCGCCCTCGCCAGCTACCAGCGCTCCCTGATCACGCCCGACGCCCGCTTCGACCGCTACCTGCGCGGCGAGGCCGGAGCGCTGACCGTGGCGGAACGGCAGGGTTACGCCCTGTTTACCGGCTACGGTTGCGTCGCCTGCCATCAAGGCGCCAACATCGGCGGCAACATGTATCAGAAATTCGGGGTGTTCGAAGACGTGCTGACACCCGCCCCCCAGGATGCGGCGACCCCCGATTTGGGGCGTTACAACATCACTCAAATCGAGCGGGATCGCGGCGTGTTTCGGGTGCCGAGCCTGCGCAACGTCGCGCTCACCGCGCCGTATTTTCACGACGGCCGGGCGGCCACCCTCGAAGAGGCGGTGAGGACGATGGCGCGGGTGCAGTTGGGCAAAACCCTGCCGTCGGACGAAATCGACCTGATCGTGCAGTTTCTAAAAAGCCTGACCGGAGAATACCAAGGGCGGCCGCTCGCCGCGCCCGCTTCGGAACACCGCTGATGGGCGCGCACCTCAAGCCCCTGACCATCGCCGTCGCGCTGCTGGCGCTGCTCACCGCGGTCTGGTGGCAAAGCCGGGGGCCGGACGCCGCTTTGAAAACGCGGTTGCACGAGGCGCTGTTCGCCTTCGAGGTCAGCGACACCGCGCTCAACCGCGACGTGTTGCTCGCCCGCGCCGGCCTGCTGCGGCGCTACGATTCACTGGCGCGGGGTCGCCACGAGTTGAAACGGGCGCTGCAAACGCTGCATTCGACCGATCCCGACGGCGCGGAGATCGTCGCCTCCGACGGCGCGCTGGAACGCCTGGAGGCCGCCCTGGCCGAAAAAGTGGTGCTGGTGGATTATTTCAAGGCCGACAACGCGCTGCTGCGCAATTCGCTGATGTATTTCAATACCGCCGGCCAGGCGCTGCGCGGCGCTGCGCTGGCCGCGTCGGAAACGGCGCTGGCGGCCGAGATCGGCGTGCTGTCCCACGCCATGTTGCGGTTCATGGAAGCGCCGCAAGCGCGGGTCGGGCAAGAAATCGAGGCCATCCTCGGGCGCTTGCCCCCTGCGCCCGCCTCGTTTCGCCCGGATCTTAACCTGCTGATCCTTCACGGGCGGCTGATCGTGGAGGTGTTGCCCAGGGTCGATGCGCTGCTGCGCCAGATCGTCGAAGCGCCGACCGGGGCGGGCGTAACCGGGTTGCGCGATGCCATCGGCCATCACTTCGACCGGGCCGAAGCGCGGGCTGGACTCTTTCGCCTGCTGTTGTATGGCCTGGCGGTGCTGCTGCTGGGGTATTTGGCCTATCTGTTCGCGCGCTTGCAGATCAATGCCCGCGCCCTGCGTCGCGCCAACGCTGACCTGCAACAGGAAATGGCCGAACGCCAGCAGACGGAAGCCGCCCTGCGCCAGAGCGAGGAACGTTACGCGCTGGCCATGAACGGCGCGAACGAGGGCTTGTGGGACTGGGTGGCGGCGACCGACGCGATCCACATTTCCGCCCACGCCTACCGCATTCTGGGGTTGCCGGCCGCCGCCGCCTTGCTGCCGGTGGCGCAGTGGCAAGCCAGCATCCATCCCGAAGACCGCGAACGCTTCCAGGCCGCGCTGCGCGCCCACCTGCGCGGTGAAACCGACTTCTATCAGTGCGAGTTGCGCTTCCTGCGGGCGGACGGCGATTACCGCTGGGGTTTCGTCAAGGGCTTGGGGCTGCGCGACGCCGAGGGGCGGGTGTATCGCATGGCGGGTTCCATCGGCGACATCACCGAACAGAAACAGGCCCGCCAGGAGCGCGAGCAATTGGTCGGCCAGTTGCGCCACGCGCAGAAGATGGAAGCCATCGGCACCCTGGCCGGCGGCATCGCTCACGAGCTCAACAATTTTCTGGCTCCGATCCTGGGCTATACCGAACTGGCGCAGGCGGCGCTGCCGCGCGATTCGCGCCCGCGCCAGCAATTGGAAAAAGTGCTGGCCGCCGGCAAGCGCGCCCGCGCCGTGGTCGGCAAAATTCTCACCTTCAGCCGGCGCGGCGAAAGCGCGCGCAAACCGGTCGAGCTGCAACGGGCGGTGGACGAGGCGGTGCAACTGCTGCGGGCCTCGCTGCCCGCCACCGTCACCATCGACGAGGCATCGCGCGCCGAGAAGATGTGGGTCGAGGCCGATTCCGACCAACTGCAACAGGTCATCATCAATTTGGGCGCGAACGCCGCCCACGCCATGCCCGACGGCGGAACGATCACCGTTCGGCTGGAGCCGGCGACCGTCGAGTGGCCAGCGGACGCCGACCTGCCCCGGCTCAAGCCGGGGCGCTACCTGCGGCTCAGCTTGAGCGACACCGGCTGCGGCATGGATCAAGAGACCCAGGCCCGCATCTTCGAGCCGTTTTTCACCACCAAGGAAATCGGCAAGGGCACCGGTCTCGGCCTGGCCATCGTCCACGGCATCGTCAGCGACCACGGCGGCGCGATCGAGGTGAGCAGCGCGCCGGGGCGGGGGAGCACCTTCGCTGTGTTGCTGCCGCGCGCCGACGCGGGCGCGGGCGCGGAACTGGGAGAAGCGCCGCCGGTCGCGCTGGGGCGCGGCGAGACCGTGCTGTTCGTCGATGACGAACCGGCCTTGGTGGAGTTGGGCGAGGCGATGCTGGCCGCGCTCGGCTTCCAGCCGGTCGGCGTCGCAGGCGGCGAGCGAGCGCTGGCGGTGTTTCGCGCCGCGCCCCAGCGGTTCGAGCTGGTGATCACCGATCAGCTCATGGCCAAGATGACCGGTTTAGAACTGGCGGCGGCCATCCGAGAGCTGCGACCCGAGATCCCCATCATCCTCACCAGCGGGCGCGGCGATGCCCGGCTCACCGAGCAGGCGCGCCAGCACGGCATTCGGGAGATCCTAAAAAAGCCGCTGTTGAGCCGCGAACTCAGCGAGTGCGCGGCGCGGGCGCTGGGCCGGACGCGGGACGCGCGCCCGCCGGCGTAGCCGCGAACGACGGCCGTCAAGCCACCGTCTCGTCTTGAGCCAAGCGTTTCGCCAGCGACCGCGCCAAAGCCTGGAGCTGGACCTCGATGCTGGCGTCCACCACGCCGATTTCGGTTTCCAGAATGCAGTCGCCCGCGCTCAAGCGGCGGTCGGCGACCACATCGACGAAATGGATGCCGGGGAAGCCGTTGAGCAGGGCGTCGGTCCGGGCTTTCACGTTCTCGACTTGCGCCGGCGCGACCCGCAGCGTCACCTGTTTTTGGTTGCGCACGGCGGCGAGCGCGTTGCGGGCGATGCGGTAGGTCAGCGTTTCGTCGTCGAACTCGCCGAGGATCTTGCGCAGCATTTGCAAGACGATCTGACCGGTGCGCTTCTCGATGCCGGCGTAAAATTCCACCGTCGCGCCCAGCACGTCCATAATCTGTTCCGCCGTTTCGAGTTTGCCCTCGTCGCGGCCGTCCTGATAGCCGCGTTGTTTCTCGGCTTCATAGACCTGTTCCGCTTCGATCTGGAGCGCGGCGGCTCGCTCGCGCGCCGCCTCGATGATGGCCTCGGCCTCGGCGTAAGCGAGATAGTCGCCCGCCTTGATCACGCGCTGGCCGGGCGAGGGTCTGAAGTCGAGCGGGACTACGCGGCTAAATGCGCCCATTGCGGTGCTAGCTCCCAAAGCAGTTGATCGAACAATCGCGCGCAGGCGGCCGGCGGCGGCGTGGCTTTGCTGGCCGCGAACGAAACCGCCCAACCTTGGGGAAACTTGAATAGCAGGCGTCGCCGCAGGGCGCGCTCGCGCCCCTTCAGGCTGGCGGCGAGGCATTGCAGGCCGGCGATCAGCGTGATCTGGTGGAAGGCGTCCGGCGACGCGCGGTGCAGGGCGTCGGGCAGGGGCTTCACGCCGCTGAGAAAGGGCGCGCGTTTCAGGGCGAACAGAAACGCCGCCTCGCCCAGGCGCTGCTTGAGCGCGGCCACCTTGTCGCGTTCCACCGTCCGGCGGACGTAAGCCGCCGTGGCCGTCAGGCCGGCGTACAGCACCAGTTGCGTCAGAGTGGCGCTGTCGAGCAGCGCCAACCGCGTCGCGGGCGCGCTGAAATCGCAACAGTACTGTCCTTCCAAACCCCACGCGGCGAGCAAGTGACGCGACAGCCGTTGAGCGACGCGCGGCGATGCGCGCAAGCCGAGCAGCAGCGCGCCGTGGGGCAGGGCGGCGAACCAGCTCGGATGAGCGTAACGGCCCGGCAGGCAATTGAATTCCACAATCGCCGCCGCCAGGCATCGCGCGCGTTCGCCGGACTGATCCGGCCAACGGGCGCAATCGAGCGCTTCAGCGAGCGCCGCTGGCATCGGTCGGCTCCGCGCGTTTTCTAGGACGCAAGAATTGATAAATATTGCCCGACAGCGCTCCGAGCGCGAGCGTCAACAGCGTTCCGATCAGCAGCCAGAACGATGTGACCGACGCTGGCGCGAGTCGCAGCCAACCGACCTCGGCCAGCGGCGGCGGGGCGACCAGCGCGTCGGTTGGGGCCGGGAACAGAGCCACCGAAATCTTGTCGTAGGTCAGCCCCTGAATGCCGTTGTTAACGATCATTTTGATCTGCGGCACGAAAGCCGCCAACTCGGTTCCTTCGCGGTGTTTGATGAACACCGACGCCGACGCCGGAACCACGGTCTTGTCGAATGGCTTGCCTTCCGGCATCACCAGATGCACGCGGGCGGTGATCACGCCCTCGATCTGCGACAAGGTTTGCGAAACCTCCTGCGACAGCGCGTAGATGTAGCGGATGCGCTCCTCCAGCGGCGAGGAGATCAGGCCCTCCTTGGGGAACAGCGCGCCGATGCTGTCGAATTTGTCGCGGGGATAGCCGTAGTCCCGCAGCAGATCGACCGCTTCGGCGAT
>JAEUPW010000075.1 GCA_016790045.1 Candidatus Competibacteraceae bacterium
AGCCTTCCTGCTGGCCAAGGAATCGCTGATGGCCCCGGTCGATATTCAGGAGTTAATCGCGCGCGGCCCCAAAAATCGCGCCGAGGAATTGCGGATCGAGCTGTACGACAAGGTCAACGCCCTCGGCATCGGCGCGCAGGGCCTCGGCGGTTTGACCACCGTGCTCGATGTCAAAGTGCTCGACTACCCGACGCACGCCGCCAACCTTCCCATCGCCATGGTGCCGAACTGCGCCGCCACCCGCCACGTCCATTTTCACCTCGACGGCAGCGGCCCGGCCAAGCTGGAGCCGCCGAGCCTGGAAGACTGGCCGAAACTGACTTACGCGCCGACCAACGCCCGCCGGGTCGATCTGGCCACGGTCACTCGCGAAGAGGTGGCGGGCTGGAAGACCGGCGAGGTCCTGTTGCTGAACGGCAAGCTGCTGACCGGCCGCGACGCCGCCCACAAGCGGATGACCGATATGCTCAATCGCGGCGAGAAGCTGCCGGTCGATTTCACCGACCGCTTCATTTACTACGTCGGCCCGGTCGATCCGGTGCGCGACGAGGTGGTCGGCCCCGCCGGTCCCACCACCGCCACCCGCATGGACAAATTCACCCGGCAAATGCTGGAGCAGACCGGATTGCTGGGCATGGTCGGCAAATCCGAGCGCGGCCAGATCGCCATCGACGCGATCAAGGACAATCGGGCGGTGTATCTGATGGCGGTCGGCGGCGCGGCGTATCTGGTGTCCAAGGCCATCAAGGCGGCCAAGGTGCTGGCGTTTGAAGACCTCGGCATGGAGGCGATTTACGAGTTCGAAGTCAAGGACATGCCGGTGACGGTGGCGGTCGATTCCAAGGGTTCCAGCGTCCACAAGACCGGCCCGAAGGAATGGCAAGCCAAGATCGGCAAGATTCCGGTGGTGGAAGCCTGAGTTCCCCGGCGCGGACAGGATCGCGATCCCGCGATCCTGTCTGTCATCGTTTCTGAAAACCTTGAAAAATAAGCGAGCGACAGGGCGGCTACAGGATTGGGCCGGCCCGGGACCATCGCGATTGTCGTTTTCTCCAGAAGGAACGAGCAGGCCTTGAACTCCGCGAGCCAAACCGTATCGAGCGCCACCCCCATCGTCCGCCATTTCCGGCAAATCTTGTTGTGGCCCTTGCAAATCGTCCGGCCGCAAGCGGGCGCGCCGCACATCTCGAAATATTGGGAGCTGCTGGAAGCGGTGGGCGATGCTTGCCCTTGGAAAGAAGTGGACGACGAATTTGGCGACCCCGCCGACTTTCAGGAACGCCATTACAAGGAATTCATCACGTTTCTGCCTTACGTGCAGCGTTTCCTGTACGGCGAGGGCAACCGCGCGGGACAAGCCGGTTACGGCAAATCCCCGATCCGGGTTTTTCGCCGCCGCGATATTGCCAGGGTGCGGGTGATCCTCGACGAACAAACGCCGCCGCTGCTGTTTCAGGTCGCTCACGTCGACCTGCATTTTTTCTACGATCTGGACATCATCATTCTGGCGTTCGAATTTTTCGCCAACGATTTGCCGCTGCTGCTGGTCGAGGATGTGCTGTTTAAAGTCGGGCGGACCTATCCGGGTTTTTGGGAGGCCAACGGCCAGGGCGGCCAATGCCCGTACCGGGTGGAATGGCTGTCCGCGAGCGGGGACGTGCTGGCGGCCTCGGATTACGAGAACCGGCGCAAATATCTCCACTTTGTTTGCAGGAACCGATCGCCCAACATCGCCGCGCACTGGGAATTCTTGTTGCGGCCGCTGGCCCTTTACAACTCCAATCAGGAAGGCGTCATTTACTATCGGCAGATCGAATATCATCGGATGCCGCTGCTGGCGTATGTCAGCGTCAACGATCCCCAGGCGTTGACCCGAGGCGATTTTGCCAGGCTGGCGCTGATCGCCAAGGCCGGCCCGTCCGACACCTTGCCGTATTCCGAGACGGAATTGACCGATTTTGAAAACCGATACTGCTACGACAAATTCTGGGATCCCACCAACCCCGCGCTCAGCAGCCGCTATCTGTGCTGCGGCCACGCCTTCGTGGTGGTCGGCAAGGCGAGCGAGCGCTTCTTCGCCGACCCTGAAACCGGTCTCCTCGGCCAGTTTCGCCACCAGTATTTTCTGGTCAACCTGATCGCCCACTTTCACAAAGCCACCCTCATGCTGTTTTCGGAATGGCTGGTGATGGCGATCAGCCAGCTCGACATCCGCGACATGGATTCGGTCAAGCGCTTCAAGCGGGAAATCCGGCGGGTGATGGAAACCTTTTTGCGCTTTACCCACCGCTACTGGTTTCACGAAGTATCCAACCAGGCGCAAGCGCGCGATCTGTTCCGGCTGCTGACGGGGCATCTGGAAACCGACCGGATCTACCAGGACGTGAGCGCGGCGGTGAAGGAGATGAACCAATACCTGGACAGCGACGGGTTGCGGCGGCAGGCCAACACCGTGATCAGGCTCACGGTGGTCACCACGCTGGGGCTGATCGCCACCGTCGCGACCGGTTTCCTGGGCATGAACATTTTCGATGAAGCGGACAATCCCCTTTGGGTGAAGGGCCTCGTTTTTCTGGGCGTGCTGACGCCCAGCGTTTTGCTGGTCATTTACGCGGTGACCAAATCCAAAGCGCTGTCGGATTTTCTGGAAGCGCTGTCGGACGACCGCTTGGGCTGGCGCGAGAAATGGGGCGTGCTGTTCCGGGTTTTTTACCGCCCGCGCGACAAGCTGATTTAAAGCGCGCCACCCGCCGCTCTCGCCCATGGAACCCCTCGATCCGCTTTGCATTCCGCTCGACCATTTCAATCTGATCGAGGCCAGCGCCGGCACTGGCAAAACGTATACCATCACCGCGCTCTATTTGCGGCTGGTGGCCGAGGCGGCGATTCCGGTCGACCGGATTCTGGTGGTCACCTACACCAACGCCGCGACCAAGGAACTGCGCGACCGCATCCGGGAACGGCTGGCGCAACTGCGGCTGGCGCTCTTGCGCGGGCACGCGCCCGAAGCTGATGAACTCGCCACGCGCTTGCTGGATTTGCTGCCGGATCGCGACCTCGCCCTCCGGCGGTTGACCAACGCGGCGCGCGGTTTCGACGAAGCCGCCATCTTCACCATTCACGGCTTTTGCAAGCGGGTGCTCGGCGACAGCGCGTTCGAGAGCGGCTTGTCGTTCGAAACCGAATTGCTGGCCGATACCGGGGATTTATTGCAGGAAATCGTCGACGATTTTTGGCGGCGCGAGTTCTATGCCGCCTCGCCGTCCGTCGTCCGCCATTTTCTGGACGAGCGCTATAGCCCGGAACGATTGCTCGGCGAGATCGAGCGGCATTTGGGCAAACCGTATCTGAACGTGCTGACGCCGGGCGGAGAGCGCGACGGCGCGGCGCTCGAAGAGGCGTTCGTCGCGGCGTTCCGCCGAGCCGCGACGTTGTGGTCGGACGATCGGGCCGCCATCGAGGCGTTGCTGCTGAAATCGCCCGCGCTCAACCGGCAAAAATACCACCCGAAATGGATTCCCGGCTGGCTGGCCAGCATGGAGCAGTATCTCGGCGCCGAACAGCCGCAGCCGGCGCTGTTCGGGAAATTTGCCCAGTTTACGGCGTCCCGGCTGCAAGCGTCGGCCAACAAGGGCAAGGTCGCGCCGCAACACCCGTTTTTCGAGGCGTGCGAAACGCTGCAAACGGCTTGCGAGGCGGTGGCGGATTACTGCCGGCATCAAATTCCGGTCAAGCTGCTGGCCTATTGCAACGCCGAATTGGCTTCGCGCAAGCGCCAGCGACAGTTGCAATCCTACGATGATTTGCTGGTCAACCTGCACGATGCGCTGCGCCAGCGCCGGCAGGGAGAAGCGCTGATCGAGACGCTGCGCCGGCGCTATTCTGCGGCCTTGATCGACGAATTTCAAGACACCGACCCGGTGCAATACGCGATCTTTCGACGCATTTACGCCGGCACCGGCAAGCCGGTGTTTTTGGTGGGCGATCCCAAGCAGGCCATCTACAGCTTCCGGGGGGCGGACATTTTCGCTTATCTCACCGCCCGTCGGGATGCGCCGCGCCACTACACGCTCGACGTCAACTGGCGGTCCGACCCGCGCCTGCTGCAAGCGTTCAACGCCGTGTTCGGGGCGGGCGGACGCCACCCGTTCCTGTTCGAGGGCATCCCGTTTCATCCCGCGCGCCCGGCCGAGCGCAAGCGGCACGAACCGCTGTGGTTGCAAAACCGCCTGGACGCGCCGCTGCGCGTTTGGCTGCTGGAAGCGGAGGGCGACAAAGCCATCGCCAAGGGCGTGGCCAACGAGCGGATCATCCGCGCGACCGCCGCCGAAATCGTCCGCTTGCTCGATCTCGGCGCGCGGGGTCAGGCCCGCATCGGCGAACGGGCGCGGGCGGAAAGCGCGCGGGATTTGACCGGCGGCGACATCGCGGTGCTGGTGCGCAGCCACTGGCAGGGGCGGGCGATCCAACATGCCTTGCTGCGGTCGGGCGTGCCCAGCATCCAGCACGCCGACGACAGCGTGTTCGACTCGGACGAGGCGCGGCAACTGGAATGGTTGCTGGCGGCGGTGGCGGAGCCGGGCAACGAGGGCGGCGTGCGCACGCTGCTGGCTTCCGATCTGTTCGGCCTGAGCGGCGAAGCGCTGTACCGGTTGCGCGAGGACGAGCGGGCCTGGGCGCGCTGGCTGGAAAAGCTGCAAGACTACCGGCAATTGTGGCTCGACCGCGGATTCATGCGCTTTTTCCGCGCCTGGCTGAACGGGGAGGATGTGCCGCGGCGGCTGCTGGCGTTCCGCGACGGCGAGCGGCGGCTGACCAACGTGTTGCATCTGGGCGAACTGTTGCATGTCGCCAGCCGGAATCAGCCGAGTTTGAGCGGGCTGTGCAAATGGTTTGGCGAGCGGCGGCGCGCGCCGGGCAACAAGGACGAGGAATGCCAGTTGCGGCTGGAAAGCGACGAGAATTTGGTGCGGATCGTCACGGTGCACAAAAGCAAGGGCCTGGAATATCCGGTGGTGTTCTGCCCGTTTCTGTGGAACGGCAAGCTGCATACCGATCAGGCCAGCAACAGCACCTTGCTCTATCACGACCCGCTCGACCCGAGCCGCACTTTTCTCGCCTTCGGCGCGGGCGAGGACGATCCCGCCCGCCGGCTCGCGCGCCACGAGGAGATGGCGGAGAGCTTGCGGCTGTTCTATGTCGCGCTGACCCGCGCCAAGCAGCGCTGCTATCTGGTCTGGGGCAAAATCCGGGACGCCGAAACCGCGCCTCCCGCCTGGTTGCTGCATCACCCCTCGGTGGTGGGGCCATCTCAAGATGCGCTGGAAGTGACCCGGAAACGGTTCGAAGGGATCGGACCCGAAGCGTTTCTCGGCGATTTGCAAACCGCGTTCGCGGCGGCGGACGGGATTGCCGTCTCGGCGCTGCCGCAAGCATCCGGCCAGCGTTATCGGCCGCCGGTCGCGCCGGAACCCGAGCTGCGGGCGCGCGCCTGGAGCGGTCCCTTGGCGGAATCCTGGAGGGTGGGCAGCTTCACCGCGCTGGCGACCGGCCAAACCGGCGAGCTGCCGGATCACGATATGTCGGCCGGCGCGCCGCAACCCGCCGAACCGCCCGAAGCTCCGGAGCCGGTTTTTGAACCCAGCATTTTCGATTTCCCGCGCGGGGCGCGAGCGGGAATCTGCCTGCACGCCATTTTCGAGCGTTTGGATTTCAATCAGCGCGACCGGGGGCGTTTGCAAGATCATGTCGGCCAGACGCTGAAAAATCACGGATTGGATCAAGCGGCCTGGGCTGCGGTCGTGTCGGATATGGTGGAAAAAGTGTTGCAAACGCCGCTGGATGCCGGCGGTCTGCGCTTGGCGGCGCTCGCGCCGGAGCGGCGGCTCAACGAGCTGGAATTTTATTATCCTCTCGCCCATTTGCGGTCGGACGAGCTGCGGCGGGTGCTGGAGCGGCACGGCCGCGACTCCGGCCCGCTGCGGGAGACGGTCGAACGGCTGGAATTTAGCCCGCTGCGCGGGTACATGAAGGGGTTTATCGATCTGGTGTTCGAGGCGGATGGCCGGTTTTATCTCGCCGATTACAAGTCGAACTGGCTCGGTCCCGAACCGGCCGCTTATCGGCGCGCGCGGCTGGATGAGGCGATGGCGCGCGAGGCTTACCCGCTGCAATACCTGATCTACAGCGTCGCCTTGCACCGCTATTTGCGGTTGCGCGTGCCCGACTACGATTACGAGCGGCATTTCGGCGGGGTGTTCTATCTGTTTTTGCGCGGCATGGACCCGCGATCGGGCCCGGATTGCGGAGTCTTCCAGGACCGTCCGACCCAGGCGCTGATCGAGGCGTTGGATCGCCTGATGGCGACCGGCGGAACGGCGGCGTGAGCGATGGCGCGCCGGCCGATCGCCGCGATCCGCTGGCGATCTTGCGGGAACGGGAGGTGCTGACCGATCTCGACGTGTATTTTGGCCGCTTCATGAGCCGCTTGAACGGCCGCGCTGCCCCGGAGTCCGCCGCCGGGACGGAGAGTCGGCCGGCGATGGCAGGAGCGCTGGAACTGGCGGCGGCGCTGGCCAGCCGCGCCAGCGGTCAGGGCGATGTGTGCGTGAATCTGCGGCAATGGGCGTGGCGGTGGAGTGCGGGGGCCGGATCGGCCGCCGTCGTCCCGCCGCCCATCGACGAGTGGTTGCGCTGCCTGCGTTCCAGTCCGGTGGTGGGTTGGCCGGGCGAGCGCCACCCGCTCATTCTCGACCGGCGCGGCCGCTTGTATTTGTACCGTTATTGGAGCTACGAGCGCCAGCTCGCCGATGACTTGCTCCAGCGCGCCGAGGCGGATTGGGAGACGGTGGAGGAAACGCGCCTGCGCGCCGATCTCGACCGGCTGTTTCCCCGCCACCCCGATCTGGAAGGCCCGGACGGGCAGAAAGTGGCGGCGGCGGTCGCGGCGCTCAAACGGCTTTGCGTGATCTCCGGCGGACCCGGCACCGGCAAGACCAGCACGGTGCTGCGGATTCTGGCGCTGTTGGCCGCGCGCTCGGGGGAGCGGCCGCTGCGCATCGCGCTGGCCGCGCCCACCGGCAAGGCGGCGGCGCGCTTGCAGGAAGCGATTCGCGCCGCCAAGCCCGGTTTGGGGCTGGAGCCGGAACAGGCGGCGCAGATTCCCGAAGAAGCCTCCACGCTGCACCGCTTGCTCGGCGGTCGGCCGGATTCGGCCTCGTTTCGCTACAGCGGCGAGAACCCGTTGCCGCTGGATGTGTTGGTGGTGGATGAAGTGTCGATGGTCGGCTTGGCGCTGATGGCCAAGACCGTCGGTGCGCTGCCGCTGGAGTCGCGCCTGATTCTGCTGGGCGACAAGGATCAACTGGCTTCGGTGGAAGCCGGCTCGGTGCTGGGCGAGATTTGCGCGGGCGCCGGCCGCTTTTCGCCGGCGTTTCGGGCGCGGTTGGCCGACCTGACCGGGGAAACGTTGCCGCGAGGCAGGGAAGCTTCCTCACCGCTCACTGACGCCATCGTCCTGTTGCGGCACAGTTTTCGGTTCGGCGCGGCCAGCGGCATCGGCGCGCTGGCGCGGGCGGTCAACAGGGGCGATGCGGCAGAGGCGTTCTCCCTGTTGGATGACAGCCGGCATGGCGACATCGACTGGCGCTCGCTCGCCGATGCTCAGGCGTTGCCCGAACAGTTGGCGCGACCCGTGACGGCGGGCTTCAAACCCTATCTCCAGGCGGTGGCGAGCCGCGCCGAACCGGCCAAGATTTTCGAGCGCTTCAACCGGTTTCGGGTGCTGGGGGCGCTGCGCGGCGGACCGTTCGGGGTGGAGGCGCTCAATCGCTTGTGCGAGACCGTGCTGCACGATCGAAAGTTGATCGACAACCGCCAGGCCTGGTATCCGGGCCGGCCGGTAATGATCGCGCGCAACGATTACAACTTGCGCTTGTTCAACGGCGATATCGGCATCGCGCTGCCGGACCCGAACGAGCCGGGGCGGGTGAAAGTGTTTTTCCTGGGCAGCGACGGCGTGTTGCGGGGTTTCGCGCCGGCTCGCCTGCCGGAGCACGAGACGGTCTACGCGATGACCGCGCACAAAAGCCAGGGCTCGGAGTTCGAGCGCGTCTTGGTGGTCACGCCCGACCAACCCTCGCCGGTGCTGAGTCGGGAACTGGTGTACACGGCGCTGACGAGGGCCAAACAGCAGGCGAGTTTTTACGGCGCGCCCGCCGTGTTTGCGGCGGCGGTGGAGCGGCGGTTGCGGCGCTCGTCCGGGCTGCGGGACCGGCTGTGGGTGGAGCCGAGGTTGGGCGGCGGCCGGTAGCGCGCCATTTCGCTTCCAAAGTTCGACCCGCCGTCCATTCCGGTGCCCGGTCTCCCGCGCGCTTTCGGAGCCCGGATCGAACGAGCCGGAAGCCCGTTGCAGCGCGCCGGTTTCCATCCGCTTATCCAACTTGACATGGCAGGGTCGCCTGCTTATAGTTCCGCCTCTTTGCAATCCCGGAAATTTCGACCAGCGCAGGCCCGCTGCCGGGTCCACCGAATTCTAAGCTCGATTGGAGTAGAGGGCGATGGCCACAATCAATCAGTTGGTGCGCAAACCGCGCGCCAGCAAGAAAGCCAAAAGCAACGTGCCGGCGCTCGAAAGCTGCCCGCAAAAGCGCGGCGTCTGCACCCGCGTCTACACCACGACGCCCAAGAAACCGAATTCCGCCTTGCGCAAGGTGGCGCGCGTGCGCCTGACCAACAGCCAGGAAGTCACCAGCTACATCGGCGGCGAGGGCCACAACCTGCAAGAGCACTCCGTGGTGCTGATCCGCGGCGGCCGCGTCAAAGACTTGCCCGGCGTGCGCTACCACATCGTGCGCGGCAGCCTGGACACCTCCGGCGTCACCAAGCGGCGGCAGGGGCGCTCCAAGTACGGCGCCAAGCGGCCCAAATCCTGACACTCGTTTTAGCGGATCGAGACGGTTATGCCGAGAAGAAGAGAAGTTCCCAAGCGCGTCATTCTCCCCGACCCCAAGCACGGTAGCGAGATGCTGGCCAAGTTCGTCAACATGGTCATGGAGCGGGGCAAGAAGTCCGTCGCCGAAGGCATCGTTTACGGCGCGCTGGACGCTATGGCCGAGAAGGGCAAGGACAACCCGATGGAAACCTTGGAGCAGGCGCTGGACAACGTTCGGCCGGTGGTCGAGGTGAAATCTCGCCGGGTCGGCGGCGCGACCTATCAGGTGCCGATCGAGGTGCGCTCGGTCCGGCGCAACACGCTGGCCATGCGCTGGCTGATCGACGCCTCCCGCAAGCGCGGGGAAAAATCCATGGCCCGCCGCTTGGCCGGCGAGCTGCTGGACGCCGCCGAAAGTCGCGGAGCCGCCGTCAAGAAGCGCGAGGACGTGCACCGGATGGCGGAAGCCAACAAGGCGTTCGCCCATTACCGCTGGTAAGCAAGGAATATCGAGTCGTGGCCCGTAAAACTCCCATCGAGCGCTACCGCAACCTCGGCATCATGGCCCACATCGATGCCGGCAAGACCACGGTGACCGAGCGCATCCTGTTTTATACCGGCGTCTCCCACAAGCTGGGCGAGGTGCACGATGGCGCGGCCACCATGGACTGG
>JAEUPW010000076.1 GCA_016790045.1 Candidatus Competibacteraceae bacterium
ATGAAAAAAGAGTGGCTTCCAGTGTCGCCATGATTTGGGTTTCTTCCATCCGCATTTTGCTAAAGAAACTCTGTCCTCTTATCCTTGAAGAAGGCTCCGTTTAATCAACTAACTTTCAATTGAAATTTTCGGATAGGCTCTTAGAAATTTGTCCCAACTCTCAACCTATAGCCGCATGACGATGAGCGACAAATTATCATGGGCCCCTTTCCGCCAAACCGCATCCCGCCAGACTTTCACTTGCGCCGCGACGTCCAGCGCCGGATCGAACAAGGCCCGCATCCGCTCCTCGCCGAGTTCGTCGTGGACGCCGTCGCTGCACAGGATCAAGGTATCGCCCGGCGCCGGCGCCACCCGCGCCCGGTGGATGGCGAAGTCGGTTTCTTCCGGGTCAGCGCACAGCGCGTGCGCCAGCGCCTGATACAGGCTGGCGTACGCGATGTCGGGCGAAGCTTCGTCCCGGTCGATCAGGTCCTGCAAAACGGTGTGATCCTTGGAAAGCCGCCGCCATTGCCCCGCGCGGCTCGCCCCATATACCCGCGAATCGCCCACGTTGAGGACGGCCGCACGCCGGCCCTTGAGATGGACGAGCGCCAGGGTGGTCGCCGCCCCGCAGGTTCTGGGGTTTCCGGCCAGCCGCTCCGCCAGGCGCGCTTGCGCGCGCCGCAGGTGCCGGTTGGCGACCAGGCCCTCCTGAAGCCATTCGGGATGATCTCGAACCGCCTGAACCAGCTCTTCCAGCGCGATCCGGATGGCCTGTTGCGGCGCGATCCGGCGATCGCCGCCGCTGGCCGCCACTCCGTCGGCCACCGCCACCAACAGCTCGTCTTTCTCCAGCGTCAAGGCGGTGACCGGCAACGCCGCCGCCTGATAGATCGCGCCGTCGATCAGGAGGCCATCCTGTTGCTGGCGGCACACTTTGCCCCGATGCAGGGTGTAGGCGATGTTCATCAGTTCGCGCGACCGCGAGCTTGGCGCACCGGCGAGACCCGCCACACGGAGACCCGCAAACGCGCGCCGAGGCTTTCGTCGTAGCCGAGCCCGATGCAGGGTTTCCGGGTGAAAGGCATCGGTTTTCCGGTGGCGCAAGAATTGAGGCGGCCCCATGCCTCATCTGCGGAAATGCCCGCCGATAAGGCGCTCGAGGCTTCTCGGAGCATCTCATCGCCGACTGGATCCGCCTCCCGCGTTCGGGGCTGCGACAGATCATGAAGAAGGCGCGGCCCGGCGAGTCTTCCGGGTCGCCGAGCGCGGCCAGCCGCGAGGCCATTTTTGCCTCCAGCAGGGCGGAAAAGGATTCGCCGGGATCGCCCAGCACGCTGGCGTACTCCAAGCGAACCGGCCCTTCCGGGAACGCTCCGACGAGAATGTCGGGGTTGGCGTTGAGGAAAAAAGTGCCGGGCAGGTCGGGCTCGAACAATACCCGCAGCAGATCGAGCGCGGTTTGCAAAAACTCGTGCGGCCGCTCGATGCGGGCGAAAGGATCAGGCAGGCACCGGGCGGCGCGGAGCGCGCCGGCGCCCGAGGGCGCGGCCGCCCGAGCAAAAACGTCGTGGAGGTCGGCGACAGCGCGCTCCAGCGCCCCGACAAACGGGCGCGGGCGGTCGATCAGTATCATGGTTGTGGGGTCCTTGGTGGCGCCATTTTCAGATCGTCGCGGGATTCGAGCTTATCTGAGATTGTAAAGGTACAGGAGAGCCGCCCACCCGCTGGGCATCCGTCGCGGCGGCGCGTCCAACTCGCGCCCGCACTTCACCGCCATTTCCAAAAAGTATCGGGCGTGAAAGAAGGCCTCGACCATGGGCCGGGTGATCGCCAGCCAGTTTTCGTTGTCCTGCGGCTCGAACGCCTTGCCGGTTCCGCCGGCCACGATGAGCGAAAACCAGCCGTTTAAGGGTTCGCCCGGCAGGAGGGCGGCGAGCCGTTCCACGATCTCCGCCGTCAAGCTTTGGAGGCCGTAAACCTTGAAGCTGTGATGGTAGAACCGGTAAAGCAAATCATCGTGGCAACCCTGGCCATTCACTTTTTCCAGCAGGGCGGCCAAACGATCCCGCTCTTTTTTGAGGTTGTCGAACAGCTGTGCGACCTTCGGTCGCTCGTCCGCGCCACCAAACGCGGCTGTCAATCGATCGTCCACGGTGTCGGCTCCGGGGTTGAAGGGTCTTGCGCGACCCATGAAAAAACCATCGGACGGCGCGGGTTTCGCGCCGCCTAGCGCGCCCCGCTGCCCCACAAAACGGCATGCGCCGTCTGGAGCAGGATCAGCAGGTCCAATCGCGGGCTGGCGTTTTTCAGGTAGTACAGGTCGTGTTGCAGCTTCTCCCGCGAGCCGTCGACCGAATCGGCGTAGGGGCAACAGAGCTGCGCCCAGCCGGTCAGGCCGGGCCGCCCCAGGTGGCGCAGCCGGTAAAACGGGATGGCCTCTTGCAGTCGCGCCACGTACTGCGGCTGTTCCGGGCGCGGCCCCACCAGGCTCATCTCGCCGCGCAGCACATTGATCAGCTGCGGCAGCTCGTCGATCCGGGTTTCCCGCAGCACCCGGCCCGCGCGGGTGATGCGCGGATCGCCCGGCCGGGCGAGCCCCTCGCGTTCGGCGCCCGCGCGCATGGTGCGAAACTTGAAAATCCAAAACGGCCGGCCGTTCCGGCCCACGCGCAGTTGCCGGTAAAAAATCGGCTCCCGAAAACCCGACTCGATCCCGACCGCCAGCGCCGCCAACAAAAATAGCGGCGCGCTCAAGACCAGCAACACGGCGCCGCCAACCAGGTCCGTGCCCCGCTTCGACAGCGGCCGGCCCAACAGCGCCGGATAGCCCCCGGCGAACAGGAAACCGCTCGGGCGCAGCGCGTCCAAGGCGATCTGGCCGGTCTCCCGCTCCGCGAACGCCAAAGCCGACCAAACCGCGATGCCGGCCAGCTTGCATTCCATCAGCTCCTCGCACGGGAAGCCCCGGCGCCGGTCGTCCAGGGCCACCACGATCTCGTCGGCCCGCAAGCCTTCGGCCAAATCGAGCAGGCGCCCGGCCGCTCGCAACTCCCGCGCGGCGGGAATTTCGGGGGTTTCGCCTTCGTGAGCCCGGACGAAACCGAGCAGCCGGGCACCGGACAGGGGCGACCAACCGCTCGCCACCCGGGCCGCCTGCCGGCCCACGCCCAGCACCAGCACCCGCCGCTCGAACGCCGGCCGGCGCGCGAGCCGCGAAAAGCCCCACCGCAGCGCGGCCATGCCCGCGCCGGCCCAAAGGAGCGCCCGATAGGTCGGGCCCCGGTCGGGCGCCAGCGGGAACCACCAGCGCAGCAGGCTCAGGGCGAACAGGCCAAACAAAAAGCCGACGCCCACCCGCAATAGCCAGTCGCCCCGACCGCGCCAAAACTTGGGCTCGTACACCCCCATGGCCACCAGAATCGCCATCAGCGGCACGGTGGCCGCCAGCGCGGCGGCCAGAGCCGGCGGCGGCGCGGGCGCCGCGCCACCGGGCCAGGCGTTCCAAACCCGAGGGCCACACGCAAACGCCGCGAACACGACGAGAGCGTCCATTGCCAGCAAGACGCGCAAAGCGGGGGGTGTCAGGGCGCGTCTGAGGGCGCGACGCATAATCGACCGACCTCCACGTGAATTCCAGCGAGGGCAGCACGATAAATTCGGGAGGCGACGAAATGCGTCGGTTGGGTGAAAGTTGGAGTCATCGCGCTGGCGAGCATCGCGGGGTTCAGATGTCTCCAGCGCCTGGCCCGCCAAGCCAGGCACCTGGCTTTAACCGGATAGATATCTCCGCTCAATCGGCTATCAATTTTCCGGCGCTCGTCCCTGTACCGCCACGCGAGAGGCACGCCGGATCAGCAACCGGACCCGCAGGCGCTCGTCGCGGTCATCGAGCCCTCTCTTGTCGCACAGGCGGTTGGTGGCGATATTGGAATGCCACAGCCACCGCAGGACCCCGGCGAGGTCCGCCCCCGTGCGCCAAGGCGTTGGTCGCGGCGGTGGCTCCGAGCGAGCGCCACCGCGCCGCCGGGGATTTTTTGCTTTTTGGCGATCCGGTTGGCGACCTTGGCCAGCACTTTGGTGGGGCCGATGCCGATGGAGACCGGCAGGCCGAGCCATTGCCGGAGGGTGCGCACGATTTCCCGCGCGCGGTCCAGCGCGGCCGGTTCCGGGCAGTCCGGCAAACCGAGAAACGCCTCGTCGATGGAATAGATTTCAAGCTGCGGGGCGAACTGGCCGAGCACGGCCATCATCCGGGCGCTCATATCGCCGTAAAGTCCGTGCTGGCTGTGGACTACACCCGAATGCCGTGGCGCCCCACACGATCCCGAATCCGGAACATCGGCGCCCCCATCGGAATGCCCAGCGCCTTCGCTTCCTCGGAGCGCGCGATCACGTTGCCGTCGTTGTTGGATAGGACGATCATCGGCCGGTCGCGCAGGCGCGGCTCGAACAGGCGTTGGCTGCTGGCGTAGAAGTTGTCGAGATCGAGGTGGAAAATCGCGCTCGGGACCGGCTTACAGGGCGTGGATGACATTGGTCACTACCCCCCACACTTCCAGCGTCATGCCGGGCGCCAGCTCGATGGGCGGGTAGCGGTCGTTCTCGGCTAGCAGCCGGATGGACCCGTCGCGGCAATGGAGGAGCTTGACCGTCAGCTCGTTGTCGACCACGGCGATCACCACCCGGCCGTGCGCCGCTTCCAGCGACCGGTCCACGATCAACAGATCGCCCGGATGGATGCCCGCCCCGACCATCGAATCGCCGGCGACGCGGACGAAGAAGGTGGCGGCCGTGTGCGGGATGAGGTGCTGGTCGAGGTTCAGCCGGCCCTCGATGTACTCCTCGGCCGGGTTCGGGAAGCCGGCCTTGACAGAATCGGAAAATAACACGAGTTCCAGCGGGCGGGCCGAACGCGCGGGCCGATAGAGCCGGTCCAGCTCCGGCCCCAAGCCGGGCATCCTCCCCGAAAGCCACCGCTCCAGGGCGGGTGCCACGCTGACCGGCACCCGCATCGGTCGGGTCGGCTCGCCGAACTTGTACGCCCGGCCCGCGCCGGGCCGCCGTGGGTTTTCTGGTTGTCGGTTGTCCCCATGATCGACTGGCCACTTGATTGTGTGCAAGATCAAGTTACGGCCGAAATGGGTTTGGCGACACGCTGCGGAGAGGAAACGCCCGCGCCCGACCCCACGGACGCTTGACCGGATTTCGCGTTCCGCCGCTCCCCAAACCCCGGCGGTGCGGGCCGCCGTTGCCTCCTCGAAGCCGCCTATACTGACAGGGTCGCTTTCGCTGGAGGTTTCAGGATCGAAGACGTAAACCAGAGGAAAGGTCGCCAATTCCTCTCGCCGTAGGCCCGTTTGCACAGCCAACCGAATGATGGTGTGGTGGTGCGGGTTTTGTGCGGCATCTAGCAGGGTTTTTACTTGGTCCTTGCTCAGGAATTTCTTTAGTTCCTTGTGCTTGCGCGGCATGACGGATCGCGCGGTCAGGCCCCCATTTGATGAAGGCATAGAGGCTTGGGATAGCCAAGAGCGTGCAACATGATGACGTTCTCCGCAGTCATAAGGCAGCTTTTCAATCCACTTTTTTCGTTTGGCGAATTCATAGAACTCGCAGATGTAGAGCAAACGCTGCCGCACCGTATTACGCGCTAGTTTAGCGGTTTCAAAGCAATAATCCCGATAAGCCGCCACCAAGTTCTTACCTTCGCCACGCGCTACGTCATCCCACGATAAATCATGTACTTCCAAAAAGCTGAAGTAGTCGTACATTGCCCTTCCAGTGGGTTCCCACGATTTCCTGGACCCAATAGCGCCTCGCATGAGGTAGTAGCGCAAGAAGGCATTGGCCTCCCAACAACTCCGCATGTCTTCCCACAAAAGAATCGGAAAACCTCGCATCGGCTGAGAGGCAATTTTGAAGTCTTCAGTGGCCGTGATCAAATGCATGCGGTAGTGCCCCAAGAAATTCTTCCATAAGAAGTCAAACTGAAGAGACTTTTGAGTGGAGGCATTGATGGTCAAGCAGCGCAAGAGTTGGAATGTTGAAGAAAAGTTAGCGACGGTACGGGCGGTTTTAAGCGAGCGCCAGAGCGTGGCGGAAGTGGCCCGGCAACGGGGCGTGAACGAAAA
>JAEUPW010000108.1 GCA_016790045.1 Candidatus Competibacteraceae bacterium
CCGCGAGGCAATCCTGGCGGCCTGGTATCGGGAGCAGCTCCGGCAAGCCGTGTCGCCGCTGATCGCCCGTTGGGAGCCGGTCATGGGCGTCAAGGTGCGGCAGTTCTCGATCCGGCGGATGAAAACCCGCTGGGGCAGTTGCACGCCGAAAACGGGGCGTATCCGCATCAACACCGAGCTTGCCAAAAAACCGCGCGACTGCTTGGAATATCTCATCGTCCATGAAATGGTGCATTTGCTGGAACCGGCCCACAATGCCCGCTTTAAAGCGTTGATGGATCAGTTTTTGCCGAACTGGCCACAGCGCCGAGAGTTACTGAATCAGTTGCCGGTGCGATTGGAATCTGGCTCGCAGTTACCGTCTACCGCGAATCCTGACACTGCCTTGCCGGATCGCGCGTTTCGACATTGGCTCAAAGCCTGACGGGAGTGATTTTGATGAGCGAGTGTCCTTTAAGAGAAACCCTGTCTGACGATTCCTCAAACTTGGCGACCGGCGCGACCGGCGCGACCGGCGCGACCGGCGCGACCCGCGTACCGCGCACGGCCCAAGCGCGTTTGCTGTTGCACGACCCGGAAGTGGATGCAGCGTTTACGGAAGTGTTGCAACAAACCTTACCGGACGAAGCGGCCCGCTTAGCCTATCTGAATCATTTGGGGTGGCAAGCGCGAACGTGACTGGCGGACGTTCGCATTTTAAGTGATTTCGGGTGTTCACCCTTCGCCAGATGCAGGGCATCGGCAAAATCAAGTCGAGCGCGCGTGCATGCCAAGGAGCAGCGTGGCTCGAACGAACTGTTAGGTCTTTCTGCGATGAACGTTTAAAGCCTATTTTTTCAGTGCAGCGAGAGCCGTAGGATTGAGAGTAGGCTCGCCAATTTTTTTAAATGTGTTGTGGTCAGTGTGATGAAAAGGCTCTGATTGCCCAGGAATAACAAGGACGGTTCCTTCTTCGTAAGACCAAGTTCCGTCCGGGTGAATAGTGACAGTGATGGTGTAGCGCTCAGTTTTGAAAGCGTACTCAAGAAAGGGATTTGAAACGATCCCATTTGTCGTGGAGCCGCGAACAGCGCTGAGTTGGAATGTTTTTGCGTCAGCAGTTGCATGGCCAACAGCCATCGCTACCTGCGCCCTGGGTATAGAAAGGGTTTGGATAACAGTTCCAGTAGCGGGTTCCCATAGCCAGTAGCCAACTTGATCATGGAATGTCTCTGCCTCGTTGGGTTTAACAATGTGGGTGTGATAACGCAAGCCATAGAATAGTTGTGGCCCGTTCGTTTGCGCATCAATAGGCTGCAATTCGATATGTTCAATGAAGTCTTGAGTCTCGGGTCCATCAGGCTTTGGATTGACATCTACACCGTTTGCACTGATCCAGATGCCAGCCATCGGTCTTAATGGGCCTAGATTGCCGAGAGTATCAACGCTTGGCTTGGGTTCGGTATAAATATCTTTCGGAAAGTCGGTACGTTTCATGAAAGACCTAACGAAAACGTTCAGCGGCCGCCGAAGGCGGTCCGCCGCAACACTGGGTTAGATTTCATTGCGCACGCAGCCCCGAGCTACACGGCAACACCGGGAAAACCTTCGGAATACAGACGCGATCACTCTTGCGGGCATCGATGGAGGATTCGACATTCTCAGTTTGCACACCGTCGAGACCGACCAGAACCTTAGACTGATCGGGCCCGACGAAGAGGAACCCAGTATCCTCCGGGGCTGCATGAACAAAGCTACTTCTTCTTCATCGGCGGCAAATCGGTGCAAACCCCCTCGAACACTTCCGCCGCCATGCCGATGGATTCGCACAGCGTCGGATGCGGGTGGATGGTCTTGCCGATATCCGCCGGATCGCAGCCCATTTCCACCGCCAGACAGACCTCGCCGATCAGATCGCCCGCGTGGGTGCCGACGATGCCGCCGCCGATCACCCGATGAGTCGCTTCATCGAACAGCAGCTTGGTGAAACCCTCGTCGCGGCCGTTGGCGATGGCGCGGCCGGACGCCGCCCACGGAAATACCGCTTTGCCGTATTTGATGCCTTCAGCTTTACATTGCTCCTCGGTCTTGCCGGCCCAGGCGACTTCGGGATCGGTGTAGGCCACTGACGGAATCTGCCGGGCGTCGAAAAAGGACTTTTGTCCCGCCGCCGCTTCCGCCGCGACGTGCGCTTCATGCACCGCTTTGTGCGCCAGCATCGGCTGGCCGATGATGTCGCCGATAGCGAAGATGTGCGGGACGTTGGTCCGCATCTGGTTGTTCACCGGAATAAAGCCGCGATCCGTCACCGCCACGCCCGCTTTGTCGGCGTCGAGCTTCTTGCCGTTCGGGCTGCGGCCCACCGCCATCAGCACCAAATCATAGACTTGCGGCTCAGGAGGCGCTTTTTCGCCTTCAAACGCCACTTTGATCCCTTCGGGCGTGGCTTCGGCGGAGACGGTTTTGGTCTTCAGCATCACGTTGTCGAAGCGGTGGGCGTTCATCTTTTCCCACACCTTGACCAGATCCTTGTCCGCGCCCAGCATCATGCCATCCAGCATTTCCACCACGTCGATCCGCGCGCCGAGGGTGGAGTACACCGTCGCCATTTCCAGGCCGATGATGCCACCGCCGACCACCAGCATCCGCTTGGGAATAGACGCCAAATCGAGCGCGCCGGTCGAATCGACCACGCGCGGGTCGTCCGGCATAAACGGCAACTGCACAGCCTGGGAGCCCGCCGCGATGATGGCTTTTTGGAACCGCACCACTTTTTTCGCGCCGGTCTTGTCCTGACCCGCGCCGTCCGTCACCTCGACTTCCAGATGGTGCGGATCGAGAAAGCGCCCGACGCCGCGCACCACTTCGACCTTGCGCGCTTTCGCCATGCCCGCTAGGCCACCGGTGAGCTTCTTGACCACGCCGTCCTTGAAGCCGCGAAGTTTGTCGAGGTTGATTTGGGGCGCGGCAAACTCGATGCCGTGATGGGCCAGCGCCTTGGCTTCGTCCATCACCGCTGCCGTGTGCAGCAGCGCCTTGGACGGGATACAGCCGACGTTCAAACACACGCCGCCCAAGGTCGCGTAACGCTCCACCAACACGGTTTTCATGCCCAGATCGGCGGAACGGAACGCGGCGGAATAGCCCCCCGGCCCCGCGCCGATCACCACCATCTCGCATTCCACATCGGCGTTGCCGCTGTAAGAGGCGGCGGATGGAGCCGGCGCGGCCGATGCGGCCGGCGCGGCTTGCGGGGCGGGCGGGGGTGGAGCTTTGGCGGGCGCGACCGTCTGCGCGACCCCGGCGGCGTCGAGCAGCAGAATCAGCGAGCCCTCGGATACTTTGTCGCCGACCTTGATCTTGATGTCCTTGACCGTGCCCCCCTGAGGCGAGGGCACATCCATGGTGGCCTTGTCCGATTCGAGCGTGATCAGCGGGTTCTCGGGATTGACCACATCGCCGGGTTTAACCAGAATTTCGATGACCGGCACGTCCTTGAAATCGCCGATGTCGGGAACTTTTATTTCGATGAGCGCCATGAGCGACGGCCTCCTTAAAGCAGCACGCGGCGGAAATCCGCCAGCAGTTGAGCCAGATAGACGTTGAAGCGCGTCGCCAGCGCACCGTCGATCACCCGGTGGTCGGCGCTCAGGGACAGCGGCAAAATCAGCTTCGGCGCGAATTGCTTGCCGTCCCAGACCGGCTTGGTGATCGACTTGTTGACGCCCAAAATCGCCACTTCCGGAGCGTTGATGATCGGCGAGAAATACGTCCCGCCGATGCCGCCCAGCGAGGAGATGGTAAAGCAGGCCCCTTGCATGTCAGCCGGCCCCAGCTTGCCCTCGCGCGCTTTCTTGGCGAGCGCGCCGGTTTCGGCGGCGATGTCGAACACGCCTTTTTTGTCGGCGTCTTTCACCACCGGCACCACCAGACCGTTGGGCGTGTCGGCGGCGAAGGCGATGTGGTAATACTGCTTGTAAATCAGGTTCTCGCCGTCGAGCGAGGTGTTGAAACTGGGGAATTGCTGCAAGGCGCGGACGCAGGCTTTGATCAGGAACGCCAGCATGGTCAGCTTGGTGCCGCCACTCTTCTCGCCTTCCTTGTTGATCTGCACCCGGAAGGCTTCCAGCTCGCTGATGTCGGCGTCCTCGTGATAGGTGACCGCCGGAATCATCACCCAGTTGCGGTGCAGGTTCGCGCCCGAGATCTTCTGGATGCGCGACAGCGGTTTGCTTTCCACCGGCCCGAACTTGGCGAAATCGACCTGCGGCCAGGGCAGCAAGCCGAGCCCCGCGCCATCCGCAGCAGCGGCGGGCGCTTTGGCCTGCGCCGCGCCGCCGCCCTTGGCGAAACTTTCGACGTCTTCCTTGAGAATCCGGCCGTTGTTGCCGCTGCCCTTGACCTTGCCCAGATCGACGCCCAATTCGCGGGCCAGCTTGCGCGCGCCCGGCCCGGCGTAAGCCAGCTTGAACGCGCCTTCGTCCACGCCTGCCGACGGGGCGGTCAAAGCCGCTTGAGCGGGCGGGGGGGCAGCGCTGGTGGAAGGCGCCGCGCTCGGCGGGGGCGGGGCGCTGGTGTCGCCGGTCACCAGGCTCAGAATGACGGACCCCTCGGAGACCTTGTCGCCCACCTTGACCTTGATCTCGCCCACCACGCCGCCGAGCGGCGACGGCACGTCCATGGTCGCTTTGTCCGATTCCAGGGTGATCAGCGGCTGTTCGGCCTTCACCTCGTCGCCGGCCTTGACCAGGATTTCGATGATCGGCACCTCCTTGAAATCGCCGATGTCCGGCACGCGCACCTCCGCGATGCCGCCGCGCGAGTTGGTCGCGGCGGGCGGGGGCGGCGTCGGCGCTTTTTCCGAAGCGGGCGGCGTTGGCGCGGCGTCGGCGCTTTCCATCAGCAACACCAGCGCGCCTTCGGACACCTTGTCGCCGATGTGGATCTTGATCTCCTTGACGGTGCCCGAGGCTGGCGACGGCACGTCCATGGTGGCCTTGTCCGATTCCAGGGTGATCAGCGGCTGCTCGGCCTTGATCGCGTCGCCGGGCTTGACCAGCACGTCGATGACCGGCACGTCTTTAAAGTCGCCGATGTCGGGGACTTTGACTTCGATGGTTTGGCTCATTGTGGTTCCTCGCGAGGCGTTGGGCTTTGGACGCGCGACGCCGCGAGCGGCGGCGCGTCAGGGGCCTTCAGGGCTTCAAACCGTCCAGGGATCGGGCCGTTCGGTGTCGAGGCCGTATTGCTTGATGGCGTCCTCGACTCGCTCGACCTTGATCTGGCCCTCGTCGGCCAGCGCCTTGAGCGCGGCGACCGCGACGTAGTAACGGTTCACCTCGAAGAAACGCCGCAATTTCACCCGGTAGTCGCTGCGGCCAAAACCGTCGGTGCCCAGCGCGGTGTAGCGCCTCGGGATGTAGTTGCGCACCTGATCGGCGTAGGCGCGCATGTAGTCGGTGGATGCCACCACCGGCCCTTCGTGGCCTTCGAGACACGATTCGACGTAGCTCTTGCGGCGCGGCTGGGTCGGGTGCAGCAGGCTCCAGCGGTCGGCGCTCAGGCCGTCGCGGCGCAGCTCGTTGAAGCTGGTCACGCTCCAGAGATCGGCGGTGACGCCGAAGTCGTCGCGCAGCAGGTCCGCCGCCGCCATCACCTCGCGCAGGATGGTGCCGGAGCCGAGCAATTGCACGCGCGGCCCTTTCGCCTCACCGCCCTTTTGCAGCAGATACATCCCCTTGATGATGCCTTCTTCCGCGCCTTCGGGAATGCCCGGATGCGGGTAGTTCTCGTTCATCAGGGTGACGTAGTAATACACGTCTTCCTGATCCTGCATCATGCGGCGCATCCCGTCGCGGATGATGACCACGACCTCATAAGCGAAGGTCGGGTCGTAGGCGACGCAGTTGGGGATGGTGGAGGCCAGGATATGGCTGTGGCCGTCCTGATGTTGCAGCCCCTCGCCGTTGAGCGTGGTGCGCCCGGCCGTGCCGCCGAGCAGGAAGCCGCGACAGCGCAGGTCGCCGGCCGCCCAGGCCAGATCGCCGAAGCGCTGGAAGCCGAACATCGAGTAGTAAATAAAGAAGGGGATCATCGGCACGTTGTTGGTGCTGTAGGACGTGGCCGCCGCGATCCAGGACGACATCGCGCCCGCCTCGTTGATGCCCTCTTGCAGCACCTGCCCCGATTTGTCCTCGCGGTAGTACATGAGCTGGTCGGCGTCTTGCGGCTTGTAGAGCTGGCCGACGGCGGAGTAGATGCCGAGCTGGCGGAACATGCCTTCCATGCCGAAGGTGCGCGATTCGTCCGGCACGATCGGCACGATGTGCTTGCCGATGTTCTTGTCGCGCACCAGCGTGCCCAGCATCTGGACGAACGCCATGGTGGTCGAGATTTCGCGCTCGCCGGAGGCTTTGAGCAACCGCTCGAAAGAGGACAGCGGCGGGATTTCCAGCGACGCGGATTGGGTCCGGCGAGCCGGCAAATGGCCGCCCAGCGCCTGGCGGCGCTCGCGCAGATAGTTCATCTCCGGGCTGCTGTCCGGGAATTTGATGAACGGCAGCGCGGCGATTTCTTCGTCCTGAATCGAAATCTGGAACCGGTCCCGGAATTGGCGCAGCGCATCGCCGGTCATCTTCTTGGCCTGATGGGCGATCATCTGGCCTTCGCCGGATTCGCCCATGCCATAGCCCTTGACCGTCTTGGCCAGAATGACCGTCGGCTGGCCTTTGTGTTTCACCGCCGCCGCGAAGGCGGCGTAAACCTTGGTGGAATCGTGGCCGCCCCGGCGCAGCGCCCAAATGTCGCCGTCGCTCATGTCGGAAACCAGTTCCTTCAGCTCCGGATATTTGCCGAAGAATTGCTCGCGGACGTATGCGCCGTTCTTGGATTTGAAATCCTGATATTCGCCGTCGACGCATTCTTCCATGCGTTGCGCCAGCAGGCCGGTGGTGTCTTTTTCCAGTAGCCGATCCCAGCCCCGGCCCCACACCACTTTGATGACGTTCCAGCCGGCCCCGCGAAACACCGATTCCAGTTCCTGGATGATCTTGCCGTTGCCGCGCACCGGGCCGTCCAACCGTTGCAGGTTGCAGTTGATGACGAACACCAGATTGTCCAAATGCTCGCGCCCGGCCATCGAGATCGCGCCCAGCGATTCCGGCTCGTCGGTTTCGCCGTCGCCGAGAAAGGCCCAGACCTTGCGGTTTTCGGTGTCGGCCAAGCCGCGTCCCGCCAGATATTTCAGAAAGCGGGCCTGATAAATCGCCATCAGCGGCCCCAAACCCATCGAAACGGTGGGGAACTGCCAGAATTCGGGCATCAGCCACGGATGCGGGTAAGACGACAGGCCCTGGCCTTCGGTCTCTTGGCGGAATTTGAGCATCTGCTCTTCGGTCAGCCGGCCTTCGAGAAAGGCGCGGGCGTAGAAACCCGGCGCGGAATGGCCTTGAAAATAAATCAGATCCCCGCCGTGGTTTTCCGAAGCGGCGTGCCAGAAGTGCCCGAAGCCGATGTCGTAGAGCAGCGCCGAGGACTGGAAGCTGGCGATGTGGCCACCCAGTTCGGAGGATTCCTTGTTGGCGCGCAGGATGATCGCCATCGCGTTCCAGCGGATCGCGGAACGGATTTTATGTTCGATATCCCGGTTGCCCGGCGTGCGTTCTTCCTTGTCGAGGGGAATGGTGTTGCGGTAGGCGGTATTGAGCGAGGCCGGAATATAGATGCCTTCGCGACGCGCTTCCTGCACCAGCTTGTCCACGAGAAAATTCGCCCGTTCCGCGCCTTGGTGCTGTTCCACGGCTTTCAGGGCGTCGAGCCATTCCTGGGTTTCCAGCGGGTCCAAATCGTGATGGGTTGCCACGGTTTCTCCTCCTCGTTATCGGTGGTCGCGCGCGGTGAGTTCGCGCGCGGGGATCACGTCGCCGTGCTCGATACAATGATAGGTGATGATCGAAAGACCGTCGCCGGTCGAAAAACGGTGCGCGGTCAAGTGGCGCTGGCAGCGCGGGCAGGTCTCGTTGACGGTGGCGCCGTCGTCCGGTGGCGCTGAAATCGGGACGGGCGCTTGCCCGCCGTGGCGTCGGGAGCCCTGTTTGTGGCTCCGGAACTCGTTGCGGAGGGTCATCATGGTCGTCGGTTGCCTTCGGTTAGCTCAAAGTGAAGCGCGTTGCTCGATGAGGTCTTGCGGATTCCGGTTTCGGCGCCGATACGCCATCGGCGGATTCCGGATATGGCCCCGGCCAATGATCTGCGCCATCGATCCGGTGACCCAATGAGTGTAGATGATGTCTTTTCAAAGATAAGGGCGGGGCGTTCAAGGCGGTTCGCCACCGCGAGCGCCGATTTTCCCCGGCGCTCCAGCGCGCGGCGCCAGCTTGATGCCAGGCCGGCGCCAGCGCCGGACCCCGGACGGGGCCGCGGCTAGCGAGGTTTGAGGGTAATGCGGCCAATCCACTGATCGACTTGATAAAAGATGACGTTCGGCTCGACCTCGAAGATCGTCGAATAGGTCGAGCCCGTTTTTCGGGCAATTTTATGATTGACCCAGGTTTGGCCGCCATCCTCGCTGATCGCCAAATTGGAGTCGCCTTCACCGGGGTATTTGAAATAAAACTGATCGCCTTCCGGGGTGATTTTTGACCACCCCTCGCGGTAACGCCGCCCCCAGCCCAGGGCGACGCGCCCATCCCCGAGGCGGATCAAGTTAGGGTCGACGCCCCGGTCCAGGCCGGTGTAAACCGGCGAACTCCACGTTTTTCCCCAGTCCGCGCTCCAGGAAGCGTACAAGGGAAAATGGTGGCCGGTGCGCAAGATGGATAACAGTTGCCCGTTATCGAGCAGCGCGATGGCGGGCTCGACGAAACCTTCGCCGATGGGATCGCCCGATTTCGGCACGGCGATACTTGACAGATAATTCCAGGTCTTGCCTTGATCGGTCGATCTCACGACAAACGACCGCATCATAAAGCGCGTTTCTTCCTTGGCGTTTCTGTTGTGAATGGGCAGATTGTCCTCTGCAAAATTCCCGTACATGGTCATTAACCACGAGCCATCCGGCAGCTCCAGAATCGTCCGAAAAACGTAAATGCCGTACCAGACGCCTTCCTCCGGCTCTTTTGCCGGCCCTTCCGGTATATTCAGCGTTATTTTTTCGGGGCGAACCGTTTTTAAATCGTCGGTCGAACGCCAGGCGTCCAAGCTGTAAACGCCCGGACTCACCAGCTTGGCGCGCCCGCCAAGCGCGTAAAACATCCCTTTTTTTGAAAACACGGCGCGTTCGGGGACGGCGTTGATATCTTCTACGTCGATGGCGTTTTGCGGCTCGACCGTTTTGCCTCCATCGACACTTTTGAGGTGCTTTCTCAAATAGATCACGCCATCGGCGGCGCGAAAACTGCGAATCCATTTGCCGTTATTGAGCGCTTTGCTGTCCGATATGCTCTGGATTAATGAAGTTCCCTCGGTAGCGAATAATTTGGGCGTTCGGTTAAAGGTTATTCTGTCCAAATAATAAGTGGTGCCCAAGAAAACAAGCAAAATGATCAGAACGGCGATAAGTTTTTCTTTCACTTTTCTTCCTCTTCTTTAACGGCTTCCAAAAGAATGGGCTATTGCTTTTTAAGCGCCGTCCGGCAGGCCATTCGCTTAAATCCTGCTGGCACAGGCGCGTTGCTGAGGAGTCGAGCTTTCTCTGGGCCAAAGCCGATGCCATTCGGTTCGACCGCGAACTTCACCATTGGATCAAGCGTTGAATTTCTTTGGCGCTCCAGCGCAAGGCGCTGCTTTGCTGTCGGCCCATCGCCAACAACAGAGCGATAGCGGCATCCGGGCAGGTCAATTGCAACTGGTTAAAGTCCGCGCGGTTGAGCACCAGCAGCTCGCTGACGCGCACCGCCACCGCGTCGGCGGTGCGCGGGCCGGGGTCGAGAAAAGCCACCGCGCCGAACACGGTGCCCGGCCCGTAGATGCCCAAGCGCTTGTAATGATCCTTGGCGGAGGGCAAGAGAATGTCCACTTGACCCTGGAGCACCAGATACAGTTCAGCGCCCGGATCGCCGGCCGAAAACAGGCGCTCGCCGCTGGCGAGTTCGCGCGGTCTTAAGGCGGCGGCCAAGGCATTGAGTTCCACCGGTTTCATGTCGCGGCACAAATCCATTTCGGCCAACTCGAAACGGCGCTCGGGCGCGGGGCTTATGTCCAAGGCGTTCAACAGGGCGTTTTCGGCGTATTCCAACGCTTGATCGGCCGGACCAAAGGTTTTGACGTTGAGGCGGCCCGGCCGCAGGCTGACTTTGCGCAAGGTCAATTCGACGTCTCGACCCAGCCCCAACTCTTCGCGCACCTCGCAAAACAGCAGCTCTCCGCCGTGCTTTTCCAGGCGCGCCGCGATTTGCTGGAACAGGCGGACGCTGGACAGATCGATTTGCAACACTTGGCGCAGGTGCAGGATAACCCAGGCCGGCCGGTTGAGATCGGGCAGCATGTCCTCGAACAACTGTTCGGTTTTGGCGAAAAACAGAATCCCCCGAAGCTGGTACATCACGATTCGGTCGCCGTGCAAATCCAGCACAGCGCGCTGTTCGACCGGCCGCTGGCGCACCGAATGGCGCTGGAGGCCGGTTTGGCGCGTGTGGATGATCGAGATTCGGCTTTGCGCCTGCACGAACAGCAGGATGGCGATGGCCAAACCGACCAGAACCGCCACCATGAGATCGTAACCGAGCGTCACTCCGATCACCAGCAGCGCAACCCCCGCATCGAGCCGGGTCCGGCTGCGGCGCGCCCAGGCGAGGATATCCAATTCCAGCAAATTGAGCGCGGAAGCGATGATGATGCCGGACAGCATACTGGTCGGCAGCCAGCGGCCGACCGGCCCCAGGAACAGCAACAACACCAGCAGAATGAGGCCGGAAAGCGGCGCGGCCCAGCGCCGCGCGCCGGCTTGGCTGGCGGTGGCGGTGCCGCCCACGCTCGCCGCGCTCGCCATCCCGCCCGCCAGGCCGATGGCGATTTGGCCGAGGCTTTGCCCCAGCAAGGTGCGGCGGGGATCGTGGCGCAAACCGGTCACGGTGTCGGCCACCGCCGAGGTCAGCAAGGTATTCAAGGAGGCCAGCACCGCGAGAGTGAAGGCGGCCTGGAGAACGAAAGGCCAAGGCAGCGTCGAGCTTTTGCTTAACGTTTGGAATGCCGGGCGAAATTCGGAAAACGCGGGCAGCGCGCCGATGGTCCAGTGCGGCGGCGCGAGTTCGGGGCCGGCGACATAAACCAGAACGTGAAACAACAGCGTCCCGCCCGCCAAACCCGCGATGGGGCCGGGGAGGCGGCGGAACTGGCGCGGCAGATAGCGCGCGATCAGGAAAGTGCCGACGGCGGTGGCGACCGGGAGCCAATGCCACTGCGCCAGCGGGGCCCGATGTTCGAGGCCGAGCAGAAACGGATACTGAGATTTCATCAACAGCAATCCGGTGCCGGTGGTGAGGCCGGCGATGACCGGATAAGGGATGAATTTCATCAGCCGAGCACCGCCCGCCACGGCGATCAGCCATTGCGCGACACCGGCGAGCGCGGTAATGGCGAACAAGGCGGACGCGATGTCGGCGGGGGCGAGATCGGCGGCTCCCAACACGGCGGCTGTCCCGGCGAGCAGCGCCATGGTCGCCCCGGTCGGCCCGCTGATCAGGCCGGATGTGCCGCCGATGAGCCCCGCGATCATCAGCAGGCCGATAGCGCCCATCAAACCGGCCAGCGCGCCGGGCGCGGTGCCCAAATACGGCGCGAACACGGTCATGCCGAACGCGGTCGCCTGCGGCAGCACCACGGCGGCCCCGACCAACGCGCCGCGCAGGTCGCCGTAAAGGTTGGATGAACGTTTCATGATCGCAACGGAGGCCGGCCGCCGTGGGCTATTTTAGTGAAATCGACATGGGATCAGAGTATAGAGGGCTCCTTTAGGGCGAGTGAGTTGAAGGTGAAGCGCCCCGGTGTTTTTTGGCGGTGGCGATGTTCCGGTGACCGAGCGCGACAAGCTTTGACGCCACGATGTCGCCGACCCTGCGGTTGCCGAGATCGACCAAAGGATAGTGAGGTTTCGGTCTGTCGCGGCCGTGGGCCACTAACGGACCCTTCGATTGGGCGAGGAAATCGATCCCCGGCGAGTTGAAGCTCGGATTGACGACCCCAAACCCGTCGACGGCCCCCCGCCGAAACAGCCGCGCGCGAGAATCGACCGTTTTTCCCGCTTTCGGCATGACGTTCAGGACGACCGGGAATAGGTGAGGGAGCCGGCTTTTCCGCTGCGGCCGGTTTTTCGATTGGCCCGCTGAAACCCGAATCGAACGTTAAAACTTTGTATTGTGCCGTTGGCGTTTTCGAGCTTATCCTATACTGAATTGATAAGCTTACGAAACAGTCGCAACACCAGGGAGCAAATCGCATGAACAAACCGCTGTTCTGGCTGGCCGGGCTAGCCCTCTCCTTAACGCAGATCGCCTCTCCCGTCATGGCCAACGGCTTCACGGAACGCTTCACCCTCAAGCAAAACGAGCGCTATGGCTGCTGCATCGTCAAAACGCTCAACAAAGCGGCCGACACCTGGGAATACGAAGACGATATTTCCTTCGGCACCTGCTACAAATGGGCGCGGCTGACCGGCGACCCCCTGCAATTTCTCAACAACCGCAAATACGAATTTTACGCCAACACCCGATGCTCCACCTTCAGCGGTGAACACGAGCTGATCCGCGAAAAATGGAGCCCGACCTACCGCAGCGGCTACTGACGGCTAACGCCTTCCATCGCCCACCAGCAGGCGATGGGCGGCGTAAGCCGCCAACCCGCAGCCGGCGATCACCGCCGTCATGGGCAGCGCCGAGCCGCCGCCGAGCAAGCCGACCGCCACGCTCGACACCGTCGCCAGCCCGAATTGCAGCGTGCCGATCAGAGCCGAAGCGCTGCCCGCCCGCGCGCCTTGTTTCGCCAAAGCGTTGGCCAGCGCGTTCGGCGCGGTAAAGCCGAGCGTGGCGAGATAGCCGAACAGCGGAACCAGCAGCGCCGCCAACCCGCCTTGGCCGCTCGCCGCGACCGCCAGCAGCACCAATCCCAACAATACGGTCGCGCGATTGGCGCGACGCAAAATCGCATCGGCGCCGTAGCGCAGCAGCAGCCGGCGGTTGAGCTGCGAACTGGCGATCAAACCCAGCGCGTTCAATCCGAACAGCCAGCCGTAGGCGTGCGCCGGAATGCCGTAAAGTTCGATGAAGACGTGCGGCGAGCCGGTGATATACGCGAACAGCCCCGCCTGCGCGAAACCGCCGCTCAGGGTGTAACCCAGAAAATCGCGATCCTGCAGCAAGTCCGCGTAGGTGCGCAGGGTCGCGCCGACGCCGCCGCCCACGGTATCGGCCGGCCGCGTTTCCGGCAGGAAGCGCCAGACCGCCAGCAGACAAAGCAGGCCAAATAGCGCCAGCGCGATAAAAATCGCGCGCCAACTGGCCAGCACCAGCAGCCAGCCGCCGAGCAGGGGCGCCAGGATCGGCGCGAGTCCCATCACCAGCATCAACAGCGAATAAATCCGCGCCGAGGTTTGCGCGTCGAAGCGGTCGCGCACCACCGCGCGGGCGATCACCACCCCGGCGCAACCGCCCGCCGCCTGCACGAAGCGCAGCGCCGTCAGCGTGCTGATGTCGGGAGCCAGCGCGCAACCGAGCGAGGCGGCGACGTAAAGCAGCAATCCGGCATACAGCGGCGGTTTGCGGCCGAAGCGGTCGGCCAGCGGACCATGCACGGCTTGACCGAGCGCCAAACCGACAAAAAAACTGGAAAGCGTGAACTGCGCGGCGGCAGGCGCGACGCCGAACTCGGCGGCGATGGCGGGCAGGCCCGGCAGATACATATCGATCGACATCGGCGCGAAGGCGATCAACGCGCCGAGCAGCAGTAGCCAGGAAAGCGGCGGACGGTTCAGCGTAAGGGTTCCAAAGGTCGAACGCGGAAACAGCAAAGGCGTTCGATTCTAACCGAGCAGCGCCCGATTCGAACGCGGATTAAGCCAAGTCGCCAGCAGATGGCATGAGCCGAAAGCGCGCGGTCGAAGCCGAAAGCCGCACGGGCGGTGTATTCGGGCGAGAAAAGTTGCCGCGATGGCCCATAATGGCGATGAGATCGAACCGATTCCATTTGCCCTGCGGAGTGCCATCGCCGTGAGAACGTTGCTGCTATTGCTGTTGTCGCTCGCCGGTTGCGCGGTTGCCCCACCCGGCGACGTGACCCCCGTCACCGGCTTCGATTTGGACCGCTATCTCGGAAAGTGGTATGAAATCGCGCGTTTGGATCACCCTTTCGAGCGCGGTCTGAGCAACATCAGCGCCACTTACAGCGTGCGCGACGATGGTGGCGTCCGGGTGCTGAACCGAGGTTACAACGACCGCGCGGGCGCTTGGAAAGAAGCCGAAGGGCGCGCCTATTTCACCAGCGACCCGAATATCGGCTCCTTAAAGGTATCGTTTTTCGGGCCTTTTTATGGCGGTTATCACGTCATCGCTTTGGATCGAAGCGCCTATTCCTATGCCATGATCAGCGGTCCCAATCGGGATTATCTGTGGATTCTGGCCCGAAGCCGACAGTTGCCGTCCGCCGTGCTGGACGATTTGCTCAAACAAGCCAAGGATTTGGGCTTTCCTGCCGACCGACTCATTTGGGTCCGGCAGGATCGCGACGATGCCTGAAGCCGAGGTCGGTTGACGCTCGTTTGCAATCAAATGCGGCAGCGGCAGCGGGGAACTGATGGCGGAAATGCCCCGGCGCCATTTTATTCGACAGCCATCTCGACGGTGTCAAACTGCACCAGTCCGGCCGTCTTGGACACGGTGGCGCGCACGATCACACCGACCAGCGGGTCATGCGTCACAGTCCAGGCCGTTTCGGTTTCGCCGGTCACCTTGAGGTCCTTGGCGGAAATCGCCGGCATGGGCACGTAGGCTCGATCGACGGGATTTTGAAAATACAGTTTCCCGAACGCTGCCCGATAACGTTCCGCAACCCGCGATTTGAGCTGTTCTTCCGTCATTGTAGCCATCGTGGTCTCCGCGTGAGAGGGCCTGGATAACCCTTCAGAAAATAAGAGCGCCGCACCGAGCAAAGCGGCGGCGAACGCCGCAGTCAATCCATACCGCTCGATTTTCGTGTTGCGTCGTTCTGGCGTCATGGTTCAGCAGTCCTTCAGATGCGTGCTTTTCAGGATCTGCGCGATTTGTTTTTTGTTGAAAGTCGGAAAACTGTTCTCGGGAATCTTGTGGGTGCCGTTGATCATGATATTGCTGGTCACCGTCTCGTGAACCGGCGCGAAGGTGGACGTCAGCAGCACGTGCCCCAGCTCGTGGGCCAGCGTGTAGAGGGTCCCGGCGGCTGAAACGGCGATGGCTGGCTTGGCGGGATTGTGGCCGGCGCAACCCGCGATCGAATTGGCCCCGTCGTGGATGCCGCCGACAATGAAAGCGGTGATGCCGGTCCCGACCCTATCTTTGACCAGTTCGAACAAGTCGTCCTGTTCGGCGTTGTTTTGATCCCATTTGCACTGACCGTCGATCACGGCCAGCTTGACCGTCTGTTCGTCGGTGAGCGCCAGACAGGCTTGCTGGCGAATGTCGAAGTAGATGCCGTTCGAACCATACAGTTTTTCCGCGTAGGTGATCGCCTTGGCGTAATCGAACTTCACAGGCGCGAGGGTGAAAATATTGACCGGCAGGAGCTTGCTGCATTGATTGCCATGCTTGTCTTTTTTCATGATGTTCGCGCCTTGAATACGGTATGGAGGCCAGGGATATCCAAAAGACCGGCACATTCGGTGCCAAAACAGCATAATCATTTGAATGGACTATAGTTTTTATGCCGATAATCTCCTGTTTTCGGACGTGAGCCGAGGATGGGGCCGGAAAGGCGGGCGACTCGGTCAGTTTGAGCCGGGCCAAGCTGGCCCATCGGTTGGCGAAAGCCGCGAGGCGGTTCGCGCCCCATCGCCGGCGAGGCTGCGGCGGTGGTGCGCTCGGGGTTAGAATCCTCTTCCCCATAGCCTCAACAAGGATCGCGCCCCGCCATGTCCCGCGTTCAAACCGGTCTTGAAACCCTCGTCCGCGAACAGCCCGAGAAGATTCGCGGCGCTCGCATCGGCGTGGTCTGCCATCCCGCCAGCGTCGACGCCGAATTGCGCCACGCGCTCGATTTGCTGCAAGCGGCGGGCGCTCGCATCAAGGCTATCTTCGGTCCGGAACACGGCGCGCGCGGCGAGGCCCAGGATATGGAAGATGTCGAGGATGTGTCGCTCGATCCGCGCTTGCGGGTTCCCGTTCACAGTCTCTATGGCGCGACCTTCGACAGCCTGACCCCAGGCCAGGACCAACTGGCCGATCTCGATGCGCTGGTGATCGATTTACAGGATGTCGGCGCGCGGTATTACACCTTCGTCTGGACCATGGCCTTATGCATGGAGGCGGCGGGCAAGGTGGGCGTGCGGGTGCTGGTGTGCGACCGTCCCAACCCCATCGACGGTTTGACCACGGAAGGCAATCTCGTCAAAGCGGGATTTGAATCGTTCGTCGGCCTGCATCCGTTGCCGAACCGCCACGGCCTGACGCCCGGCGAGATCGCCCGTTACGTCCAGCGCGATCGCGGCGCTCGCTGCGAGTTGGAAATCATGCCGCTGCGGGGCTGGCGGCGCGACATGTTCTTTGAGGAAACCGGGTTGCCGTGGGTCTATCCCTCGCCCAACATGCCGACCGTCGATACCGCGCTGGTTTATCCCGGCATGTGTTTGGTCGAGGCCACCGAACTGTCGGAAGGGCGCGGAACGTGCCGGCCTTTTGAAGTTGCCGGCGCGCCGGGCGTCGATCCCGAGCGCTTGGCCGCCGAGCTGTCGCGGCGCGATCTTCCCGGTTGTCGCTTCCGTCCGCTGTATTTCCGGCCCAAGTTTCAAAAGCACGCCGGCGGCACCTGCGGCGGGGTGCAAATTCATCTCACCGACCGCCGCCGTTTTGACTCATGTGCGGTCGGCGTCGCGTTCCTGGACGGCGTCAAGCGCGTCGCGCCCGACGCCTTCGTCTGGCGCGAGAAGCCCTATGAATTCGTGGCCGACATTCCGGCCATCGACCTGCTAGGGGGGGATGACAGGCTGCGTTTGGCGCTGGAAGCGGGGGCCGATCTGGGCGAACTTGCGGCCGAATGGGCGCGGGAGCGGGCGCCGTTCGAGGACGTTCGCCGCGGATGTTGGCTGTACTAAAGCGTTTGTCTTGTCGGATACATCGAAAAGAGACACTTATTCTAAAACGCTCCGGTGAGTGTCGGCGATTGAGCGTCGGCGATCGCCGAATCGGCCAATCCCGGTTTGGTGTGATAGCCGCGCGGGGTGAAGACCCATTTCCCCGCCCGCCGAGTTTCGCTGTTGCCCACCATCACCAGCGACAGCATGTTCAGCGGTTCCGGGTCCAGCTCGCCGAGGGTGGTGACGGTGATTTGCTCGCCTTTGCGGGTGACGTTGAAAGCGACGATGACCGGCGTTTCCGGCTGGCGGTAGCGCAGCAGGATTTGCCGTGCCTCCAGCAGTTGCCAGGAACGCTTGTTGGAAACCGCATTGTAAAACGCCACGGCGAAATCGCCCTGACCGGCCAGATCGATGCGCCTGGCGATCAATGTCCACGGCGTCAGCAAATCGGAAAGCGAAATCACGCAAAAATCGTGCGCCAGCGGCGCGCCCACTCGCGCGGCGGCCGCCTGCATCGCCGAAATGCCCGGTATCACCTCGATCTCGACGGCCGCCCATTCCGGTTTCGGCTTGCGCGCCAACAGCTCGAACACGACCGTCGCCATGCCGTAAATGCCGGCGTCGCCGCTGGAAATCAGCGCGGTGGTCCGGCCGCTGGCGGCCAGATCGAGCGCCAGCGCCGCGCGCGCCAGTTCCTCGCCCATCGGCGTTTTATGGCGCGTTTTGCCTTCCGCCAGCCGCCCCAGCAAATTCAGGTACAGGCCATGCCCGGCCAGATCGGTGCAGGATTCAAGCGCCGAGTGAGCGGCGGGGCTCAAGTGTTCCAGCCCGCCGGGACCGGCGCCGATGATGTAAAGTCGGTTCATGAAGGCCCCAAGTGAGGGTTAAGGATTCCCTCCGGCGGGAGGGGCTAAAGAAAGGTTAACCGAATGGGGTCGAACATGAATAGCATCCGAAACGGTGACGCCGGCGCGCGCGGGGCCGGACAGCTCGTCCGCCACGCGGATTTTCCCTCGCGCCACCTCGCGCCCCGGCATGTCGATGTGTGGTGCCCGCCCGCCGCTTCGCCGGATTCCGCGATCCGCTACCCGGTCATTTACATGCATGACGGACAGAATCTGTTCGATCCCGCCGCATCGTTTATCGGGGTGGATTGGGGGGTGATCGAGGCGATGTCGGGCCTGATGGCGGCCGGCGCTCACCCTGGCGCGATCATCGTCGGCATCTGGAACAGCCCGCTGCGCTGGCGCGAATACATGCCTCGCAAACCGTTGCTCACGCCGGAAGCAAAAGAGCTTTTAGCCGATTTCAGCCGGCAAGCCGGCGGGGAACCGCTGTCGGACGCTTATCTGAGACTGATCACGCAAGAGCTGAAACCGTTCATTGACGAGCGTTATCCCACGTTGCCGGACCGGCTTCATACCTTCGTGATGGGCTCCAGCATGGGAGGTCTCATCTCGCTGTACGCTTTGATCGAGTATCCCGAAATTTTGGGTGGAGCCGCCTGCCTGTCGACGCACTGGCCGATTGGAAAAGAATTTGTGCTAAACTGGTTTGGCAATTCTTTGCCGGCACCCGGTTTGCATAAACTCTATTTTGACTACGGTACAGAAACTTTAGATCACGAATATGAGACTTATCAGATACAGATGAATCATTTTATTAGCAGAGCAGGTTATCGGCCGGAGCGCGACTGGCAGGTGCGAAAGTTTCAGGGGGCCGAGCATTCCGAGCGAGCCTGGCGGGCGCGCGTACATCTGCCGCTGGCATTTCTTCTAGGGATCGAAAGGGTATAAAACATGTTCAGGCAAGGCGATCACGCCCACTTGTTCAATTCTCTGGAAACCATTGGAGCGAGCTTTGCCATTTTCGAGTCTCAGGGCGCGGCGGGCGCTTTCAAGCTGATCAGCGCCAATACGCTCTACGAAGAAATCACCGACAAGCCCATCAGTGAATGCGTTGGAAAAACGATCATCGAAATTTTGCCCCGCTATGTGGAAAAACAGTTAAGAGCCTGTTTCCAGGATTGTTTGAGCGAGCAAACTTCTCAAGAAATCGAGATGGTGATCGAGCGAAACGGCCTCACGCGCTGGTGGCGCGTCGTCGCGTCGCCGGTTTTGTCCCCGGCGCAGGATTGCGGCCGCGTGATCAACACCTGCGTCGAGATAACCGACAAAAAACTCCTCGAACAGCAGCTCAATATCACCAGGCAGCGCTTTCAGGCCGTCATCGAGAACGCTTACGACGGCATCATTACCGTCGATGAAAAACAGACGATCAAATTGATGAACGAAGCCGCCCGCGAGATTTTCGGCGTGGGCGAAAACGAAGTGCACGGTATGCATCTCAGCCGTTTTGTCCCGTTACGCTACCGCAACAAACATTCGGAGTATATCGCCGCGTTCCGCAATTCCGTCGTCGATGCCCGCCCGATGCATTCGCGGGCGGCGGTGACCGGGTTGCGCGCTGACGGCACCGAGGTGCCGCTGGAAATCGCCATCGCGAAAATCCGGGTGGGCGCGGATACGGAGATGACGGCGGTGCTGCGGGATATTTCGGAACGGGCGCGGCTGATCGAGGAATTGTCGCGCGCCGCCACCCAGGATGCGCTGACCGGGCTTTACAACCGTCGCTTTACCACGGGGATTTTAAGCAAAGAGCTGGAGCGCTGCCGTCGGTTCAAGCGCGTTCTGGGCATCGCCATGATCGACTTGGACAATTTCAAGCAGGTCAACGACACCTTCGGCCATGCGTGCGGCGATAGCGTGCTCAAGATGGTCTCGGAGATGCTGGTGAAGAACATTCGGGAAATCGATACCGCCTGTCGCTGGGGCGGAGAGGAATTTATCGTCATCTTGCCGGAAACCAATCTCGAAACGACGGCGACCTGGGCGGAGCGGGCGCGCAAAATCATCGCTGCCACAGCGGTCGAGGCGGAAGCCGATCAGGCTGTCAAGGTGACCGCCAGTTTCGGCGTCATCGCGACGTTCGGGCAAGATGAGACGGTGGAAGCCTTGATGCAAAAAGTCGATAAAGCGCTCTATCGCGCCAAGGAAAGCGGCAAGAATTGCGTGTTCGGCATCGACTGAACATTGGCCTGCCCCGGCGCGATCCGGCGCCCGAAGCGGCCTGTCCCGATTCATTCGGGATTGCCGTAAACGCGGGCCACCGCCAGGGTGGCGTCAGCATTCTTCTGCTTGGTCACGATGAGTTCCGCCGGAAAGGGATGGTCGATCAGCCGTTCGGCGTGCGCCAGCGCCGCCGCTTCCGCCACGCCATGACAGCCGGTTTCCCGGAACACGATCTCGGATTTTTGGCTGAGTCGGTCGCCGTAAGCGCCGAGGGTGCGGGCCGGATAAAAATGGATGGGCAGCGCCAAAGCGGCGGCCAACTGCTGCAAGCCCGGTTCGTCCCGCTTGAGTTCGATGCTGGCCAGGGCGCTCAATTCTTCCCGCCGCAAACCGTGCGCGCTCAAGGTTTGATCCAACAGCGACAGCAGGCGTTCCAAGGGGCAGCCCCGATTGCAGCCCAGCCCGGCCACCAGCAAAGGTTGGGTGTAGCGTTGCGCGCCGGTGATGACGCATTGCGCGCCGAGCGCTTGCCCGATTTGTCGCGCCCATTCGTTGGCGCCGCCCTCGTGGCCGGAGAGGATCGGCACCACGAAGCGGCCGTGTTCGTCCATCACCAGCACCGCCGGATCGCGGTGCTTATCCCGCAACACCGGCGCGAGCGTCCGCACCGCGATACCGACCGCGCACAGCAGAATCAGGCGCTGCCCGGTTTGAAAGCAGGCCTGGACCGCTTCCTGAAACGGTTGCGGGCGATACCGGTGCTCGGCGTTGGGCCAGCAAGCGAGCAGGCGCTCGGCCAACGCGCGACCGGGTTCGGTCAGACTGACGACGGTAAAGGTTTTGCCCGGCGGATTTTGAATGGAGCGCATGAGCGATGGTCGAATGGGCTGGAGGCTCGATTGGGATTTACCGGATGCGTCAAACGGGGTTAGATTGACCGTTAACCGACTTACACTTGAACCGAATGGACGATGGCCAAAATAACCAAAAGTATCTACCGCATCCTCTTTATCAGCCAGGGTAAACTCTACGAGCTCTACGCGCGCAGCATTTATCAGGGCGAGCTATACGGCTTCATCGAGGTCGAGGAACTGCTGTTCGGCGAACGTTCGAGCGTTTTGGTCAACCCGGCCGAGGAGCGGTTGCAGAGCGAGTTCACCGACGTGCGGCGCACCTTCATTCCCTTGCATTATATTTTGCGGATCGACGAGGTGGAACGGGAAGGGGTCAGTAAAATCCGGCCGGTGGAGAGCGGCGATAACGTGATGCCGTTCCCGCAGCCGGTGTTGCCGCCCGGCGGCGGGCCCGGAAAAAATTGAGCGCGCCCAAAGGGCGATCCGAGGAGGCGTGATGGAAGCGGCGGCATGGTGGGAAATTCTGCTGGGTGGGCTGGCGGCGCTGTTGGTGTTGCTGTGGTTCCGGCCAGGCGTCAAGGCGGCGATCGAGCGCAGCCGCAACGCCAAGAAAGATTGGCCGGCGGTCTTGATCCCGCTGGCCCTGGTGGTGGTGTTCGTGTTGCTGTTGATCCGGCTGGTCCGTTAATCGGAAGCGCGATTTTCAAGATTTTCCGCCCTCTTGACCGGGTTCTTCGCGCTTTCGCTGGGCGTCACTGGAGGATTTGGGCGTCGGTGATGTCTTCTTGGCGCAGGGATAGCGTTACGCTGCCGCCGGATCGCGAGATCGTGATGCTCACGCTGCCTTCGGCGACAGCATTCAGTTTGCCCCGATACTGGCTGTTGTTCGCGGTCTTGATCCTCGCGATTTGGCCGATGTGCTGGCCCAACTGGTGGGTTGCGACCGGGCGAAACGATTTTTGAACCATGGCGGGCGGCGCGTTCGGCGAACTCGGGCGCGGCTCCTCGGCTTCCGGAGCGCTTTCGGCCCCTACCGCCAGCGCTCGGGCGATCTTGGTGCCATCCCAATTGACCGAAAGATCGGAAACCGGCTGGTCGTTGACGCTGAGCGTCAGGCCCGCGAGCTTGATGGCGTCGCCGGGCTTATAAAACTGGAGTTCCCTGGGGTCGATGGGCGCGGGAGGCGCGGCCGCGAGCGTCAGTTTGCCGCCTTCCTTCAGGTATTGCCGATAAGCCTCGATCAACCCCAAACCCGGATAAACGCCGTTGGCGCGCAGCCGGTCTTCCAGCAGCCGGACATGATCGGCGAGATAGGCGTCGATGGTTTTGCCCGCTTTCGCGGCGCAATACTGGTTCCGGCGCTGGTTGAAACCCTCGTCGCGCACCACGACATGCAACTTGCTGAGCTTGACCGGCCCTGAAGTCGCAAGCGCCGCGAGGGTCCGCGCCGCCCCGGCCGCAGCCAGGCCGAGGTCCACATCGACGGTCGCCCAATCCCGGCTGGAACTCCGTAACTGGAGCTCCATGACGTTGCGGCCGCTATCCAGCCGATAACCCGCCTCCATGTCGCCGATCAGGTGGTGATAACCCATCTCCTGCCACTCGGCGCGGCCGAGCGCCGTGACAGGCCCGCAGCCCAAAGCGTCCAGATCGCCGAACGGCGAGCGCCGAGACAGCGTTTCCTGGCTGGTGCCCAGCAAGCCGCCATCAAGCGGGATTTCAAACTGGTGCAGCGCGAAAGTCATCGCGGGCGGCAGTTGCCCTTGGCTGAGCTGCCAGCGCAGTTTGAGCAACTGCAGGATATCGGGCGCTTTGAGGCGAACCGAGCCGATGGTCAGATAGTCGTCGAGATCGTGGAGGATAATCCGCAGCCGGTTGACTCCGATCGAGCCGGTGGGCGCGACGTCGATGCCGCCGTAACTGATGTCGGCGAACGGTTTCGCCAGCGCCACCCATTGATCGACCTGCTGTTTGGTGCTGTACCATAGATAGCCCCACAGTGCGCCGGCGATCAAAAGCGGGACCAGCAGGACAATCCCGACGGTCTTGAGCTTGCTCATACACGGATTCCTTGAAAGTGGCGAAAAGAGGTGGCCGGTGATCGCTGGGGGGCGCCGGCTGGCCACCCTCGCTAATGATAATACGTCTGGCCCGATTGCTGGAGCGCCCGAGGGTCATTTGTTAAGCTTGCGCGGTTTCCCGGCGCGTTTTAGCGCCGGCAGCAACCGTTGCGGTTACCAACCTGAGAGTGAGTGTTGATGAATTTCGCCCAGATCGGTTTACAGGTTCCCACGATTCTGTTGCCTAGAACCGGCACGGACCTGACAAAGTGGGCGGTGGTGGCCTGCGATCAATACACATCGCAGCCGGATTACTGGCGGGGCGTGGAAAACTTAGTGGCTGACGCGCCGTCCACGCTGCGGTTGATGCTGCCGGAAGTTTATCTGGAAACGGCCGATGAGGCGCGGCGGATCGCGCAGATCGAGCAAACCATGCGCCGCTATCTGGACGAGCCTGTTCTGACCGAGCAGCCGCCCGGTTTTATATTGGTGGAGCGGGAAACCGGGCGGGGCCGTTCGCGCAAGGGCTTGATCGCGGCGCTCGACTTGGAATGTTACGACTACCGCCCGGGCGCTAAAGCCTTGATCCGCCCGACTGAAGGGACCATTTTGGAGCGCTTGCCCCCCAGGATTCGCGTGCGCGAGAAGGCGCTGGTGGAACTGCCGCACGTGATGGTTTTGATCGACGATCCCGAGCGGTCGGTGATCGAACCTTTGTTCGCCGAACCGCAGGACTGTTTGTACGATTTTCCGCTGATGTTCGACAGCGGGCGGGTGCGCGGCTGGCGGGCCGCCCATCCGCTGCTGGTGCAGTGGGCGGTGGAACAGTTGAGCCGATTGGCCGATCCGGCGGCCTTTTCCGACCGCTACGGCGTCGAGGGGGAACCGGTGTTGCTCTACGCCATGGGCGATGGCAACCATTCTTTCGCCACCGCCAAGACGCTCTGGGAAAACCTCAAGCGCGCCGCGCCCGATCCGGTCGCGATCATGCGGCATCCGGCCCGTCACGCGCTGGTGGAACTGGTCAATCTGCACGATCCGGGATTGCAGTTCGAGCCGATCCACCGGCTGGCTTTCGGCGTGAAAGCGGACTCGCTGCTGGCGGCGCTGGCCGACTTTCTGGGCGCGCAACAGGCGCGCTTGCGGGTGCTGGATGCGCCGTCGTGGGAAGCCGCCCGGCAAACGTGGTCGGAACTCCAGAAATCCGGCCGCCACGCCATCGCGTTTTTGACGCGGGACCGGTGCGGGGTGCTGGACATCGAGCGGCCGCGCCTGACCTTGCCGGTCGCCACCTTGCAAGCTTTTTTGGATGAACATCTCAAAACCCAAACCGGCGCGCGGCTCGATTACATTCACGGCGAGGACGTGCTGGAGCGGCTCGGGCGGCAGCCGGGCAACATGGGGTTTTATCTGCCGGCGCTGGCCAAGGGCGATTTCTTCCGCACCGTCATCCGCGATGGCGCTTTGCCGCGCAAAACCTTTTCGATGGGCGAAGCCGACGAAAAGCGCTTTTATCTGGAGTGCCGGCGGATCGCGCCCTGAACGGCCGGAGCCTCGGCGCGGGCAACCGGTTCCGGCCAAACGCGCGTCGCGGTTGCGGGCAGGGCCGCGATTTCGGACAAAATAAACCCCAAATCAAATTCCCGCGCTCGATCTCATCGGCCGCGCTTTCGCTCGCTCGCGCCACGCATCACACGCCCTTGAGAACCGGTGGCGCCACCGGCGAGCAGCGGGCCAGCACGAAATTTTGCGCGCTGCGGCGCGGCCGCATCCGACGCGGGGTTTGAGGCGGCGATCCGTTGGGTTCAGGCCGAAAAACGCTACACCGCAACCGTCGTTTTCGCTAAGCTGGGCCGCTTCCAGCCGCCTCCATTTTTTGAATCGAGAAAAAGTCATGGCCGAGGAACTCGACCTTGCGCGGGTGCGCAATATCGGCATCGCCGCCCATGTGGACGCCGGCAAAACCACCCTGACCGAACGGATGCTGTATTACGCTGGCGCTTCGCACAAGATCGGCGAAGTGCACGAAGGCGCGGCGCACATGGACTACATGGTCGAGGAGCAGGAACACGGCATCACCATCACCGCCGCCGTGACCCAACTGCCCTGGCGCGGACACGCGATTCAACTGATCGACACGCCCGGTCACGTCGATTTCACCATCGAAGTCGAACGCTCGATGCGGGTGCTGGACGGTTGCGTGATCGTGCTGGACGGCGTGCGCGGCGTCGAGCCGCAGACCGAAACCGTCTGGCGGCAACGCGCCCGGTTTCGCTTGCCGGCTTTGTTTTTCGTCAACAAACTGGATCGGCCCGGCGCGGATTTCGCGCGGGCGCTGGCGACGGTGCGCGAGCGCTTCGCGGTCGAGCCGGTGGCGATCACCGCGCCGCCGCCCGGCGATTACGAGGGCGCAGTGGTCCATTTGATCGACAAAACCCGCTGGCGCTTTCACGGCGAACGCGGCGAACAGGTGGACATCGAAGCTTGCGATCCGGCGACGTGGCGGCAGTTGCAGCCTTGGCGGGAAAATCTGTTGCTGGCGGCGGCGGAAATGGATGAGGCGCTGGCCGAACAGGTGTTGGCCGAGCGAGAACCCGACCGGGAGCGGGTGTGGTCGGCGCTGCGTCAAGCGGTGTTGGCCGGCAAGGTTTTCCCCTGTTTTGCCGGCAGCGCGTTGCGCAACCAGGGCATCCAACCGCTGCTGGATGGCGTGACCCGGCTGTTGCCGTCGCCGAGCGAGCGCCCGCCCAGCCTGGCGCACCGGCCCGACGGGAGCGACGAATGGGTGGCGATGACGGCGGACGGGCCGCTGGCGGCTCTGGCGTTCAAGGTGCAACTGTGGGAAGGCCGCCGCCACGTGTTTGTCCGGCTGTATCGCGGCGTCCTGAAACCGGGCGACGAGATCGCTATCCCCGGCCCGAATCAAAGCGTGCGCCAGGAACGGGTGGCCCGCTTGTTCGAGGTGGACGCCAATCGCAAAACCCGCCTGGAGCGGGCGAGCGCCGGTCAGATCGTGCTGCTGGCCGGATTGCGCTGGGCCGGCACCGGCGACACCGTGTGCGCGCCGTCGCATCCTCTGTGGCTGGAGCGGATCGAAGCCCGCGAACCGGTGTTGGGTCTGGCGATCGAACCGCAGTCCGGCGCCGACGAGGAAAAATTGCTGGAGGCGCTGGAGAAGTTGCAGCAGGAAGATCCGACGCTGCGAGTCGAGGAAGACCGCGAGACCGGCCAACGGGTGTTGCGCGGGATGGGCGAGTTGCACCTGCAAATCGCCGCCGAACGCTTGAGCCGGGAATTCAACGTCAACATCCGGACCGGACGACCGGATGTGGTGCTGCGCGAAACCATCGGCCGCCGCGCCGAAGCGGAGAGCCTGTTTCACCGCCAGATCGAGCAGGCGGACGGCAAGCGGCTGGAAATGAAGGCCGGGGCGCGAGTGGCGGTGGAACCGCTGGCGCGCGGCGCGGGGGTGACGGTCATGGTCGAGCCCTCCGTCAAACCGGAGGGCGCGGAGCTGAATGCGGCGCAGCGCGACGCCGTGGCGAGCGGCGCCGGAGACGCCGTGGCCGGCGGTCCCGCGACCGGCGCGCCGTTGCAGGATGTCGCGGTGCGGGTGATGGAACTCGAATTGTTTGGCGGCTTATCCAGCCCCCAGGCGCTGCGGGTGGCGGTGGCGGAAGCGGCCCGCAAGGCGTTCGCGCAGGCGGGGGGATTGGCGATGCGCCCGATCATGGCGACCGAAGTGGTGGTCCCGGAAAGCGATGTCGGCGCGGTCATGGGCGACTTGCGGGCGCGGCGGGCGCTGATCCGAGATACCGAAACCCTGGGGGAGATGACCGTCATCCGCTGCGATTGCGCGCTGGATCGCCTGCTCGGCTATATCACCGACCTGCGCGGCATGACGCGCGGGCGCGGCCAATTCACCATGAGTTTCGACCGGTTCGACGCGAGCTGATCGCGCCGGCCAACGCGCCCGCCCGATCCGCCGACCAGCGCGTTCAGCCGCGGCCGGCCCTCTTGCGCAGGGCGTCGTAGCGGCGGCGCTGGGTTTTGTCGGCCAGGTGCATCCGCATGATGCTGTCCACCGAGTGGGCGCTGATTCCCAGGGCTTCCAGGCCGTTGCTGCTGCAAACGCTATCCGCTTGCAGCGAAAGATAGTTATCGGTCGTGAACACCTTCACCGGCAAAAGCCCCATCACTTTCGCTTGCAGGCGCGCCAGCCAGTCCGGCAGCCCGATCACGCGGCGCTTTAAATCCAGCATCCGGGCCGTGTCCTCGATCACTTCCCTGAAGGTGTAAACGCGCGGCCCGCACAGCTCGTAGCGCTTGCCGACAGTGTCATCGTTTTCCAGCGCCACCGCGAAGGCTTGGGCGACATCGCCCACATAGACCGGCGCGAACTTGGCGTCCGGGCACGCCAGCGGCAGCGCCGGAAACAGGCTGAGCATGGCGGCGAATTGGTTGTAGAAATTGTCGTCAGGCCCGAAGATGATCGACGGCTTGAAGCAGGTGACGGCCAAATCTTGCGCCTGCATCACCGTCTGTTCCGCCTCGCCCTTGGTCGCCAGATACTGGCTCGGGCCTTGGGTGTCCGCGCGCAAGGCGCTCATGTGCAGCAGCCGCTTGACGCCGGCGGCCCGGCAGGCTTCGACCACTTTCTTGGCCAGGTCGCTGTGTGCGGCCTTGAAGCGCTGGTTGCCCTGTTCGTTCAGGATGCCCACCAGATTGATCGCGGCGTCGCAGCCGGAGAATCGCTCCAGCAGCGCGGTGGCGTCGTGAACGTCCGCGCCGACCAGTTCGGTGTTCGGCGACAGCTCGATGCTGCGATGCCGTTGCGGGTGGCGGCTCAACACCTTGAGCCGATAGCCCTGATTGGCCAGCCGCGAAACCAAGTGCCGCCCGACGAAACCGGTTCCGCCCAACACGCAGATTTTTTTGATGTTCATGCTTTTGCCCGTTTTTCGCTGTTCTGTGATCGCCTAAAGCGGAGGGAGGCTGCGAAATCCTGCATCCGGATGGGACATGCCCGCCGATCCCCCTTTACAATAACCCCTTCGATCAGTCGCGCGGTGGTTTTGCCAGGGTGGACTTTAGCACAGCCAAAGCCGTGTGCCGCTTTCTGGAACCGCTTTGCGAGAATAGGATAACCCGATCTTGGAACCGATTTTACCGACTCTGCTGTTCTATTTGCTGCTGGGGGCGTTTGCCGGGGTCATGGCCGGTCTGCTCGGCGTCGGCGGCGGCTTGATCATCGTCCCGGCGCTGGCCTGGATTTTTCAGCGCCAGGGGATCGCCGAGAGCGCCATCATGCATCTGGCCATCGGCACTTCGCTGGCCACCATCATTCTGACCTCGATCTCCTCGGTCCGCGCCCACCACCAGCGGGGCGCGGTGCTGTGGCCGGCGGTCGGGCGATTGACGCCCGGCATCATCGTCGGAGCGTGGCTGGGGGCGGCCGTCGCCGATCTCCTCTCCAGCTTCACCTTGCAGAAAATCTTCGCGGTGTTCGTGCTGGCCATGTCGGTGCAGATGGGGCTCGGCGCGAAACCCGCGCCGCATCGCGAGTTGCCGAAAACGGGTGGAATGTTGGCGGCGGGCGGGATCATCGGTGCGGTTTCGGCCATCGTGGGCATCGGCGGCGGATCGCTGACCGTGCCGTTTTTGACCTGGTGCAACGTGCAGATCCGCCAGGCCGTGGCGACCTCGGCGGCGTGCGGCTTGCCCATCGCGGTCGCCGGCGCGCTCGGTTTCGCGATCGCGGGCTTGAACGCGACCGCTTTGCCGGCCTGGAGCTTGGGTTACGTCTATGGCCCGGCGCTGGTCGGCATCGCCCTGACCAGCATGTTGTTCGCGCCGCTGGGGGCGAAACTCGCCCACAGTTTGCCCACCGAGACGCTGAAGAAAATCTTCGCCGTCTTTCTGGCGGGCGTCGGCGCCAAGATGTTGTGGGGTTAGCGCCGTGATCGCGGATGCGCCCAAAGCGCGGGGACGGCGACGGTGATCGGCACTCTGGTCAATACCGGCGCGGTCGTGATCGGCGGCGCCATCGGCCTCACCGCCGGTTCGCGCCTGCCGGAGAACATCAAAACCATCGTGATGCAAGCCTTGGGCTTGGCGGTGGTCGCTATCGGTTTGCGCATGGCGCTGGAGGCCCAGCACACCTTGCTGGCCATCGGCTGCTTGCTGCTGGGCGGCATCACCGGCGAACTGCTGCGGATCGAGCAGCGCCTGGAAGGTCTGGCCGAGGCGCTGCGGCACAGGCTGCGCGCCAATTCCGGCCGGTTCGTCGAAGGTTTCGTCACCGCCACTTTGCTTTATCTGACCGGCGCGATGACCATCGTCGGCTCGATCCGGGATGGGACGGTCGGCGATCCCAGCGTGCTGTTATTGAAATCGTTGCTGGATGGCGTCGCGTCCATCGCTCTGGCCTCGTCGATGGGGGTCGGCGTGCTGTATTCGGCGCTGCCGGTCCTGGTGGTGCAGGGGAGCATCACGCTGCTGGCGGGACAATTGGCTTTTCTGTCGGAACCGGCGGTTCTGGACGCTATCAACGCGGCTGGCGGGTTGCTGATTTTGGGTATCGGGATCAATTTGCTGGAGATCGGCCGCATTCGCGTCGGCAATCTGCTTCCCGCTTTATTCTACGCCATCATCGGTGCGCTGTTGGTGCCCGGATGAAAGGGTTGTGCGCCCGTCGGCTATAATTTTCATTAAAAGTAAAGTCTTATAGAGATGCTCGTTCCATTAATAACGGTATCGAATGGGAGCGTCAGGCGCTTGCGAACATGAATTATCGATTCGGGGATCAAATCGCAATGAACTTTAGTAATGGTGCGCGGTACCAATCCTAAGTCTGGGAAAGGTGATACAGGGGACGGCGAGGATCAGTCGGATTCGCCCGCGCGGTTCGCGGCCTTGCCGTCGTCGATTTAATCCGATATACGTGAATACGGACAGGAGATCTCCATGAACGACAACAATCCTCGCAACGCGGATCCGATCAGCGGCGAGTCCGGCGCCCATCCTGTCGGCACCGGCGTCGGTGCGGCGAGCGGCGCGGCGGCGGGCGCGGCGGTCGGTTCGGTGGCGGGTCCCATCGGCACCGCCGTGGGCGCGGTAGTGGGCGCGATCGCCGGCGGTCTGGCGGGTAAAGGAGTCGCCGAATCGGTCAATCCGACGGTCGAAGACGCCTATTGGCGCGACAACTATGTCAGCCGCCCCGGCTACACCAGCGGCTATACCTACGACGATGACTATGCGGCCGCTTATCGGCTCGGCTACGAAGGGCGCGGCCGGTATCAGGACGGCACGTACGAGGCCCACGAAGCCGAACTCAAGGCGGACTGGGAGCGCGTCAAGGGCAAGTCCCGCCTGACGTGGGAACAGGCCAAAGCCGCCGGTCGCGAGGCGTGGGATCGCATCGAGCGCGCCATGCCGGGCGACGCGGACCGCGACGGCCGTTAAGGCCATTTTCGAGAAACGCGGCCGCGCGCCCGAAAGCCTTTGGCCGCATCGACAGTTTGACTTTATTTCGCGGATCGGGCCATCGGGGCCAATCATCGGCCCCGAGCGGCGGGTCCACCAGTTCCTCAATAGTGAGAGCGCACCATGGAAAATCAAGATCGTTTTGGCGGTTCAAGCTCCTTCGAGCGGGATGTGAACAACAAGGTGAACCGGGTGGCGTCGGGCGCGCATGACGCGGTCGACAAAGCGGCGGACGCCACGGCCAACGCGGCCGACAAGATGGGCGACACGCTCAACCGCGTCGCCTCGGGCGCGCATGACGCCGTGAACAAAGCGGCCGACATGGCGGCCAACATGGCGGACAAAGTGGACGAGAAAAGGCAGCAGCTCAACGAAGTGAAGGAGGAGTGGCTGGTCAAGACGCGAGAGTACGTGCACGAACAGCCCGTCAAAGCGTTGCTCATCGCCTTGGCCAGCGGTTTCGTGTTGAGCCGTTTATTGTAAAACCACCGCGAGCGTTGCCTGTGGATTCTTCTAACGCAGTGAAGGACATTGCAAGCTCACAGGCCCCTTCCGATCCCCCGGCAAAAACGCCGGGGGTATTGAAAGAAACGAAGTCTTTGATCAAGGACTTCAGTGAGCTGTTGCAAGACCACGCCAAGCTCGCCCTGCTGGAAACCAAGCGCGTGGGCGGCAGCGCGGCCGCTCTGGTCGCGTTCGGCGCCGGCGCGCTGATCTTCGCGTTTATCGCGTGGTTGGTGCTCCTCGCGGCGATCGTCCTGTTTGTGTCGGAGCGGGGCTATATGATGGCGAGCACGGCGTCCGCCCTGGTGGTGGCGGCCCATCTGCTGGTGGCCTTTATCTTTTACAAGAAGATGATGGGCCAGCGCGATCGGATGAATTTTTCCGCTACCGTCCGCAGTTTTAAATCGACGCTGTCGGAATTGAAAGGTACGGAGAAACCGTCATGAACGAGCCGGTAGAGAGCCAATCGACCTCGGCCCTGGAGGAATTGCCGTTGGATGACGAAATCGAACTCGTCGAACGGCGCATTCAGCTCCGCCAGCAACTGATCGTGGAGCGCCGCGCTTTGTTGGGCGCGCGGGTTCACCGCGAGATCACGTCGCCGGGGTTTTTGCTGGCGACATTTAGCGCGGGATTCATCGTGGGCGATTTGACCGGCGGCAGAAGGCGACACGAGCGGCGCAAGGTCGAAGCCGCCGCTGACGGCGGCGCGCCCGTCTCGCCCCCGCAGTTTTTGCGGACCTTGTTCCGCCCTGATTCGGGCGATGACCAGAAAGGCCGCGACAAAGAGGCGGCCGAGCGCCCGCCGCTTATATTGGGGTTGCTCGCGCTGGTGCGGCCCATGTTGATTTCGCAAGCCTTGGAGTTCGCCAAAACTTCCCTTTTCTCGCTGTCGCCGACGGCGGAAACGGCTCGGCCCGCCGCTCGGCCCGCCGCTCGGCCCGCCAGCGAACGCACCACCAGAATTTGACGGGGGACGACCTCGATTCCGGCGGCTGCGCGCGGGTCGCTCAACCTTGAGTCTCGCTCGAAAGTCGCGCTTTCGTCGCGAGTTTCGCGCTGTCGGACGGGTGGAAACACCAGCCGCCTGAAGCGCGACCACCGACAACCCGATCGGAGAGTTCGCGATGGCCGAGCGCCGCACCCGCAAAACCCGTTCCGTTTCCCGCAAAGCCGCCGAGGTGGCTGTCGCGGCCCCGCAAGTCATCGCCCGCCGTCTGACGCAGATGGCGCTGGCGGGCGCGAAGCCGTCCGCCCGAGACCGCAAGGAGTTCCAGCGCATGGGCGCCGAAAAAATGGCGGCGCTCACCGAATCGTGGAGCGCCATGGCCGCGCGGACGTTTCAGGCCAATCAAAAGTTGGCGCTGTCTTGGATGGCGTCGCTGTGGATGCCGGGCAAAAATTCTCAATCCCTGGTCAAGAAAGCCGTCCGGGAGGCCGGAGACGCGCTGCTGGACATCGCTGACGAGGGCATGAAACCGATTCATCGGCGGGTGGTGGCCAACGCGAAACGCCTGACCCGGACCAAGCGCAAATAGCGCTTGGGCCAACGGCCGGAGAGACGCTGGGCGACACCGACCCAGCCGCCGCGAACGGTCAGTGGCGCGAGTTGCGCCAAAACCTCTCTATCGCTTCCGGCGCGTTGCCGGCCTTGTTCCCGCACGGCTTTCCGAGCATCGAAGTTATGCGCCCGGTGGCCGGCAGCACCGATCGACGTGGCCGCATCCCATCGTTCTGGATTGTTGGGCCGTCGCCGTTCTGGAATCTCGCGTCGCCAGAGCGCCTGACCGGGTAAACTTCTCGCAAGCTTTCGCTCGCAAACCGCAGACAAGGTTGCTGTGGTGACACCGCTGCGCCAGAATGAACTCCATTACGGAGGACAAGGCTCATGCTGGCGAAAATCAAGAAATTCGGCCCGGTTATCAATCTGATTCCCAACACCGCCGTCCAATTTTTGGATTTCGGTCTGAACATCAACGAAGCGCGGGTCTCGCGCGCGTTTCTGGCGGAAACCAACGCCGAAGGGCGGGCGGCGTTGACCTGTTTGTACGCCGATGACGCCAGCGGTCAGTTCGTCGCCCAAGATGGCCGGGCGATCAAGCCGGAACAGGTCTATTCGCTGAACGCCGCCAAGGCCGCCGCCATCTTCAACGAAACCTGGATCCCGTTGCCGTTTCCGCGCGTGCGGGAGCCGCGGCCGGATGGCCGGCACCTGTTCGATAAAGGCCCCACCAACTGGGCGCGGGCGCGGCTGGTGGAGTTGCCCGCACCGGATGCCGAAGGCCACACCCACCGCGTCACCTTGGCCTTTGACACCCAACTGCTGCCGACCCGCGAAGGCCGCCCTTATCTCGCGCCCAGCCCGCTCGACATGCAATCCGGCGAGGAATTTGCGCTGAGCGATCACGAGGCCGACACCGGCTGGTTTCTGGAGCAAGAGTGGGTGCGGGAATGGTTGCACCACCGCTTCCACGCTTTCGAGCTGCGCCGCCGCGCCCCGCGCCCGGTGAACGAAGCCGAATTGCGCGCCAGCCCCGACGCTCAAGCCGCTTGGCTGACCGTGCTGACGCTATTGCAGCGGCAAGTGCAACCGCCGCGCGTGCGCTTCACCTTCGTCGACAGCGGCCCGACCGCGCGGCTCAACCAGCCGGTCGACGTCGATCTGGTGCTGGATGTCGGCAATTCCCGCACCTGCGGCATCCTCATGGAAACCAGCGGCGACGATCCGGTGGACATGAACGACAGCTACCGGCTGGCGCTGCGCGACCTGTCGAGGCCCGATCAGGTCTACGACGAGCCGTTTCCCAGCCGGGTCGAGTTCGCGCGCGCCAGCTTCGGCGACGAAAAACTCTCCCGCCGCAGCGGCCGCACCAGCGCCTTTCTGTGGCCGACCGTGACCCGCATCGGCTACGAAGCCCAAGCCCTGTCCTATTTCAGCCACGGCTCCGAAGGCAACACCGGACTGTCCAGCCCCAAGCGCTATTTGTGGGACACCGACGCCCGCCACCATCCCTGGCGCTTCAATCCCGGCCCCGAAGGCTTCGGCGGCGACAGCGGTCCGGTGACCACCGGCCCCTTCATCGGCCACTTGCGCGAAGACGGCGAGGAGCTGGCGCCCGGCGAGCCGCCGGCGGTGACCGCGCTGTTTTCGCGCGGCGCGCTGATGAGCTTTTTCGTCGCCGAGGTGATGCTGCACGCCTTCGTCCAAGCCAATTCACCGGCCAGCCGCTACGAGCGGGTGCATTCCGAAGCGCCGCGCCGGCTGCGGCGGGCGATCCTGACCATGCCGACCGCCATGCCGCTGGCCGAGCGCAAGCTGTTCGCCCGGCGGGTGAGCACCGCGATCCGGTTGACCTGGAGGGCGCTGGGGTTGGACGAGAGCCAGGCGCCGGAGCCGTTCTTGCAGTGGGACGAGGCCACCGGCACCCAGATCGTGTTTCTTTACAACGAGGTCAAGCACAACTTTCAGGGCGACGCCGCGCTGTTTTTCCAGGTGTTCGGCCGGGTGCGCGAGGGCTACGGCGATCTGCCCTGCCTGCGCTTGGCCAGCATCGACATCGGCGGCGGCACCAGCAATCTGATCATCGCCACCTATCAGCTCGAAGGCGGCACCGCGCTCAAGCCGACCCAGGAATTTCGCGAAGGGTTCAACATCGCCGGCGACGACGTGCTGGCCGGGATCATCGAGCGCAACGTGCTGCCGGCGCTGCTGGAAGCCATCCGCCAGTGCGGCGCGGCCAACCCGGAGGAACTGATGGCCCGCCTGCTCGGAGCGAACCGGGGCGATCAGGCCGAACGCGAGCGGACCCTGCGCCGGCAGTTCGCCAATCAGGTGGCCTTGCCGCTGGCCTTGGAGCTGCTGCACCGCTACGAAAATACCGACCTCAGCGCCGGCAACGAGGCGGTGACGCTGCGGCTGGCCGATGTCTACCCGCCGGGCACCGGCCCGCACGAGCAGGTGGTGGCGTTCATGGAAGACGCGGTGCGCGCCGCCGGCGGCCAGAATTTCAAGCTGGCCGAGGTGGCGTTTTCCACCACCATGCTGGCGCTGGACACCACGGTGCGGCGCATCCTCGGGCAAGTGCTGAGCGACCTGTGCGAGGTGGTGCACCTTTACGATTGCGATTATCTGCTGATTTCCGGCCGGCCTTGCCGCTTGCCGGCGGTGCGGGCGGCGATTTTGGCCAAACTGCCGGCCCCGCCGGATCGGATCGTCAGCCTGCACGCCTACCGGGTCGGGGACTGGTACCCGTTTCGCGCGGTCAGCGGCCGGCTGACCGACCCCAAGACCACGGCGGCGGTCGGCGCGATGGTCTGCGCGCTCTCGGAAGGCCAGCTCTACAAATTCAATCTGCGCAGCCGCGAACTGGGCATGAGATCCACCGCCCGCTTCGTCGGCGTGCTGGAGCAAACCGGCCGGTTGAAGCAGGAAAATATCCTGTTTTCCAATCTGGAGCTGGAGGATCGCAAGACCCGGTTGCCGGAGGCGACTTTCGATTTCTACGCGCCGGTGTTTCTGGGTTTCCGGCAGTTGGGGGTCGAGCGCTGGCCGGCGACCCCGCTCTACCGGGTCACCTTCGCTCACCCGCAAGACGCCCGCACCAAGGCGTTGCCGCTCAAGGTCACGCTGGAGCGCTCCACCGACGACAACGTCGATCTCGATTTCAAGGTGATCGCGGTGGCGGACGCCGGCGGCAACCAGCAGCCCAACGGCGTGGTGCTGCTGAAATTGCAGACGCTGAAAGACGAGTACGGCTATTGGCTGGATACCGGCGTGTTCTCGATTTCGGCCCGCGCCGGCGAGATGCCGCGCCGCTGAGCGTTCCCATTACTTTTAAGGCGTCGCCATGTCGGAAACGAACCTGCATCCTGCCCTGCAAAAGCTGGCGGCGACCCACCGGCGGCGGCTGCGGTTGCTGGGGTTGTGGTTGTTTCTGGCCGCTGCCGGCTTTCTGATGTTGTTGATGGTGAAGGCGTTCACCGGTCAAGACGCCGGCAGCCTGCTGCTGTTGGGATTGGTCGGCCTGCTCATGTTGCCCGCGATGGCGTTCGCGGGCGGGCTCATGTGGTATCTGGACCGCCGGCTGTCGCGCGGCTTGGACGAGATCGAGCGGTTGTTGCGAGATTGCGCGCCGCAAGCTGCTCGCTTGACGCCCCTCGGTCGCGGAGACGGCATGGGTTTGTTGGCGACTCTGCAACTCGCCACGGAGCCAACCGCGCCAGCGAAACCCCTGCACGCCCTGATCAATCCGTCGTTTCGCTGGAGCGCGCCGCCGCTTGGCGAGATCGACGTGCGCTTGTATTGCCGGGAACTCGCGCCGGATCGTCTCTGGATCGCGTTGGGCGCGGGGGGCGCACCCCTGATCGGCAAGCTCATAGATCGAGACGCCTACCGCCGCCGGCGACTCCTGTTGGCCGTTTCACTCATTTTATTGACTTTTTTGCTGGCGGTGCTGGCGGGGACCCGCCTCGTCGCGGGCTGAGCGTTGTTTAATTTGCTACAATGGACTAACTTATAATGACGATCCTGCTCTATTTTTAATTCATCCGACAATCTGCTGGGCCTCGGTCCACCGTATTTGGCGGAAGGAGACACATCGCCGTGTACCAGGGGCTTGCACGCCTGACCGTGAAGTTTCCGCTTTTTGTGCTTGTGGCGTTGCTGGTTGTGATTTGGGGGTCGGTGGGCTATTTCAACGTTACCTTGAAACGCGATCTGGAACGCTTGCTGTCAGCCCAGCAGCTTTCCGCCGTTTCCGTGATCGCGTCCAGCATCGACCAGCAGGTCCGCTTGCGCCTTGAGGCGCTGGAGGAGCTGGCCGCCCTTTTCAGCGAGCGCGGTTTGATCGAACGTCCCGAGCAAGCCCATGCCGTGTTGCACCATGACTCGCACGCCCATCTGACGGTTGGCGCCCTGTTCAACGGCGGTTTTTTTCTGTTGGACGCCAACGGCGTTTGTCTGGTCGATACGCCGTCGGTGACGGGCTGTCTCGGGTCGAATTTCGCGCGCTATGAGGAATTTGCCGCCCTGTTGCGGCAGCGCGAGCCCGCCGTTAGCGTTTCGAGATCGGACAAGCTCTCCGGGCGTCCGCTGGTCACGGTGAGCGCGCCGATCATCGGCGCCGACGGTCGGATCGCGGGCGTTCTGATCGGGCTGACCTATCTCGACGGCGCCAACTACATCGGCGATGTGGTGGCGACCTATAAAGCGGATGCCGGCGAGGTTTTGATCCTCGATCCGGGCAGCGGCCGTTTCGTCGCGGCGACGGTTTCCGAGCTTCTGTTCAAGCCGGTGTCCAGTTGGGACGGCAATCCCGTGTTCGATCGTTACAGAGCAGGTTATGAGGGGTCCGGGATCGCCGCCAATGCGCGCGGCGTCGAAGAGCTGTTTTCCGGGCAGCGGATCCCCTCGGCCAACTGGATGGCGGTGGTCGCCTTGCCGGTCGAGGTCGCCTTCGCGCCGGTGGCCGCGCTACAGCGATCTCTCTGGGCGGCGGCCTTGCTGCTGTCCGCGATTTTGCCTTGGCTGGCGATGGCGCTGGTCAGGCACTGGTTGGAACCGTTGCGCAAAGCGACCTCGGCGCTGCGCGAAATGACGCTCGGCCAGCGGCCGTTGGCGTCTTTGCCGGTCGCCGTCCGCGACGAGGTCGGCGAACTGATCGAAGGCTTCAACGGGCTGGTGCGCGATATCGAGAACTGCAATCAGGTCAGCGCCGACTTGCTGCAAAGCGAGGAACGTTACCGGGCGGTGCTGGATCTCTCGCCGGAAGCGATCTTCATCCACCGCGACGGGGCGATGACCATGGCCAACCGCTCGGCGTTGCGCTTGTTCGGCGCTCAAAAGCCGGAGCAACTGCTCGGCCGCCATTGGACGCTGCTGGTGCATCCGGACTTTCACGAGATCGTCAAGGCGCGGATGCAAAAAGCCGAAAACGCCGGGGAGACGGTGGTGCTGGCGCCCATGGAGCAACGCTATTTGCGGGTCGACGGTTCCTCCGTCGAGGTCGAGGTCACCACCAGCAATATCGCGCTGGCCGAAGGGCGGGTCGTGCTCTCGGTCGCGCGCGACATCACCGGGCGCAAGCGCGATGAAGCGCGCTTGCAGACCTTGTTGGCCCAGCAGGCGGCGCTGCTCGACAACGCCTTGATCGGCATCGTGCTGATCGAAAAAAGGATGATCGTGCAGTGCAATCGCCGGTTCGAGCAATTGTTCGGCTACGCCGAGGGCGAAATGCTCGGTCGCGGCACGGAAATTTTGTACGGGAGCAAAGCGGGCTACGAAGGGGTGGGCGAACGGGTTCAGGCCGCCTTGGCGCGCGGCGAGGCTTATGTGGAGGAAGTCTGGTTCAAGCGCAAAGACGGCAGCCGGTTTTGGGGGAATTTGCACGGCAAAGCGCTGGACGCCGCCAACCCCAACGCCGGCACCGTCGGCATCTGCGCCGATCTGACCGCCCAAAAAAGCGCGCAGGAGCGCTTGCAACTGGCGGCGAGCGTGTTTGAAAGCACCACCGAAGGCATCGTCATCACCGATGCCGATCAGATCATCGTGGCCATCAATCGGGCGTTTAGCGAAATCACCGGCTATTCGGAAGCCGAAGTGTTGGGCAAAAGCCCCCGCTTGCTCAGTTCCGACCGCCAGCCCTCGGAGTTTTACGGCGAGCTGTGGCAGGTCGTCCAACGCGAAGGCAAGTGGCGCGGCGAAATCTGGAACCGGCGCAAGAACGGCGAAGTCTACCCGGAGCTGCTGTCGATCAGCGCGGTGCGCGATGACGAGAATCGGGTGAACCATTACGTGGGCGTGTTTTCCGACATTTCGGCCCAAAAGCAGGCCGAGCGCCAGCTTTCCTTCCTCGCCCATCACGATCCCCTGACCGGCTTGCCCAACCGGGTGCTGTTCAACGACCGCCTGACCCACGCGCTCGAACGCGCCGCGCGGGATCAAGGGCAACTGGCGGTGATGTTCATCGACCTGGATCGGTTCAAACATGTCAACGACACCCTGGGCCACCAGTTCGGCGACCAACTGCTCCAGAACGTGGCCCGCAAATTCCAGCGCGCGATCCGCGCCAGCGATACCTTGGCCCGCTTGGGCGGCGACGAATTCGCCTTGCTGGTCGAGGACATCCGTGACAGCTCGGACGCCGTGCTGGTCGCCCAGAAATTGCTGGAGGTCTTCAAGCGCTCGATCCTGCTGGCCGAACACGAAATTCATATTTCTTCCAGCATCGGCATCAGCTTCTATCCCGCCGACGGTCAGGACGTGCGCGAGCTGGTCAAGAACGCCGATGCGGCGATGTACCGCGCCAAGGCCAAGGGCCGCAACGGCTATTCGTGTTACGCGCCGGAAATGACCGAGTCCGGCGCCGAACGGCTGCGGCTCGAAGCGGCGTTGCGCCGGTCGATCCGCAACGGCGAACTGCGGGTCTATTTCCAGCCCAAAGTCAATTTGGCCAGCGGCGCGCTGGTCGGGGCCGAGGCGCTGGTGCGCTGGCGGCACCCCGAACTCGGCTTGATCGCGCCCGCGAAGTTCGTGCCGCTGGCCGAGGAAACCGGCTTCATCGCCGCGCTGGGGGAATGGGTGTTGCGGGAAGCTTGCGCCAAGGTCAGCGCGTGGCGCGCCTCGGGCCACGACATCCCCCGGATTTCCGTCAACCTGTCGATCAAGCAGATCGAGCGGGGCAACATGATCGATCTGGTCGCGAGCATTCTCGCCGAAACGGGGTTGCCGGCCGATTGTCTGGAAGTGGAAATCACCGAGTCGTTCATCGCCAAGGGCGACGAGGCGATCCGTTTCGTCAAAGATCTGCGCGCGCTCGGCGTGCCGCTGTCGGTGGACGATTTCGGGACCGGCTATTCGTCCCTGGCTTATCTCAAGCGCCTGCCGTTGCAGACGCTCAAGATCGACAAATCCTTCGTGATGGACATCGGCCGCGACGCCAACAACGAGGCGATCGTCCGCACCATCATCGCCCTGGCGGAAAGCCTGGATCTGAACGTGGTCGCCGAAGGGGTGGAATCGGTCGAGCAGGTGCATTTCTTGCTGCGGGAAGGCTGTCGCAACGGCCAGGGCTATTATTTCAGTTCGCCGCTTTCGGAAGAAGAATTCGTCGCCATCTGGTTGGACCCGCGGCCCAGCGCGCCCGCCGGCTGCGCTACAATGCTCAACTGAGCAGCCCTATCCACCGCCAACAGCCGCCATGGCCAGCGAAGCCGCTATGACCGCCACCAACGACGCCCTCAGTCAAGCCTGCCGCAGCCTGGAGCAGGTCGGTTCCGAATTCCTGAACTGGCTCGATGAAAATTCGGAGCGGGTCGGCCAGGAAAAAGCCGGCCTGATCAAGGAATTTCGCCGTTTCACCACGCAAAGCCGCCGTTTGGAGCAGGCGGTGCAGCGGCCGATGTGCGCCGGCGTGTTCGGCCCCAGCCAATCCGGCAAGTCCTATCTGATTTCGGCGCTGGCGCGCAAAGGGACCGCGCCCCTGCTGGCCGATTTCGCCGGCAAAAAAATCGACTTCATCCGCGACATCAACCCGGAGGGCGGGCGCGAATCCACCGGCCTGGTGACGCGCTTTACCTTGCAACCGGCGTCGGGGGCGACGCCCGAAGCGCCGGTGCAGATGCGGCTGCTGACCCAGACCGATCTGGTCAAGATCATCGGCAACACCTATTACGCCGACTGCGATCACAGCGAGGAGGAATTGCTGACGCAGGCGCAGTTGACCGAGTGGGTGGACAAGCTGGTCCCGGCGGCCCAGCCCCAGCCGGTCGATCCCCTGACCGCCGAAGACGTCTTCGACCTCCAGACCTATTTCGAGCGCTATTTCAAGGGCCAGGAGCGGGTTCGCCTGTTGCGGCACGGCTATTGGGAGCAGGCGGCGCAACTGGCCCCGCGCCTGAACATCGAGGACCGCGCCAAGCTGTTCGGCGTGATCTGGGGCGGCGTCGAGGCGTTCGGCAGGCTGTACGCGCGCCTGTACGCGGGCTTGAAGGGCCTGAATTTCGCCAGCGACGCCCACGCCGGGCTGGAGGCGCTGCTGCCGCGCGAGCAAAGCATCATCGACGTGCAAACCTTGAATGGCCTGGGTTCGGGCGGCGGCCAAACCTTGACGCTGATCGGGACCGACGGCGCGCGGGTGAGCTTGCCGCGCAACGAAGTCACCGCGCTGGTCGCCGAATTGCGCATCGTGATCGGCGAGCAGCCCTGGGATTTCTTCCAGCACACCGACCTTTTGGATTTTCCCGGCGCGCGCTCCCGCGAGCTGATCAAGGATTTGCCGGCCTTCCTCGAAACCGGCGACGCTTTGCGCAGCCTGTTTCTGCGCGGCAAAGTGGCCTACCTGTTCGAGCGCTACTGCGCCGAACAGGAACTGACCAGCATGCTGCTGTGCATCGGCCCCAGCAATCAGGAGGTCAAGACGCTGCCGGAAATGGTGTACGAGTGGATCGCCAGCACCCACGGCAGCACGCCGGAACAGCGCTCGCAACAGCCGACCGCGCTGTTTCTGGTGCTGACCAAGTTCGACATGGAGTTCGAGGAAAAAGCGGGCGAGCGTTCGCCGGAGACCCGCTGGGTCACCCGGCTGGAGAGCTCGCTGCTGAACTTTTTCGGCAAGCAGCACGACTGGCCGCGCCAGTGGGACCAGCAGGGCGCGTTCCGCAATACCTTCTGGTTGCGCAACCCCAATTTCAAGGCCAAAAACATCTTCGATTACGACGAGGAAGGCCGCGAGCTCGGGGTGCGCCCCGGCGAGCGCAAGCGCATCGCGGCGTTCAAGGAAGCCTTCTTGAAAGACCCGGTGGCCAGCGCCCATTTCCGCGATCCCGAACAGGCGTGGGAAGCGGGTTTCGCGCTCAACGACGGCGGCATCGGCTACCTGGCCGAGCAACTGCGGCCTTTGTGCAACCCCGAACTCAAGCGCAACCAACTGGCCGGGCAAGTGGCGCGGTTGCGCGAGCAGATGCTCGAACGGATGGGGCATTACCACGTCAGCGACAACCCGGAACAGGAACTGGAAAAGCGGCGGGCGGCGGCCCAGCAGGTCGCCGGCAAGCTGATCGACTGCGCCGGCGAACAGCGCTTCGGCGAGCTGTTGCGGGCGCTGCAAGCCGACGGCGACGAACTCGAAGGCATCTACTACCGCATCGAAACCCGCTTGCCGGACGAGGCTCAAGCCGGCAGCGCGCCGACCATCGGCACGGCGGTCAACACCGGACAGATGAAAGCCCTGCTCGGCCTGAGCGGGTCGGGGGACGCAGCGGCCGATGCGCCGCGCAAGGATGACGCGGCGCTGTTCGCCCGCGAGGCGGTGGCGGAATGGATGCGGGATTTGCAGGATCTGAGCGGCAACAAATCGCTGTGCGAATATTATCGGGTGCCGGAGAGCAGCATGGGCGATTTCGTCAAGGAATTGATCGACGGCGCGCAGCGGATGAAACTGGAAGATCGGATCGAGGCGCTGGTCCGGCAGGTGACGGGATTTCGCATGAAGTTCGAGCAGATCGTGGCGCTGCCGGCCCGGTTGACCGCCAACCTGCTCAACGGCTATGTTGCGTTTTTGGGTTACGACGCGCTGGCCCCGGAGCAGCGCCCGATGCTGCCGCTGGAAAGCGGCCCCCGACCGGTGTTTCCGCCGCGCGCGGTGCCCAGGGGAGGGCCGCAACTGTCCGAACAACAATCCAGCTACGATCAGGATTACTATACTGACTGGATTCGGGCGTTCCTCGATCTGGTGGAACGCAACGCCCGCAACCGCGACGGCAAGGACGTGGACCTGGCGGCCAACCGGCGCTTGGGCGATTTGCTGACGCGCCTGCGGGCGGCGGTTTGATCGACCCCGATCTCCGAGCCGCGCGCGCTTGGCCCGCGCCATCGGCCGACCGGTCGCCGGAGCGGGGGCGGGCGCGTCGCCGGCGGGCGGCGTTTTATCCGGTTCTCGCCACCCGGCCGGTTCGCGCCAAGCGGCCGGCGCGGGTTATCCTCATGATCGATCGCCAAATCGTGGAGAAGAATTGATGGCCGCGCTTTCGGTTCGGGTATCGGAAGATCCGGCTCGTCCTCTGGGACATGCCATTATCACGCTCAGCGGGTTGCCGCGCGGCCTGGAAACCTTCGAATTCGCGCTGAGCCGCCACGGTTTTGCCGCCAACCATCTGGGCGCCGACGGCTGGCAGGGCGCGGAATGCTGGCTGCAACCCGAGGAGGCGTGGTACAGCGGCGACGCCCTCAAGTTCGTCATCCATCCCGATCTGGTGTTTCAACTGGAGAACATGCCGTATCGGTTGGCGGTGCGCGGCCAGGGTTTGAGCGGGAGCGCCGTCACGACTTTCGCCTGGCCGCTGCAACTGGAGCTCGAAGAAGGCAGCGCCAGCGCCGAGCGGAAAGTGGTCGGCGGCACCCGCGTCAATCCCGCGCCCGCGCCGCGCCCCGCGCCGGCAACGCCGCCGCCGGAGGTCGAACGCCCCGATGTGGCCATGCCGGAGATGCCGATCCCCAAGATCGACGCCGCCGCGAATAGCGAAGACGATGACCGGACGCGCGCGTCGCCCAATCGGATCAAGGTCGCCCCCGCCCCCAAGCCGGGGAGCGATGCGCCGGAAGCGCCGCCGCCCTTGCCCGTCACGCCATCCGCGAGCGCGCCGCCCGCGCGAGCGCCGGCGCCGTTTGACGCGGCGCAATCGCCCGCATCGGCTGGGGGCGTGGAATCGCTGCCGCGAGCGGGGCGTTCAGGCCCGGCGGATGGCGCGCGCGCGGTGGCCGATGCGAGCGCTTCGGCGGCGGGCGGGCGCGGCCGTTCGGGCCTGCTCGGCGCTTTGTTGGCCTTGGCGGTGCTGGCGGCGTTGGCGGGAGGGGCTTGGTGGTGGTTCAGCCAGCAGCAGGCGGAAAGACAGGCGACAGCCGGCCGGGTCGAGCCGCCGCCTCCGACCGCGCCGGCAAGTTCCCGGCCGACCCCCGAATTGCAGCCCGCGCCAAGGCTCGAAACGTCGCTGCAGCCCGCGCCGGAACCCCGATCGGCCCCGGAGCCCAGGCCCGCGCCCGAACCGACGCCCGCGCCGGAGCCCAGGCCCGCGCCCGAACCGAAACCGCTCGCGCCGCCTCGCCCGGAGCCGCCGCCCGCTTCGAGCGCCGCGCCGCCAGCGCAACCGACGCCGCCGGTTTCGCCCGAACCGCGAACCCGCCCCGATTCCGGCCGCAGCTTGGACGAGGAACTGAAATCGCAGTTTGATCCGACCGTGCAGGAGTTGGAAAAAGGGTTGCGACGCCAGAAGCCGTCGCCTTGAAAGCGCTGGCGCCCGGACGAACCGATTGTCAATTGCCTCATCGCGAGGCCCTGTGAGGAACATGTCGATGAACCGTTTGCTGCTCAGCAGTTTACTAGTGTTCGCGTGCTGCGCGCTGACGCCGGCCCGCGCCGAGGAGCCCGACGCCAAACAGATCGGCATGGTGACCGGCTCCCCGACCGGCACCTACATCAAATTCGGCCACGACATCGCCGGGATCGCCAAGAATGCGGGGCTGGAGATCGCGGTCAAAGACTCCAAGGGTTCCATCGACAACATCCGGCGGATCAACAGCAAAGAAAACGCCACCTTCGGCATCGTGCAGTCGGATGTTCTTGGGTTTCTCAGCCGTTCGGAGAACGCGGAATTGCGCCGGGTCGCCGGTCGGCTGCGCCTGATTTTTCCGTTCTACAACGAAGAAGTGCACGTGCTCGCCAACAAAAACATTAGCTCGTTCAACGATTTGCAAGGCAAGCGGGTGGTGGTCGGCGAACAGGACAGCGGCACTTGGCTGACCGCGATGAATTTGTTGCAGCTCGCTGGGGTCAAGCCGGCGGAGCTGCTGCATGTGCCGCCGTTGCAGGGGGTGACCGCCGTGCTCAAGGGCGAGGCCGACGCCACGTTCTACGTGGCGGGCAAGCCGGTGACCCTGTTTACCAAGGTGGGCAATTTGGTCACCAACCCGGAGTTTGCGCCGCTGCTGGCGAACGTGCATTTCTTGCCGCTGGTCGACGAGCGGATGCTGCGCGAATATCAGCCGGCGCGGATCGGTCCGGCCGATTACGAGTGGCTCAGCAACGAAGTTTCGACCGTGGCAGTCAAGGCGGTGCTGATGAGCTTCGACTTTTCCGGCAAGCAAAATCCCTATTTTGCCCGGCGTTGCCTGCAATTGGCGAAATTGGGCCAGGCGCTGCGCACCAACTTGGGGATGCTGCGCCAGACCGGCCATCCCAAGTGGAAGGAAGTGAATCTGGACGAAACCGTGGGAACCTGGCCCCTGGATAGCTGTTCGCGCAGCGGCGCGAGCGGGGAGATGGATGGAGATCTGGGACGCAAGCTGGAAAAAATATTGCTGAATCGGTGGGATCGAGCGGAGCCTTCGGTTCCTGCGGGTTGACTGGGCCGGGAGAATGCAGATGCGCTTGGCATGGGTCGTTTGGGTGGGCATGGCGCTGGCGGTAAACGCGGCCGCGACGCGGGCACAGGACGGGCGGCCGGACGCGCGCGTGTCGTTGACCGGCACGGCGTATGGTTTTCTGGTCGGGGTCAACCAAGGGCGGGGCAAGCTGATCTTCAAGGAACGGCAATACCCGTTTTCGATGTCCGCCATCAAGGTCGGGACTTTGGGATACACCCGGGTGGACGCCGAAGGCCAGGTTTATCGATTGCGCGATTTGGCCGATTTTCCCGGCCGCTATTATGCGGTCGAGGGCGCGTTCACCGTGGGTCAGGGGGGCGGCGGCACCGTGTTGCGCAACGAGAAAGGGGTCATGCTTTATTTGCAAAACCTGCACAAGGGCGTCGAGCTGACCCTGGGCGGTTCCAGCGTCGATATCGCGTTTGCCGAACCCTCTGTTTCACCGTCCACGGTTCCGGCGGAGGCCGGGGCTCGCTAAACACCGACCGTTCCGCGCGAGGCCCCGCGCGCGCTAGAAAAGGCTTTCCATGAATAGAAATTTGCGCCTGAGCAGCGGCACCTTTGATGGTTTGCGGGAAATCGGCGGGTTCGGTCAACCCTTGCACGGCTTATACCCGCAAATCCAGGCGGTGCTCGCCAACGAGCTGGGACCGGACGCCGCTTGGCTGCTGGCCGAGCCCGTGGTGGATCGCGCCAAGAACCGCATCGATTGGTACGCGGACACCGACCCCGACCAAAAAGCCACCGCGCTGGCGGAGCTTGCCGACGAGCAGCGTCAGGCAGTGCTCGCGCGGGTCGACGAGCTGCTGCGCCAAGGCCGGGAAGTGGCGGACCGTTACGCGGCGTCGGACGATGCGCGGCGGGCGCAACTGGGAGCCATTTTGAGCGCCGTTCTGACCGCGCCGTCCTCGAACGCTATTTTTCTGGTCGAGGGTAAGCCGGTGATGATCGGCTGGGGCTTCATGTCCGACGGGCCTTGGGCCGCTCCGCAAGGTTCGGTCGGGGCTCAGCGCTCGGCGGGCGAAGCTGCCGGGCCAGCCGGCGCGGCGGGCGCTTTCGCCGCTCCCGAAACAGGGGCTGGCGCTGTCCCGGTATCCGGCGATGCCCGGTTGACCGGCGCGGGCGCAACGCCGCCCGAGACGGTCGCCAAATCGGGTTTGGCGGGCGCATCGACCGCCTCGGCGGACGATGAATCCGAACCGCCCGCCATCGTATCCGGGCCGTCTTCGGCGTCAGAGTCGTCGCTGTCCTCGGTGTTGAATGACCGTTTCATGGGTTCCCGCTCCATTTGGTTCGTGTTGTTGCTGCTCCTGTTGCTGCTGTTGCTGGCGGGTTACTGGTTTTGGAGCCGAACGTTTCGCTCCAGCGATGCCGACCGGATCGGATCGCCTTCCGTTTCGAGTCCCGTCGAAACGGGCAGCGCGGACGGGCGCGGCGCGACGGATCGCGACTCCGGGTCGCCGGGCGGAGCCATTCAAACCAAACAGGCGCCGGGTTCCAGCGTTTCATCGACCGCCGAAGGAGCGGAGCCGGCGACTCCCGCGACTTCGATACCGCCGGTTCCACCGGTCGGCGAACCTTTGCCCCCCACATCTTCCGCGCCGTCGGTCGATCCAGCATCGTCCCTGTCATCAGGTTCGCCGCCGAGCGCGTCTTTGCCCCCCTTGCCGTCGGTTCCGCCGCCGGCCGGACCGTCCTCGACCGCCGGCGCACCGTCGCCGGCGCTTGAAAGCAGCCGATCTTCAAGCCGTTCGCAATCCTCTTCCACGCCCGGATCGGTTCCGCCGAACCGGGCAACGGCGCCCGAAAAAAGTCTGGAACAGACCTTGAGCGAACGCGATCCGGCGGTGGACAGTTTGCAAAGGGAGCTGGCGGCCCACCCGCCGGTCAAGATCGAACCCACGGCCGAGGAGCGCCGCGAATTCGCCAACCGCATGTCCGCATCGGGGGCGACCAGCGGCGAGATCACGGTCACTTTGTTGTGGAACAGCCGTGGCGACCTCGATCTGGTGGTGCGTTGCCCCTCCGGGCAGCAACTAGATTTTCGCCAGCCGGCCGAATGCGATGGCACGCTCGATGTCGACGCCAACACCGCGCGCGACAAGCTCAGCGACCGGCCTATGGAGAATGCGTATTGGCCCGCCGGTAAGGCCGGACCGGGCACCTACCAAATCCTGGTGCGCTACATCCCGCGCAAGGACGAAGATGAACTCAGGGAAATGCCCTTCCAGGTGCGCTTGAGCCGGGGCCGGCAAGAATCGGTGTTTAAGGGGACCGTGCGACCCAATTCGCTGGTGCCGGTAACCACCTTCAGCGTGGGGCGCTAAATTCGGGATTTCGGTTTAAGCGGCGCGCGTGACTGGCGCGCCGGAGCGAGAGTGCCGAGGCTGGGGCGCCGGGCCGTTAACCTTCAAAAAATCGCTTTTTCGGGAGATCGTCCGATGTCAAATTTCTCCATCGAACTCGCCTGGCGGCGCGCGACGCCGGATTTCGATCACAAAACCTTCGACCGAAGCCACGTCTGGCGTTTGTCCGGCGCGCAAACGGTCAACGGTTCGGCCGCGCCGGATTACTCCGGCGATCCCAATAAGAGCAACCCCGAGGAAGCGTTGCTGGCCGCCTTGTCGAGCTGCCACATGTTGACTTTTCTGACCATCGCCGCCCTCAAAAAGCTGGTGGTGGACCGTTACGAGGATGAGCCGATGGCGGAATTGGGCAAGAACGACAAGGGAAAGGTGATGGTCAGCCGTTTGACCCTGCGCCCCAAGGTGGTGTTTGGCGGCGATGCGATTCCGGACGCCGCGACCGTGCGGGACATGCACCGCAAAGCCGGGGAAAATTGCTTCATCGGCAATTCGTTGCTCAGCGCCGTGGAATTGGAGCCGCGCTTCTGAGCTTCGATCAAAACCGGACGCGGGGCGCGAAGCGCATCGCTGACCCGGTTGGACCTCCTTGCGTCCGGGTGGGCGCTGCTTTATAACTCTGCGCTCAAAAGCCACCGGTAAAGAGGTTAAATGACGGTATGCGGGGTTTCAGTGCGAAGCTTTGGTGCATTGGGATTTTTTTGGTTGGGTCGCTCGGCGGCTGCGCAAACACGGTTGACCCGCAAGGCCCTCCGGGCGAGCTCAAGGGTTTTGGGCCTGGAGCGTTGGAGCCCTGGCTGCTGGTGGACACCAAAAAGGACGCGCTGATCTTGATGCAGGGCGGCAAGCCGGTCAAAACATTTTCCCGGATCGCCGTGGGCAGCAGCGGCGTTGGGGTCAAATCCGGACGCGGCGACAACAAAACGCCGCTGGGCGTGTTTCGGGTCGGCTGGATCAATGACAACAGTCGGTTCAAGCGCTTCATCGGTTTGGATTATCCGAATCTCGACTACGCCAATCGCGCCCTCAGATCGAACAGGATCGATGCGCTGACTTATGAGCGCATCCGCCAAGCGTGGTCCAACGGCTATACGCCGCCGCAAGATACGCCGTTGGGCGGACAGATTGGCATTCACGGCATCGGACACGGAAATCCCGGCGTTCACGATGCCGGCATCAATTGGACCAGCGGGTGCGTGGCGTTGGATAACTCGCAGATCGACGCGCTCAGGCCGTGGGTCAAAGTCGGGATGCGGGTGGAAATTCGCTGATGTCAGCGATTTAGATTGTTTCCGGCTCAAGTTTCCGTTATATAATTGCTTTTGTTTTGGTGGAACAATATGGTTGTGTCGTGACAACAAATGCGTGTTCGACACTTTATTTTTGTTTTAATGATACTTAGGAGTTCACTATGTCTTTAAAGGCTCTGACGAAAGTTTCCGCGCTCGTTCTGATCGCCGGTCTGACGGTGGGTTGCGCCAGCACCAGCGACGTCCAGAAAGCCCAAACCGATGCCAGCGAAGCCAAGGCGATGGCCCGCAATGCGTTGGATACGGCCAACGAAGCCAAGTCCATCAGCATGGCGACCGAAGAAAAGATCAATCGCATGTTCAAGAAGTCGATGTACAAATAAATCGAATTTTTGCGGCGATAAAAAACCCCGCGTCTGCACGCGGGGTTTTTTGTTGCCCAGTTACAACTGCCTGGGCGATCTCCAGCAGAATCGGAACCCTCTCGATCAAGGCTGAGTTGTCGGTGTGACAGGTCGGGGATAGGGGATGGGGCTCCCTTGCGGCACCGGGCGATAATCGGCCGTGGGAGGTGTTGCGGCCGTGGTCGGCGCGTACGAGTAAGGGGGTTCCTGAGGATAGTTCGCCGCTCCGGGGTTTGGCGCATAGCCGGGTGAAGCCGCTACCGGCGAGCGGTACGCGGGGGTATCGACCGGCATCGAGGGCGAGGGCGGCGCGGGCGGCGCGGTGACCGGATGACGGTAAGGAGGTTCCTGGTAAACGGCCGTGGCGCTGTTGCCATAGCCTAGCGGCGTGTACCGGGGAGGGGCGACGGGAGCCGGACGATAGACCGGCGGCGGCGCGGCCGTGGAGCCGTAATTCGGTGAAGCGTACGGGTGCGCGGGACGGCTGGCGGCGACCGGATAAGCCGGCGCCGCCGCGCCGACCGGAGCCGCCGGCGGCGTGTATTGATCGGGCGTCGGATAAGGGATCGGTTCGCGGCTGACCACGGGCGAATCGACCGGAGCCGGCCTCGGCGCGGCTAGCGGCTCCGGGGTCGGCCTCGGTGCCGCCATCGACGCCGGAGCGGGCGTCGGCCTCGGTTCGCTCATCGGGTTCGACGCCGGAGCCGGTCTTGGCGTCGCGTAAGCGAACGATCCGGTGGAAGGCGAACCCGGTTCGCCGGAAATGGATACCGGCATGCCGCTGACCGTCTCCACGGCGGCTTGCAAAGCGCTCGGATTGACGCCGGGCATATCGGCTCCGACCTTGGCGGCCACCGCCTGTTGGGCTTGCTCCAGCGTCACCTTCATCGGCAGGTTGTCTTCCTCCAGCGGCTCGTGCGCCTCGACCAGCCATTCGCCGTTGAGGCGCCCGACCTTCACCGGCTGGTCGATCAAACGCACCGGCGTGCCGACTGGCACAATGCCGAACAAGTGTTCGATATCTTCGGGGTACATCCGCACGCAGCCGTGGGTGACCCGCATCCCGATGCCGAACGGTTTGTTGGTGCCGTGGATGAGATAGCCGGGCACCCCCAATCGCATGGCGAAGCGGCCCAGCGGATTGTCCGGTCCGCCCGGCACCACGTCCGGCAGAATGTCGCCCTCGGCGGCGTGCTCGGCCTTGATCGACGCTGGCGGCCGCCAGGGCGGATCGACGTCTTTGGCGACGACCTTGGTCAAGCCCAGCGGAGTTTTCCAGTCCATCCGGCCGATGCTGACCGGATAGGTGTGCACCACCCGCTCGCCGCCGGCGCTCGCCGCCGGATAGTAATACACCCGCATCTCGGCGATGTTGAGCACGATACCCTCGCGCGGCGTATCCGGCAGGATATAGCGGGTCGGCAGCACGATGGGGGTCTTTTCGCCCGGAGCCCAGCGGTCCACCCCCGGATTGGCGTGCACGATTTCGTCGTAGCCCAGGCTGTGGGCGCGAGCGATGTCGAGCAGCGTCTCCTCATTTTGGGCGTGGACGACCTTGACCTCTCCAACGACATCGTTGTCGGGCGGGGGCAACGGATACACCGTGGCTTGCGCGGCGGCAGTGACGATCCCTCCGAGCAACAACCAGCGGAGGCGTTTCAGGAATTGGCTCGGCATAAGAAGGTTCAAACTCCAAACGTCAGTTTTGAATAACAACATTTTGCCTAGAATTTACCCGTAACGCCAGAACGGCCTACCGATCAAAACCGGTCGGGCCATACCGCGTGATCGCCGCTCGTTCGCTCAAGATCGCTGAAATTCCCGAGCAGTCGGGCGCGCATGGGCGAGGCGAAGGCCCAGCCACCTCGGACGGCGGTAGCCGGCCGGAGGTCGGCCACCCTGAAATGCGCGCCGTCTGGCGCGGGCGGTTTTACTCCGGTATGTGCAGGGGACAGCTAGCGAACGCGCCGCAGTAAAGCGAAATGAGTGGACCGATACGAATGCCATCGGCCGGCGCCGGCGTTTCCAGTATCGGCGGCACGTTTGCCGCCGTGAGTTCGGGCGCGCTGCCCGCCGTGCCACCGCGCGGCGCGGTGCGCACGACCTGCGACGGCGGCAGCGGTTTGCCGGCGGTCAGATGCTCGTACATCCAGTCGAGCGCCTGATTGAGATACACATGCAGGGGGACATAGCGAATATCGTAGCCAGGAAGCGAGAGAAAGGCGTCAAAATGCTGGGCGTTGGCGACTTCGATGTAACGGAGATTGTGCCCGCCGGCGCCTTGTCCGGCGACCGCATAGTAGGGTCGGGAGCTGTGATTGACCGGAACCAGCGTATCGGATCGACCGTGAACGATAAGCGCGGGTTTGTCCCTGAGATTGCCGCGCAGTTGCACCGCCCGAATGCCTCGTCGAACCCGGCTTGAAGCAGCGCGCATCTCGTCGGTCAACGGCTGGCCCGTCACGATGTCGCGACCTTCGACGAGGTTGCGGTGGCAGATCGCGCCGTCGAGCGCGAAGTCGGCCGATCCGGTGGAGGGCGACCGCGCCAACAGATCCAGCATGGGACCATCCAGCGCCTCGTCGTAGACGATATTGACCCCGGAGGTCGGCGGCACGCCGTTGCCGCCGCCGAACAGATTGTCTTGAATCGCCGCCACTTGCGGGATCACCGCGCCGGTGGTCGGGTCGGTGTTGGCGAAGCTGAACCCGCAGATCCGGTCGGCGACGCTGAAGCGGCCGTAAGCGTTGGCGTAAGTCACCACGATGGCGTTGGTGGCGAGCCGGTAATGCGAGGCATGAAGCAAATCGCTATCCGGCAGCCAGCCGTAAGCCCGCAGCTTGTCGAGCGACTCCTCCGCCTGTTCGGCGAGGGTGTTCGTCGCGAGCAAGCCTTTGGCGCGCAAGCCGGCGCAGCGGTTGGCCGCGCCCGCCGCGTTCGGGGTGGCGAGCAGGTTGGCGAGCGGCGAACCCGCCGCGCGCGCGGACAGCGCCGCGCAAGGTTGGTACAGATTGGCGTAGGTGAAATAGTCGTAGAGCGGCTTGCCGAGCATCGGCGCAAAGCCGCCGCCGTAAAGGATGCTCACCCGGCTCGCGTCGGCGGGTTGCACGTTGGGTTCGGTGACTGCCACGCCGTCGATCAGCCCGCGTCGGTCCTGTTCGGCCGCAGCCAGGGCCGCGCCGCCGCCGTTGGAAATGCCTGACGCGATCACCAGCGTGTTGGCGGGATCGAAAACGACTCGCTTGCCGCCGCGCGGGCCGGGCGAGCCGTGGCGTTCGTTCAGAACATAAAACGCGAAGATAATGGCTTGCAGGGTATTGCGCCCCCAAGCCTGTTCCGGATTTTGCTGGGAATGGGCGTGCTTGTAAGCCACTCGATCCGGATAAAGCGCGTTGAAGGCGGATCGCTCCGCATCGCTGAGATCGGCCGTGAAGTGGGAGGCCGGGCCGGCGGCGGCAGCGTCGGCGCGCGTGCCGTCGATCAAGCCGACGCGGTTATCCATCAGATCGTGGAGGCCGTTGCCGGTGCCCTTATCGGTGTAGGCGACCGCGCAACCGCGCTTGAGGCCCCATTCGCCCGATGCGCCGATGGCCCCGTACACGCCGCGCGAGCCGGACGACGGAGCCGTGACGATGCACGGGCGGGCCAGATCGAAGCGGCTCGGAATTTGAACCATCAGGGTCACGTTTTTGCGCCCGCTGCCATCATCGGCGTAGGCGAGGTATTCGGTGCCGGCGATCTTGCCGGCTCCCGGTGTCGGATCGACCGCGCCATCCAGGGCCACGTTCGGGCCATAGAGCCGGCCGTAACCTCCGGCCGAGCTAATGTCGAGCACGGCGCGGTAGTTGGTGTGAATCGCTCGCCGGCGCAGTTCGGCGGCGCTGGGATCGGGGGTGGGCGGGGCCGGATAAGCGGCTTGCAATCCGTCCCATCCCAGTCCGCCGGTCAGCAGATCGTCGGTGATACCGTCGTAATCGCGCTGGGTGATCGCGCCGAGAAAAGCCGGTTTCACATTGGGTTTGTTTTGGGCGGCGGCTTGCGAGTCCTGGCCGGCGACCAGCTCCGGTAAGGCGGCGCCAAGCAGCGCGATCATCGGCCATGACAGCCATCGATAATTCGGATTCATCCGTTTCCCCTGGCGGTTTTTGAATAGGATATTCTTAGGTCTACCAGCAGATTCGCGAATTACAACCCAGCCGTTTGATCGGAAATCGAAGTTGAAGCGGAGAGCCGATGGAGGGCGAGCCACCCTGTTCGAAATCCCGATCCGGCAAGCGGCTTTAACGCATCGGGGTTCAATCTCGGCAACCCCAACGGAGCGCAGCAGATGGTCACCAAACAGCAGATCGTCGAATTTCTGGCCGCCGAATTTCCGCAGACCAAATGCAGCGTCGAAAGCGTCGGCGAAGGATCGTCCGTCATCCGGCACAAGATCACCGTCGAGGAGCTGCGGCCGGGTGGAACGGTGGCCGGGCCGGTTTTGATGACGGTCGCCGATGTCGCGCTCTACGTCGCCCTATTCAGAAAAATCGGGATCGTGCCTTTGGCGGTGACGACCAACCTCACGGTCAATTTTCTCAGAAAGCCCGCGCCGGAAAAGGATATTTTGGGCGTGTGCAAGCTCATCAAAGTCGGGAAGACGCTGGCGGTCGGCGAAGTGTTGCTGTATTCCGAAGGCAACGAAAATCCGGTCGCGCACGCGGTCGGCACCTATTCCATTCCCGCCGCGCGCCAGCCGGAGCAGTCGTCGCCGAATTTGGGATCATCATCGACCGATGACAAGCCTCGGCTTGGAGTTCACTTGGGGGGACATTCGTGAAAAAAAAGGCGGTGACATCGCTGTCTGGCCGCGTGGCCGCGCGCTATGGCCAATTGCCAAAGGTTGAGGCCGTTGCGCTGGCGGGCTCGCAAACGAGTTCGGTAGCCGATGCAAGCTCCGATATCGATCTCTACGTTTATTGCTCGGAAGATCTGGCGCTGAGCGAGCGCGAGGCCGTCGCCCTGGAGTTCGCCCGCCAAGTTGAAATCGGCAATTGCTTTTGGGAGCCGGGTGACGAGTGGATCGATCTGCAAACCGGCATCAAGGTGGATGTCATGTTTCGACCTATCCACTGGATCGAGGCGCAATTGGCGCGGGTTCTCGACGAGTGCCAAGCCTCCGTGGGTTACTCCACCTGCTTTTGGAACAACGTGCTTGTTTCCGAAGCGCTTTTTGACCGTCGAGGCTGGTTTGAGGCGCTGCAAACAAAAGCCCGCAGGCATTATCCCGAGGTATTGCGGCAAGCGATCATCGCCAAGAATTTTCCTATTTTGCGAGATGCCTTCTCGTCGTACGCCCATCAGATTCAAAGCGCCGTGGCGCGGGATGACCGGGTCAGCATCCAGCATCGCGTGACGGCGCTGTTGGCCAGTTACTTCGACATCGTGTTCGCAATCAATCGATTGCCGCACCCTGGCGAGAAGCGCTTGTTGCGGATCGCGCAAACGCGCTGCGACCATCTGCCCGATGGGATGAGCGGGCAAGTGGAAGCGTTATTGGATGCTGCCTCGATGCCCGGCAGCGACGTGCTGGAGCGAATCGATTCGCTCGTCGAGGGTTTGGAAAACGTGCTGCGCGCGGAAAAACTGCTCTAAGGGTTAGCGGTCGAGCAATCGTTGTGATCGTGGCGCATCCGTTCGCATGAGTTGGCTGTTCTTGGCTTTATCCGTCGGGGCCGTAACGGGTGCCGCGTTGAAATGAATTCTGACTAGTCAGAATGGATGATGGTCGAGCACTGAAAAGATCGTTCTCATCCAACACTAAACGAGCGCTTTTTGCTTTGAATTGGAGTATTATTGATACACTGACTAAGTGACCTTTACCGGACAAAAACGCGCCATCCGCGTTTCGCGCGGATCGGTGGAAAATAACGGAGGTTGTCCATGATGGAATCCAGCGCGCTTATCCAGACGATCCGCGACATCGTGCAACGTCACAACAAGATGCCGACCCGGCTGCTACAAATTCTGCGCGAGGTGCAGGACAGCCTGACCTGGTTGTCCGCCGAGGCGATCAACGCCGTCGCGGGGGAACTGGGCATCTCGCCGGACAAGGTGCGCAGCGTCGCCACGTTTTATTCCTTCCTCTACACCGAGCCGCACGGTTCCTACGACATCCTGTTTAGCGACAACATCACCGACCGGATGCTGGGCAACCGCGAACTGTTGCACTATCTCAGCGAACGTCTGGGCGTCGAAATCAACAGCACCCGCAAGGATGGCTTGGTAAGCGTCGGCACCACCTCCTGCACCGGCATGTGCGATCAGGGGCCGGCCGCGCTGGTCAACGGCTACGCGCTGACCCGCCTCACCAAGCCCCGCCTGGATCGGATCGTTGGACTGGTCAACGCCAAAACCCCGTTGGAGCAGTGGCCGCGCGAGTTTTTTGAAGTCGTCAGCCACATTCACCGCGCCGACATCCTGCTGGGGCGGCATTTCGCCGATGGCGCGGCGCTGCGAGCGGTGCTCAAGCGCGGCCCGGACGCGATTGTGGAGGAAATGGTCAAATCTGGCTTACGCGGCCAGGGCGGTGCAGGTTTCAAGTCGGCCGCTAAGTGGATTTCCTGCCGCAACGCGCCCGGCGAGGTGAAATATGTGGTGTGCAATGCCGACGAAGGCGAGCCGGGCACCTTTAAGGACCGGGTGTTGATGCAGGATTTCGCCGATCTGGTGTTCGAGGGCATGACGGTTTGCGGTCGGGTGATCGGCGCGCGGCAGGGTTTCGTTTATCTGCGCGGCGAATACCGCTACATGGTGGACGCGCTCAAAGCAACCCTGCAAAGCCGCCGCGAAGCCGGATTGCTGGGCGAGGCGATTTTGGGCGACCCCGGTTTCAGCTTCGACATCGACATCCACCTCGGCGCGGGCGCTTATGTCTGCGGCGAGGAATCGGCGCTGATCGAATCGCTGGAAGGCAAGCACGGGGTGCCGCGCATCCGCCCGCCGTTCCCGACCACCCACGGTTATCTGAACCAGCCGACCGTGGTCAACAACGTCGAAACCTTCGCGTCCGCCGCCAAGATCGCGGTGCAGGGCGGCGACTGGTTCGCCAGCCGGGGCACGGCGGAATCCAAAGGCACCAAGCTGTTGAGCCTGAGCGGCGATTGCGAGCGGCCCGGCATCTACGAATATCCCTTCGGCGTGACCGTGCGTCAGGTCTTGGAGGATTGCGGGGCGAAAAACCCGCAAGGCATTCAAATGGCTGGCCCCGCCGGACACATGATTTCCGAAAAATTGTTCGACCGGCGGATTTGTTTTGAGGATCTGGCGACCGGCGGCTCGTTCATGGTGTTCGATCACAGCCGCGACATTCTCGACGGCATCCGCAATTTCGCCCATTTCTTCGTCCACGAAAGCTGCGGCTTTTGCACGCCGTGCCGGGTCGGCACGTCCTTGATGCGCGATCTGGTGGACAAGGTGCACACCGGCCACGGCACCCGCGCCGATCTGGAGGAAATGCGCAAACTCGGCCAAATCATGCGGGTCGGCTCGCATTGTGGACTCGGCCAGACCGCGCCTAATCCCGTATTGGACAGCCTCGATCAATTCCCGGAGTCCTACGAGCGGCGCTTGCGCTCGACCGCCTTTGAACCCGCTTTTGACATGAACGCGGCGCTGGAGCAGGCGCGCTGGTTGACCGGTCGCACTGACCCGGACGCTTATTTGGACGAAGAGATTTTGCAGGGGGCGATGCCATGAGCGAGGAATCGACGTTCACGCTGGACGGGCGGAAGGTGCCGTTTCGGGACGGCCAGACCATCATGGCGGCGGCGCTGGCCGCTGGCGTCTATATCCCGCATCTGTGTTTTAACCCGGAATTTCCGCCGCACGGCAGTTGCCGGGTCTGTCTGGTCAAGGTCAACGGCCGGATGCAGGCGTCCTGCACCGCGCCCGCGATGGCCGGTCAAGTCGTGCAGAGCGAAACCGAGGAAATCCGCGAAATCCGGCGCGGCATCCTGCAAATGCTGTTTGTCGAAGGCAATCACGTCTGTCCCGCCTGCGAGAAAAGCGGAGCCTGTCAGCTACAAGCGGTGGCCTACTACGTCGGGATGCTGGCCCCGCACTACACCCATTTCTACCCGCGTCGGCCGGTGGACGCCTCGCACCCGGACGCTTTGCTCGATTTCAACCGCTGCATTTTGTGCGAGCTGTGCGTGCGCGCCAGCCGCGACGTGGACGGCAAAAACGTGTTCGCGGTGCAGGGCCGGGGCATCAAGGCCCATCTGGTGGTGAATACACCGTCCGGCAAATTGGGCGCGACCGATTTCAGCCTCAGCGATAAAGCGGCGCAGGTCTGTCCGACCGGCACGATTTTGAGCAAGCACAGCGGCTATGAAATCCCCATCGGCCAGCGCCTCTACGACCGCAAGCCGATCAATGTGGTCGGCGACGTGGCCGCGCTGGCGGTCAGCAAGGGAGGTCGCCGCCATGATTGAATCGAAACTCAAAGTCGCGACGTGTTCGCTGTGCGGCTGCTTCGGCTGCCATATGTCGCTGCTCGATCTCGACGAGCGGTTGTTCGATCTGGCGGAGAAAATCGAGTTCGACCGCAGCCCGCTGACCGACATCAAGGAATTGGGCGAGTGCGACATCGGCATCATCGAGGGCGGCATCGCCAACGTCGAAAACGTCCATACCCTGCTGGAGTTTCGGGCGCGCTGCAAGGTGCTGATCGCGATGGGCGCGTGCGCGATCAGCGGCGGCGTTCCGGCGATGCGCAACCAGTACGAACTCAAGGATTGCCTGGAAGAATCCTATACCCGTGGCACCGGGTTGGTGGACGCGCAGATTCCCAACGACCCGGAAATCCCGCTGCTGCTGGATCAGGTGCATCCGATCCACGAGGTGGTCAAGATCGACTACTTCCTGCCCGGCTGCCCGCCATCGGCGGATGCGATCTGGACCTTTGTCAGCCAGTTGTTGGCCGGGCAGCCGATCACGCTGCCCTACACCCAGATTCATTACGATTGAACGGGGGCGCGTCATGAGCAACTTGGAAACGGCTGCCCAATCCGACACCTTGTGCCGGGTCGCCATCGACCCGTTGAGCCGGGTCGAAGGCCACGGCAAAGTCACCCTGCTGGTGGATCGCGATCACCGCATCCGCCAGGCGCGGCTGCATATCGTCGAATTTCGCGGCTTCGAGAAATTCATTCAGGGCCGGCCTTACTGGGAATTGCCGGTGGTGGTGCAGCGGCTGTGCGGCATCTGCCCGGTCAGCCATCACTTGGCGGCGGCCAAGGCGGTGGACCAATTGCTGGGCATCGAGGACATCCCGCCGACCGCCGAGAAAATCCGCCGCCTGATGCACTACGGCCAGACCCTGCAATCGCACGCGGTGCATTTCTTCCATCTGGCCTCGCCGGATTTCTTGTTCGATTTCGACGATAAGGTGACGCACCGCAATGTCGTTGGCGTGATGGCCGACCATCCCGATATCGCTCGCCAAGGGGTGAAGTTGCGCAAGTACGGCCAGGAAGTCATCCGCTTCACTGCGGGCAAGCGAGTGCACGGCACCGGCGCAATTCCCGGCGGCGTGAATAAATCGCTGACCTTGCAGGAGCGCAACGCGCTGCTGGTCGATATCGACCTGATGGCGCAGTGGGGGCGGAATATCCTCAAGCTGATGAAAGGTGCCTATGCCGCCAACCCCGGCTATTTCACCCACTTCGCCACCATCCGCAC
>JAEUPW010000117.1 GCA_016790045.1 Candidatus Competibacteraceae bacterium
TGGGTCGTTCCGTTTCAGGTGAGAGGTTGACAACATGCGTGGAAATCACAAACTCCAGCACCCGTTCGTCTGGTTCGAGCGCGGCGGATGGTGGTTCAAGGTGCTCGGCGAATGCTTCGGCCCCTATCGGGATATGATCGAAGCTCGCTATAACCTGTTGGTCATTCAGGGCTTAAGCCTTCAACTCCGCGAAGCGATTTCCAATTGAGGCCCGCAGGGGCGGGGTCCGCCTTTCCCGGCGGGACGCGCGGGCGAGGATGGGCGGAGAAGCCGAACCTCGAATCGTGACCGGAGATGCCTGACGACGCGCTGGTTGCCCGCATTCGCGCCGCCGTTACCGAAGCCACCCGCCGTTACTTGGCGGATCGCCGCGCCCGCGTCGGCCCCTTCACCCGCAAACATTTTTCCTTCCGGGGCGCCTTGCGGATCAATCGCCGCGCGCTGGGCAAGGATCTGTTGCGAACGCCGGCCAACGTGCTGTGGATTCTCCCGCATTTGCTGGCTCAAGGCGGCGCGGCGCTCGGCCGCAAGCTGCGGCTGGACCGCATCGCCCTTCGGCTCGAACGTCTGCCGGCCGGTTTCAAAACCGACGTGGAACGCGAAGTGGAATGGCTGATCTACAGCGAACTGCTGGAACTCCCTTTCGAGCAAGGTGAACGGCGCTGCGAGCGGGACGCGCTGCTGGAGGAAATCCTGGCCCACCCGACCATCGGCGAATTGCTCGTTCCCGAACTGATCCGGCTGGACCAGCTCTCGCATCGCGAAAATTTCCGACAGCGGCTGGAAAACCACCTGACCACCTACACCGACAGCCGCACGGCCGCCGCCGACCTGTCCGGTTCGCTGCTCAGCTTGGCCGCTGGGGTGGCCGCGTTCAAACAGTTCACGCCCGGCGCCATCGCCATCGGCGGCGTCACCGCGACCGCCATCGCCAACCACTTGGCCATCGCCAACTTCCTGCTGGGATCGACCTTGGGCTCCCTGTACTACGGCATCTTTCCCGCCACCGCATCCGCCGGACTGCTGGTCGCGACCACGGGCGGATTGCTCCTGGCATTGGGCGCGCTCAGCGCCGGCGCCGGCGTGATCGCCGATCCGCTCCAGCAGATGCTCGGTCTTCACCGGCGCAAGCTTTTAAAGTTGCTCGATGTACTCGAAGGAGAACTGATGGGACAAGGAAGCCGCTACCGTTTGCGCGATGCCTATGTGGCGCGGATCTTCGATCTGTGGGATTTGCTGCAAACCGCGACCCGCACCCTAAGCTGAAGCGACCGCGCCGGGAGTGCTCGGGCGGGGCAAATCACCGCTCGAACACCAACAAAAAAGCCGGAGAACCCGGCTTTTTTGTTGGTGTTCGAGGGATGCCGTCGTCTATTCAGCCGCCGCCGCACCCGGCCGATCCAGCAACTCGACATAGGCCAGCGGCGCGTTATCGCCGACGCGAAACCCGCACTTCAGAATGCGCAGGTAGCCGCCCGGACGCGACACGAAACGCGGCCCCAGCTCGTT
>JAEUPW010000155.1 GCA_016790045.1 Candidatus Competibacteraceae bacterium
TGCTGATAGCCGTGCAGGGTGTTGTGATGGACGAAATTCAGGATCGGCGCTTGCGCGGGCAAAACGTGATCCAGATGGGCGATGGCGTGTTCGACGAGTTGCCGGGGCGTGAGCGGCGCGTCGGCGGCGGAATGAGTGGCGGTCGCGGACATGGCGCTCTCCTACGGCAAGCGGCTGAACAGCGAGGCCCATTCCGCGACCTTGGCGCTGCTCAAGGCGATCACGGGAGCCGGCAGCAAGCCCATCAGCAACAGGCCCAGCACCAAGGGAATGGCTGCCGCCAGCTCCAGCGGCCGCATGTCCGGCATCCGCGCCAGTTCCGGCCGGATCGGCCCGGTAAACAGGCCGCCGAGGGTGCGCACCGCGTAGGCGGCGCTCAGCAGCACGCCCAAGCTGGCTAGCACCATCAGCCAGCCCCATTGGGCGAAGCCGCCGATCAAGACATGCAATTCGGCCACGAATCCGGCCAGGCCGGGCATCCCCATGCCCGCCAGCAAGGCCAGCGTCATCAGCAAGGTAAAGCGCGGCGTCACCCGCACCAGCGAGCCGTAATCGGCCAGCTCGCGGCTGTGGGTGCGCTCGTACAGCAGGCCGACCAGCAAGAACAAGGCGCCGGCGATCAGCCCGTGCGCCGCCATCTGCAAGGTCGCGCCTTGCAAGCCGATCTCGTTCAAGGTCGAAATGCCGAGCACCACCACGCCCATGTGGCTGACCGAGGAATAAGCGATCATCGCTTTCAGATCGGTTTGCCGCCAAGCCAACAGTCCGCCATAGAGAATGCTGAGCAGGGCGATCCCGACCAGCAACGGCTGCAACAGAACGGCCGCCTCCGGCAAGATTCCCACCACCCGCAGCAGCCCGTAAGCGCCCATCTTCAGCAGCACGCCCGACAGCAGCACGCTGACCGGGCTGGGCGCTTCGACGTGGGCCAGCGGCAACCAGCCATGCAGCGGAAAAACAGGAATTTTCACCCCGAAGCCGATGAGAAAAGCCAACAAGAGCCATACCTGCTCGCCGCGCGGCAACAGCGCGGCGGCTTTGGCCATCGCCGCCATGGCGAAGGAATGTTCGGGCGTGGCCTGATAGATCATGATCAGGCCGATCAGCATGAAGATCGACCCGCCCATGGTGTACAGCACGAAATTGAGGCTGGCGGCGTGGCGTTTTTCTCCGCCCCACAGGTCGATCAGGAAAAACAGCGGGATCAGGGTCAATTCCCAGAACATGAAAAACAGCGACCAGTCCTGGGCCATGAACACGCCCAGCATGGCGAATTCGAGGATCAGCAGCCAGGCGTGATAGCCCTTGACCCCGGTCGTGACCTTGTCGGAGGCCAGCAGCGCCACGGCGGCGAGCAGCGTGCCGAGCAACACCATGGGCAGCGACAGGCCATCGACGCCGAGCGCGTAGGACACCCCGATGGTGGAACTCCACACCACCTGCTCCACGAATTGCAGCGCCGCCGAGCTGCGGTCAAACACCGCCAGCAGGCTCCATGACAGGATCAGCGTCAAGCCAGCATGGAACAGCGCCACCCCGCGAATCAGGCGAGATTGGGCGGCCGGCAACAGCGCGACCAGCACCGCGCCGAAGAAAGGAACCCACAAAATCAGGCTGAGCATTTTCATCGTTATTATTATTCGTCGTTATCTTTTGGATTGTACTCAAACCCGCGCCAGCGCTCCCGCGACCTGTTCCGCGATAGCGAGCGCCGCCGTCAACCCCGGCGATTCGATGCCAAACAGATTCACCAGTCCCGCCACCCCGTGCTCGTCGGGTCCCTGGATGACAAAATCCCCCGCCGCTTCGGTCGGCCCGGTGACCTTGGGGCGGATGCCGGCATAGCCCGGTCGCAGCGCGCCGTCCGGCAAATCCGGGTAATACCGCCGGATCGCCCGATAGAATTTGCTTTCCAGGCCGGATTCAAACGCATAATCCGGTGACGGCGGCCAGCCGCTCACGTCCGGCCCGAACTTGCACTGCCCCCCCAGATCGAGCGTCACGTGGATGCCCAAACCGGCGTGATCCGGCATCGGATACACCAGATGCTGGAATGGCGCGCGACCGCTCAGGTTGAAATAATGCCCCTTGGCGTAAAACGTGGGCGGTATCCGTTCCGGCGGAAATCCCGCCAAATCATGCGCCAGTCGCTGGGCCTGCAAGCCAGCCGCGTTGATCAAACGGCGGCAGCGCAACTCGAATGGCCCCGCGTCGCCGGCGCGCAGCACGATACCGCCCGGCCCGATCCGACCGCCCGTCACCGGCGTCCGCGTGACCAGCGTCGCGCCGGCCCGCTCGGCGTCCCCCAGCAGCGCCAGCATCAGCCCGTGGCTGTCGATGATGCCAGTCGATTCCGAATACAGGCCGGCGACCGCCCGCACCGCGGGTTCCAGCCGCCGGATGTCGGCGGCGCCGAGCGATTGTAACGGAACCCCGTTGGCGGCCGCGCGCTCGGCGTATCCGGCCAGCGCCGGCAACTCCGCCCCATCGCACGCGATCAACAGCTTGCCGATTCGCCGGTGCGCGATGTCCCGCTCGGCGCAATAGCGATAAAGCGACGCCTTGCCTTGCACGCACAGCCGGGCCTTGAGCGATCCCGGCGGGTAATACAGGCCAGCGTGAATCACCTCGGAATTGCGCGCCGAGGTTTGGCTGCCAAAACGCTCCAAGGCTTCAAGCACCAACACCTCGCGGCCAGCCAAGGCCAATTCGCGAGCGACGGCCAAGCCGATCACCCCGGCGCCGA
>JAEUPW010000162.1 GCA_016790045.1 Candidatus Competibacteraceae bacterium
AATGCTCCCACAGATCGGGGAACAGCCGGTTGGCCCCGTCCTGATAAAACCATTGAATGTCCTGATCGCGGCACAGAAAAATCCCGCGCAAAATCAATCCCAACACCCGTTCGGGATGGGTTTCGGCATAGGCCAGCGCCAGAGTCGATCCCCAGGAGCCGCCGAACACCACCCAGCGGTCGATGCCCAAATGTTCGCGCAGCTTCTCGATGTCGGCGATCAGATGCCAGAGCGTGTTGTCGCGCAGTTCGGCGTGCGGGGTGGACTGGCCCGCGCCGCGCTGGTCGAACAGCACGATCCGGTAGCGCTCCGGGTCGAAAAACCGCCGGTGCATCGGCTCGCAACCCGCGCCCGGCCCGCCGTGCAGGAACAGCGCCGGCAAACCGTCCGGGCTGCCGCATTCCTCGACGCGCAAGGTGTGCGACTCGTCCGCCGGAAACTGGAAGGTGGAATAGGGTTTGATGTCGGGAAACAGAACGCGCATGAGCACTCCAAAGCGATACGGGCGAGAAGGGAGAAAAGCGGATGGAGAATTTTACGCGAGATTCGCGGCGAGCCGGTTCGGGTCGCGCGTTTCAGAGAATGTAGTCCACCACGGCGTCGATGTCGTCGAACACTCGCCCGCCCAGAGGTTCGACCTTGGCTTCGTCGCCGTGACGGTATTTGCCGGTTCGCACCAGCGCGCCGCGCAAGCCGGCGGATAGCGCGCCGCAGACGTCCATCTCGGCGTCATCGCCGACCATCACCACGTCCTGCGGCGGCAAATCGAGGCTGTTGACGGCGGCCAGGAAGAATTCCGAAGCCGGTTTGCCCAAAATGATCGCTTCCAGTTCCGCCGCGTATTCCAGGGCCGCGACGAACGGGCCAAGATCCAGATTCAGGCCGCTGTCGTCGCGAAAGTAGCGGTTGCAGCCCATCGCCAGCAGCGGCAGACCGTCCAGCAGCAGCCGAAAGCAGCGGTTCATCGCCTCGTAGCCGAAATCCGGCCCGGCATCGCCGATCAACACCACATCCGGCGGCGGGCCGAGCAGGTCGGCGAATTCGCTGTGAATGTTGGGATGCACCAATAAATGCGGCGTCAGCTTGCGGCTAATCAGGTAATTGCGGGCGGCGACCACGGGCGAGAACAGGTGAGAGGTCTCGATTTCCAAACCCATGCCGCTCAAGCGGTTGACGATGGCGCCGCGGGTCAACCGGGTGCTGTTGGTGATGAACCGCATCGGGATGCCGGCGGCGCGCAGGCTGAGCAGCGCTTCGCGGGAGCCGGGCAGCGGATAGCCGCCGATGGACAATACGCCTTCCAGATCGAACAGGACACCGTGAATCATCATTCCCTCGCCGGTCCGGTTGCGACCGCGTTGAGGCTCGATCAGCGGCAGCCGAACGATAGGGCCACCCTCGTTCCAGTGAGTATAGAAGGCGCTTGGTCAAAGAAAGGAGATTTCGCCAAGCCGGCGGAGCCGATCGCGGCCAGCGAATCCGGCAACCGCCGTTCGGCCGGCTCAGGTCGCCGCGCCCAAGGCGCGCGCGCGGTCGAGGCGGGCCGCGCGTTCCGCCTCATCGAGCGCGGCGTCATAGACAGCGGAGCTTTCGGGCCAGCCGGCGGCGTGGCGGGCGATGAGGTCGGCCAGAAAGGCGATATGGTCGGGAGCGTCATTCAAAGCGGGGATGTAGCGGTACCGCTCGCCGCCACCGTCCAAAAAGACCTGCCGGTTTTCGATGGCGATTTCTTCCAGCGTTTCCAGGCAGTCGGCGGCAAAGCCGGGGCAGACGACATCGGCGCTTTTGACCCCGGCTTTCGCCCAGTCGGCCAACAGCGCGCTGGTGTAAGGTCGCAGCCATTCGGCGCGCCCGAAACGCGATTGAAAGGCGATGGCCCATTGTTCGGGCCGCAGCTCCAGGCGTTCGGCGACCAGGCGGGCGGTTTTCTGGCAGTGGCAATGATAGGGATCGCCGGCCAGCAAATTGCGTTTGGGCAGGCCGTGAAAGGAAAACAGCAAGCGCTCGCCCGGCCGTTCGCTCCGAGCGGCTCGAACGCTTTCCGCCAGCGCGTCCAGATAGCCGGGCTCGTCGTGATAGTGGGCGATGAAGCGCAGTTCCGGCAGCCAGCGCCAAGACCGCAATTCGGCGGTCACGGCGTCGAAGGTCGAGGCCGTGGTGGTGGCGGAATACTGCGGGTATAGCGGCAATACCAGCAGGCGGCGCGCGCCGGCTTCCCGCAGTTGCGCCAGCGCCGACTTGATCGAAGGGTTGCCGTAGCGCATCCCCAGCGCCACCTGCACCGGACCGGCGCAACGTTGCGCCAGCGCCTTCGCGATAGCCGTTTGCTGGCGCTGGCCGATCGCCAGCAACGGCGAACCTTCCGGCGTCCAGATCAACCGATATTTGCGCGCCGAGCGGGCAGGGCGCAACCGCAGGATCGCGCCGTGCAAAATCAGCCACCAGGGCAGGCGCGGGATTTCCACCACCCGCGCATCCCAGAGAAATTCCGCCAGATAGCGGCGCAAGGCGTCCGGGGTCGGGGCATCGGGCGTGCCGAGATTGGCGAGCAGCACGCCGGTACAGGCGGCCTGATCGTGCGCGAACGGCGGTGAGGTCGATTTCATGCGCGGCGGGTTTCCTTTGAGTGGGAGCCAACAGTGATCGGAGCGAGCGCGGGCGTGAGCGCGGCGCGGTTGCCTATAATGAGAAGAAGCGTTGTTCGGAGGTTCGCTTATGCAAGGTGTATTTCTCGACCGGGATTCCCTGGATTGCGGCGATCTAGATTTCGGCGCGCTCGACCGTATTTTGCCCGATTTGAGGTACTACCCGTCGACCGGGGCCGATCAGGTCGCCGCGCGCGTCGCCGACGCCGAGGTGATTATCGGCAACAAAGTCGCGCTCGATGCGGCGCTCATCCAGCAAGCGCCCCGGTTGCGGCTGATCTGCATCGCCGCCACCGGCGTCAACAATGTGGCTTTGGAGGCGGCGGCGCAAGCCGGTGTCACCGTGTGCAACTGCCGGGGTTACGGCACCGCATCGGTCGTCCAGCACGTGTTCGCGCTGTTGCTGGCGCTTTACACCCGCTTGCCCGACTACCGCCGGGCGGTGCGCGAGGGCCGCTGGCAGCGGGCTAGCCAATTTTGTCTGCTGGATTATCCGATCCGGGAACTGGCCGACAAAACCCTGGGCATCGTCGGTTACGGCGAATTGGGCCAAGGGGTGGCGCGGGTGGCCGAGGCGTTCGGAATGGCTATTTTGCTGGCGCAGCGCCCCGGCACGGTGGAGCCGGAAGAAGAAGGGCGAATCCCGCTGCCGATCCTGTTGCCGCAGGTGGATATCCTGACCCTGCACTGTCCGCTGACGCCGGAAACGCGCGGCTTGATCGGCGCGTGGGAACTGGCGCTGATGAAGCGCGATGCCATTTTGATCAACACCGCGCGCGGCGGTCTGGTGGACGAGGCGATGCTGGCCGAGGCGCTGCGCCAGGGGGCGCTGGGCGGCGCGGGCGTGGACGTGCTGAGCCTGGAGCCGCCCGTGAACGGCAATCCGCTGTTGGCGGCGGATATTCCCAATCTGATCGTCACCCCGCACAGCGCCTGGGGCAGCCGCGAATCCCGCCAGCGGCTGGTCGGCCAACTGGCGGAGAATATCCGGGGCTATTTGGACGGCGAGCCGGTGCGGGTGGTGGTTTGAACCTCAAGGCAAATGCGGCCGTTCCAGGTACTCGTGCGATTGCATTTCCTGCAAGCGGCTCACCGTGCGCTGAAACTCGAATTTCAATTTTTCGCCGCGGTACAACTCCAGCGGCGGCGCGGCGGCGGACAGCGCCAGCTTGACGCCCCGGTCGTAGAATTCGTCCACCAGATTGATGAAGCGCCGCGCCTGATTGTCCATCTGCCAATCCATCGCCGGCACGTTGGAGATGAGCACGGTGTGGAAGCAGCGGGCGATTTCGATGTAATCGGCGGTGCCGCGCGGCCCGTCGCAGATGGCGCGGAAACTGAACCAGACGATGCCGTCGGCCTCGCGCAAAGTGGGAATGAAACGGCCTTCGATTTCCAGGTCGCCGCCGCGATGGCCGGGTTCGGGCGCGATATGGTCGAACAGATCGTTCAAAATCTGTTCGGCCCGATCATCCAGCGGATAGTGATAAATTTCCGCCTTCTCCAGATAGCGCAGCCGGTAGTCGACGCCGCCGTCCACGTTCAGCACGTCCAAATGCCGCTTGATCAGCTCGATGGCCGGCAGGAAGCGCGCGCGCTGCAAACCGTCTTTGTACAGGCCATCCGGCTCGATGTTCGAGGTGGTGATCAGGGTGACGCCGTTGGCGAACAGCTCGCGCAGCAATCCGTCCAGCAGCATGGCGTCAGTGATATCGGCCACGAAAAACTCGTCCAGGCAGATGACGCGCGCTTTCTCGGCAAAGCGGCGCGCCACGATCTTCAGGGGGTCCGACTGGTTTTTCAGCTCTTTTAGTTCGGCGTGCACCGACCGCATGAAGCTATGAAAATGAATCCGCAGCTTCCGGTCCAGCGGCAGGGCGTCGGCGAAGGTATCGACCAGATAGGTTTTACCTCGGCCCACGCCGCCCCACAAATACAGGCCGCGCACGGCTGCGGGCGCGTCGGCTTCCGGCTTGTCGCGGGCGGACAGGCGGGCGAACAAACCGGTTTTTTTGGGCTGAGGCGGGGGAACCGGGCGGGCGATCAGTTGATCGTAGATTTTTTGCAGGGCCTGAACGGCGCGTTCCTGCGCGGGATCGTGCTGGAAACCCTCTTGCTGCAAATCGCGGCGGTAGCGTTCGTAGGGCATGACGGGCCTCGAAACATTATTGTTTTATAAGCTGAACCATCAAGCCGGCCATCCTTCCCGATGGCGTTGGGGCAGATAGCGGGACCAGTCGCGGGTGGCGTCGCCAAACGCGAAAAAATCCGGGTTGATGAGAATTGGCCGGGCGTTGTAGCGCAACGGTCGCAACTGCATGTCGGTGATGTGGCCGCCCGCCTGTTCCACGATGACTTGGGCGGCGGCGGTGTCCCACTCGCCGGTCGGGCCGAAGCGCGGGTATAAATCCGCCGCGCCCTCGGCCACCAGGCAGGATTTTAAACCGCCGCCCATGCCCAAATGCCGGTGCGGGCCTAAATGGCTCAGATAGGCTTGCAGTCGGCGGGTGCGATACGATTCCAGGCTGCTGATGATCCGGGCCGGATAGGGGCAGACCCGCGCGGCCTGGATGCGCTGGGGCGGTTGATCGGCGCCCGCTCGCTTGTACGCGCCGCCGCCGCGCAGGGCGTAATAACAGATTCCCCCGACCGGGATGAACACCAGGCCGAAGACCGCTTCATGGCGGTGGATCAGGGCGATGTTGACGGAGAATTGATCGTTGCGCTTGATAAACTCTCGCGTCCCGTCGAGCGGGTCCACCAGCCACAGCCACTCCCAGCGGCTGCGCTGGCTGAAACCCGCGTCGGGCGCTTCCTCGGACAAAACCGGGATGGCGGGAGTCAATTCCGCCAGGCCGCGCAAGATGCAATCGTGAGAGGCCATGTCGGCGGCGGTCACCGGGCTTTGATCGGCTTTCTCGGTCACGCCAAACGCGCCGGCGTACACGTTCAGGATACGGCGCCCCGCCTCCCTGGCGATAGCCTGAGCGGGCTCCACCAAGGCGGACAAGTCGATGTCGGGGGCGTCGCTCATGACGCGGGCAGCCTTCTAAAAAGGTCGGATAATGCCGCGACCGGGTGAGTGTCGGTCAGGCGTGGACCCGCTTCAGTTGACCGCAGGATCCGCCGGCCCGGCCGAATTTCGTGTGCGTGTTCATGGGTTGTTTTGATTTTACACCAGTTTGCGGGTTCCAATCGTTTGGCGTGAGGAGCGTGGCCGATGAAGCTGCAATTGCCGTGGGAGCGGATTCAAACCGTCTTGCTGGATATGGACGGAACCCTGTTGGATTTACGGTTCGACAACCAGTTCTGGCGCGAGTTGGTCCCGATGCATTATGCTGCCCATCATGGCCTTTCTCTGCAACAGGCGCGCGCTGAGGTGGCAGTCCGCACTGGCGCAGTTCAGGGAACGCTGAATTGGTACTGCCTTGATTATTGGAGTCGGGAACTGGAGTTGGATATTGTCACGCTCAAGCATGAGATCGAGCATTTAATCGCCGTGCATCCGCACGGCTTGGCTTTTTTAGAGGCTCTGCGCGGTGCGGATAAACGGGTTGTGCTGGTCACCAACGCCCACCCGCAAAGCCTAGCGCTGAAAATGGAAAAAACGCGGTTGGCCGAACGCTTCGATCGCATCGTTTGCGCCCATGCCTTGGGCTCGGTCAAGGAGCAACCGGAGTTCTGGCCGCGCTTGCGCGAACTGGAGCGTTTCGATCCGGCAACAACGCTGCTGGTCGATGACAATTTGGAGATTTTGCAAACGGCGCGCGATTGCGGCATCCGGCATCTGGTGTCCGTGCTGCGGCCCGATTCGGCCCGTCCCCCCAACCCGCCGGGCGAATTTCCCGCGATTCACGATTTTTCCCAACTGCTGCCGGTGGGTGGGGTGAGCTGAGTTTCAAATCGGGCTAGAGCGCGATCATGCAAGAGTTGCAGGCAGGACAAAACCGCCCCGTCGACGCGGGGCGAGTCGCGATGGGCGTGAGCGGCGAACCGGACGATGAATTCGCCCTCCGCTTGCAGGCGGGCGCGGTGCTGCTGGGCCAGGACGGGCGGATGGTCGATCGCGACGGTCTGGTCAGCGCCGAGCAGCCGCGCTCCAGCGACGGTTCGGTGCAGTTCGCCCGAGCGCCGAGCGAATTTCAGATCGACTTGAACGCCGTGCCGGCATCGGTCGCGCGGATCGCCTTGGTGTTGACGGTGCGGCCGGCGCTGCCGCGCGGGACCACTTTCGGGGTGTTCAACGCCATCCGCGCCTGGCTGACTGACGCTGGCGGCCAGCCGTTGTTGCTGTTTCCGTTGCCGCTGGCCAGCCGCGGCGAGACCGCGATGATCTTGGCCGAACTGTACCGTTATCGCGGGCATTGGAAGTTTCGAGCGGTCGGCCAGGGTTTTGCGGCCGGATTGCCCGCGTTGGCCGCGCATTTCGGTTTCGTTCGCTCGGAGGCGTTGCCGGAACGTCCGTCGTCGGGAGAAGCGGAGCGACGGCGAGCTCTGGGCTCGGGCGGCCCCGCTACCGGCACCGGCTTTTGCGTTCATCCCGATGGCTATGTGTTGACCAACCATCATGTCGTTGAAGACGCCCGCGAAATTCTGGCGCGTTCGCCCAGGCATCGCTGCGCCTTGGAGTTGGTTTTCGCCGATCCCACCAACGACCTGGCGCTGTTGCGCGCCGATGTTGCGCCGCCGGGCGTGGCGCTGTTTCGCGATGGCCCGCAGGCGCGCCTGGGCGAAATCGTGGTGGTCGTCGGTTATCCGTTGGGCGGCCTGCTCGGTTCCGGGCCGCAAGTCACCACCGGCAATGTCAGCTCGTTGATCGGACCGGGCGACGATACCCGTTCGCTGCAATTTACCGCGCCGACCCAGGCCGGCAATAGCGGTGGCCCCTTGCTGGATGGCGATGGCGCGGTGGTGGGCGTCGTCAGTTCCAAGCTCAACGCGATCCGCATCCACGAAATGACCGGAGATGTGCCGCAAAATGTCAATTTTGCGATCAAGGCCGCATTGGCGCGCGGGTTTTTGGAAGCGACCGGCGTGGATTATCGGAGCCGCGTTTCCGGCAACCCGCGCGCGGCGACCGCCATTGCGGCCGAAGCTCAAGATTTTGTTGTGAAAATCGAATGCCGGGGATAGTTAAACCCGGTTTTATATGACCTTTAAGGCGCCTAATGCTTTGGATAATGAAGCTAATTTTATTGAATTGTTCGACCGTTATTTCGAAGTGATCAGCGCGGATACACCGGAAAAGTTGCGGGCCTGTTATCGGTTGCGTTACGAGGTCTACTGCAAGGAAGGAGTTATTCCCGGATTTTCTCCGGAAAATTATCCGGAAGGGTTGGAAATTGACGAATACGATCAGCGTTCCGCGCACAGTCTGCTGCTGCATAAATCCAGCGGACGGATCGCGGGAACCGTTCGGGTGATACTGCCCGATCCCGAGAGGCCGGAAGCGCTATTTCCGCTTGAGAAATTTGCGGGCGACTCGTTTTATTCGGATGCGGTTGCGCTCGACAATCTTCCTCGAAAGCACCTCGGCGAAATTTCTCGATTGATTCTGGCGCCACAATTCAGAGGAAGACGCGGCGAGAGTCGGAATCCCTACGGCGTTTCCCAGGAACTTGAGCCGAGCTTGCCGCAGCGGGATCAGCGCGAACATTCTGAAGAATTGACCAGGGCTGAACGTTGGGAGAACGCCAAACGCAGAATGTTTCCGCATACCATACTCGGTCTGCTGGTCGCGGTAGCCCAAATTAGCATTCGATATAAAATCGCTTATCTCTATATGGGAATGGAGCCAAGCTGCGCGAGGCTCTTGCAAAGCTTTGGCGTTTGTTTTGCGCCGATTAGCCCAGTGATCGATTATTATGGTCCCTGTCGAAGTTACTTGGGTTCCATCGAAGAGATCGAAGCGAACACGCACCAGAATCATTTGCAAATATGGAAGCTTTTGACGCGCGATGGTGCGCTTTATCCGATTTAAAGTGATGCGGGCTTTTCCACGCTGTCGTGATCCTTCAATAGAAAGCTTAAATCTGTAGAAAAAGTCTATTAAATGATCAAGCGCCAATTTAAAAAATTTGCCAGCCTATTCGCGTTCTTCCTGATAGGTGCCTTACCCCATTCGACTGTCGCCGTGCCGGCCGGAAATCGGCCAGTGGTCATCGTCAACTCGGAAACAGCTTCTAGATTGTTATTCTCGCAGACTTCGCTCGGCGCCATTTTTGGAATGCGTTTGCGAAAATGGGAAGACGGCTCGCCGATCAAGGTATTCGTTCTTCCCGATGACGATCTTTTACATATCGAGTTTTCAAAATATATTTTACATGTTTTTCCATATCAACTGCGGGCTGCCTGGGATCGTCTGGTTTTTTCAGGAACGGGCGAGGAGCCGGTCAAGGTTAAATCGGAAAAACAAATGCGCGAACTTGTTGGGTCGACACCCGGAGCGATCGGTTATTTAAGGGGATCTATGATCGATGACACGGTTAAAGCCATCGCTTTTGAGTGACGATACCATGCGCTTTCTTTTGTCAAGCCGATGCCTTGAGCGGACTGTCACTATTGATTTATATCATTGCTTGCTGAGCTTTTTTTCATCGACAACCCAGCGCTTCGCCAGACGGGTTGCGGCAAAAGATAACAGTTTAAAACCGTTCGCCGTCGGCTTTGTGGGTCTTGTTCTCGGTGGGTTGGGAAGCGGTCCAGCACAGTCCTCGGATTGGGGTAACAGCCTTCAAACCCACGGTTTTCTGACGCAAGGTTATTTTTTGACCTCCGAAAATCGAATTTTTGGAAGCAGTGACGATGGAGGCAGTTTTGACTACATCGAAGCAGGATTGAACGGCTCCTGGACACCGGCATCGGACGTCCGGCTAGCCGGTCAAGTGCTGTTTCGCCGTGCCGGTAAAGGTCACGAGCACGACGTTGAGCTGGATTTTGGTTTGCTCGATTACACCGCTTTATCGACAGCAAATTTTAACGTCGGGTTGCGTTTGGGCCGGGTGAAAGTTCCATTTGGGTTTTATAACGAAACCCGTGACGTGCTGTTTACAAGACCGACGATTTTGTTGCCTCAATCTATTTATGCGGACGCCCAGCGCGACTTGAGCCTTTCTGCCGATGGTGGTCTGGTTTATGGCGAATATCGAAACGATTGGGGAAATCTTTCTTTTGAGTTGGGCATGGGGATTCCCAGGGGTACCAGCGTCGATACCGAACTCGGTATTTTGGGGTTCGATTGGCCTGGACGCACCGACTCCAAGCGCTCCTATGTCGGTCGCTTGGGCTACGATATGTTGGGCGGCAAATACCGTATGGCGTTAAGCGCGGCTTGGGTGGATACCCGCTACAAGCCCGCGCGCTCGCCGGCCGAGGATTTGGGCAATGGCCAGGATATATTCACCCCGGTCATCTTTTCGGCTCAATACAATCTGGAGAAATTGAGCCTGACCGCCGAGTATGCGCTCCGTTCGGTCGAGGATAAGGATTTTGGCGAAGGATTCGATAAAGATATTGTTGGAGAAAGCTATTATCTACAAGCTGAATACCGTTTCGACGACCAATGGCAGGCGGTATTGCGCTACGATGTTTTCCATAATGATCGCAAAGATCGCAACGGTCGAAAATTCGAGGCCCAATTTAACGCTCCAGCGCATAGCCAATTTGCCAAGGACTGGACCGTCGGGGTTCGTTATCATTTCAACCCCTCTTTTCTGGTGGCGGCGGAATACCATTTTATCGATGGCACCGCTTGGATAGTGCCCCTGCAAGATAACCCAAACCCTTCCGCAATGGGCCGGTACTGGAATATGTTTGCTCTGGCCTTGGGCTATCGCTTTTAGCGGACATCGGGGCGCATGGTGTTGACCCGCTCAGTTCCGGAGCGGTTGCGGGACAGGTTTGCGGCCAGCCACCAGGATTTGCAATAAGGTGGCAAAAAATTTGCCCTGCGCATCCCGTCGTTCGAGGTCATCGTGGAAGGCTGTCAGTTCATCCCGTGAAATAATCTCCGCATCGAGAGCGGCTTGCTCGGTGACTTCGTACCAAGTGACCAAGCGGCTGACTCGATAATCGGTTATATGGGTGGGAGCCAGTTCGACCTGGAGATCAGTCAGGCCATTTTGAATAAACAGGCGCTGGAGCTTCCTGCCCGAGTAGCCATTTTTAATCACTTTTTCGACATGGAATGCTTTGATTTTCTGCTCGATAGCGCTTAAATCGGTGTCGATCGACATGGTGCTCCAATCGGTGTCGAGCACGATGATCCACCCTCCGGGCTTGGTGACTCTGAGCATCTCCTTGAGCAGCGCATCGGCGTCCGCGTTGTGCTGAAACACCCGCTCGCTGCGCGCCGCATCAAAATAATTCGATTCGAAGGGCAGTTGTTGGCCGGCGACCTGCTGGTGTGTGGTCCAGCCTTCCACCCCGGCAGCCACCGCTTTTTCGCGCGCCAAGCTGATTTGATCGGGGTCGATATCGACGCCACAGACGTGTCCGGTTTGACCGACCAGCGCGGCCAGAGCGATGGTATCGGTCGCCGGGCCACAGCCCACATCCAGCGCTTTATCGCCTTCATTGAGGCGCATCAAGTCGTAAGTGCGTTTTTTGTGCGCCGCCACTCTTTCGGCGATCACCGCCAGATAGTCAGATTTCGAATAGTCGCTTTCTATTTCCATTGCCGCTTTCCCCTGAACGAAGCATGACGGCTTTGCGGGACGGTAACGGCTGAAGCGCCAGCTTCGATTGAGCCAACCCGCCAAGCGAGCGTAAATCATGTATATCTTAGGCTAATTACAAACGCCAAGACAAACCATTCTGTCAAAAAAATGATCAATAATAGTGCAATTAATGTTGAATTGAATTACTACGTTGTATAAAATTAATGTCATTTATTTAAAGCATTTAATGGGTTACAGGGCGGATGAGATTGATAATTTGTTCCATCTTGGCGATGCTCGCAGGTTAAGCTATTCTGTAAATTAAATTTATCGAAATTGATCTCATTCGAGCTATCAGATCAGGCTCGATTGTTGTCGAGAACAAGCTTGTCGCGTTTTCTCACGACGTCTGCTGGCGCTTTTGCGGAAATCGGGAGCGAGAGTTGCGCAGCCGGTCAGGCGGTTTTGCTCCGAACCGCATTTGGCGAAGAGCAAAATCGGCGGTGAGCTGCTTTAGCGGCTGATAGGGACAGTTCGGCCAGTTGGTCAAACGACAGGTATTGGAGCTGATGTTCTCCCCCCCGGATTCCGGATTTTTTCTCAGCCTTAAATGGAAAGCGCTGCTGCTGAGCAGCATCGCCCTCATCGCGGTGACCGGTACGCTGGTGAGCTTGAACTATGTGGAGCTGCGCAACCAGTTCGAACAGCGTCGGACCGATTTACAAAACCAATACTTGCATCAAGTTCAGGGTCTGCTGGACCAGTCCGACCGGCGCTTGCGCCAGTGGAGCACGGCGGTCGCTTCGCTGCTGAGCCTGCAAGCCGCCAAGCGGCAGATGCATGAGGGCATGGTCGCCGAATTCACGCGGCTCGCGGCGATCTTAGAGCTGGACATGGGGGTGGAAAGCATCGCGCTCGTGGCCGCTGACGGCGAGAGTTTGGCCGCGCATGGCCTCTATGCCGATTTTGATCGGCGGATCGCCTTGATGGAAGCCATCCGGCGAGTGTTGGCCACGGAAAACCCGAGCAGCCTGATCGATTGTTTCAACACTTGTCTGCGCTATGCTATCGCGCCGCTTTTCGATGTTGGCGACGCGCTGGTCATGGGGGTTTCCCTGGCGGATGTCGTGCTGGACTTTCAGCGGGTGTACGGCACCGACCTCGGGCTAATCGTGACGCAAGATGGCACGGTTGCCGCAAATGGCGAGGATGAACGCTACCTCAAACCCTGGAATGTCAAGGTGGCGGCCTTGAGCAATGCGCTGGCCAACCTGACGATTTTGCGCATGGCCGCCCGCGATAAAACGCTGGCGGACGGGCTTCGAGAATCCATCTACGTCAATAGCGAGCAACGCGAATACGATGTCAGGGTGTTGCCGCTAACCGGCTTCGACGAACGGGAGAAAGCCTATCTGGTGGTGGTCGCGGACATCAGCGAGGCGATGGCGAACATCCGCACCACGCTCCGGCGCAACGTGGCTCTGGGCATCATCGGCCTGGTGCTGTCGGAACTTTTGTTGCTGACGATTCTGTGGCCGCCCATGTCGCGCTTGCGGCGGGCGGCGGCCAATTTGCCCTGGTTGGCCGAAGGGGCTTTCACCAAAATCCGCGCGGCGGTGGCGCAGTCGCGGTTGACGCATCTGTTCCGGGATGAAGTCGATGTTTTGAACGAGACCGCAGTCGCGGTTTCGCACCAGCTCGAAGCTTTAAATACCGAAGTGGCAAAGCAGACCCGCGATCTCTCCGAGCGCATGAGCGAGATCATCCAGCAGCGCAATTTCGTCACTCACATTCTGGACACCGCGCAAGCCATTATCCTGACCCAGAATCGAAACAATGAGATTCTGATGATCAACCCGTACGGGCAGGCGATCACCGGTTACAGCTTGCAGGAGTTGAAGGGGCGGGCTTTCGTCACGCTGTTGCCCGAAGAAAGCGCCGCCAGGGTCGGCACGCACCTGGCGGAACTGGTGGCGGGCAGTTTGGCGCATCTCGAGGAAGAGTGCGACATCCGCTGCAAGGATCGAGGCTCGCTCAAGGTGGTCTGGCAACATTCCCGGCTCAAGGGCGAAGGGGAAGACGCCGCGCTGATCCTGTCGGTGGGCATGGATATCACCGCCCGGAAAAAAGCCGAGCTGCGTCTGGCGTGGCTGGCCGATCACGATCCGCTGACCGGGCTTTACAACCGGCGCCGCTTCACCCAGGAGCTGAACGAGGCCGTGGCGGCGGCCCGCCGCTACCGCCGCGCGGGCGCGCTGCTGTTTCTGGATTTGGATCAGTTCAAATACATCAACGACACCAGCGGCCACCATGCCGGAGACCGCCTGTTGCAGCGGCTCGGCGAACTGCTGCCTTCCATCTTGCGCGAAGTCGACGTGATCGGGCGCTTGGGCGGGGACGAGTTCGCGGTGATTCTCAATCAGGCGACGGCCGACGAAGCGGTGCAGGTGGCCAAGAAGATTCTGGCCCACATTTGCGAGATCGAATTTCCGGTGGAGGAGCGGGTGCACAAATTGTCGGCCAGCATCGGCATCGCCCTGTTTCCGGAACACGGGATCAATATCGAGGAACTGCTGGCGCGGGCCGACCTGGCCATGTATCAGGTAAAAGACAGCGGCCGGGGCAATTGGTATTTGCTTTCCGGCGAGGATCAGAGCCAGCGGCTGATGCGCGAGCGCGTCTTTTGGAAACAGCAAATCGAAAACGCGCTCAGGGACAACCGCTTTTTGTTGTTCGTGCAACCGATTTTCAACATTCAGGACCAGACCGTCTCCCATTACGAGGTGTTGCTCAGAATGCAAGGCAGCGACGGCGAATTGATCGGGCCCACTCAATTCATCGAGGTGGCGGAACGGACCGGCTTGATTCACTCCATCGACCGGATGGTGATGATGGAAGCCATCCGCTATCAAGCGCTGGCCATGGCCCAAGGCTCGCGCATCACCTTGACGGTGAATTTGTCCGCTCACGCTTTCAACAACCCGAATCTGTTGGGCGAGCTCAAGCAACTGCTGCTGGAAACCGGCCTCGACCCCAAGCAATTGATCTTCGAGATGACCGAAACCGCCGCGCTCGCCGACATGGTGGCCGCCCACCAGTTGATGCAAGCGATCAACGAGATCGGCTGTCAGTTCGCGCTGGACGATTTCGGTACCGGTTTCTCCTCGTTTTATTACTTGAAGAAACTCCCGTTCGAATTCGTCAAGATCGACGGCTCTTTCATCAACAAACTGGCCGAGCGGTCGGACGATCAAGTGCTGGTCAAGGCGATGGGAGAAATCGCCGCCGCGTTCGGTAAAAAAACCATCGCCGAGCAGGTGGAGGACGAGCAAACCTTGACGCTGCTCGCGCGCTACGGCATCGATTACGCCCAAGGCTATCATGTCGGGCGGCCGGTCCCGATCATGGAGATGCTGGCCGCGAGAGCCGTTCGCGCTCCGGATGCCGCGCCGGTCCCCTAAACCGGCGCGCGGCCCTAAACCGCGCTGAGCGACGGCGGCAGGATGCGGCTCTGGTTTTCCAGGGCGCAGCGGCTATTCTTAGTCAACGCAGGCAAGGGCGAGGATCGACTCAATACCCGATTGGCGCTTCCGCATCTCAGCCGATCGCGGATTTGCCGCCGCTTGCCCGCCACGCCTTCAACCCTTCGAGATTTTAATTGATGACTACTTCAGCCACCATGACCCGCACGGCGTCGCGCCCGCAGTCGCCGATCCCATCCGAGCCAGCATGGACCGTCGATGCCGTGCTGGCGCTGTTTGAATTGCCGTTCGCCGATTTGCTGTTCCGGGCTCAGGCGGCGTTGCGCGCTCATTTCGACCCCAGCGCGGTGCAGCGCTCGACGCTCTTGTCGATCAAGACCGGGAATTGCTCGGAGGACTGCGGCTACTGCTCGCAGTCCAAGCGCTATCAGACCGGTTTGGAAACGCAGGGCCTGCTGTCGACCGAGGAGGTGCTGGCGGCGGCCAAAGCCGCCAAGGCGCAAGGCGCGGGCCGGTTTTGCATGGGCGCGGCCTGGCGCGGGCCCAAAGAAAAAGACATGGCCGCCGTCGCCGAGATGGTGCGCGAAGTCAAGGCGCTGGGCTTGGAAACCTGCGTCACGCTGGGGATTCTCAAAGAGGGCCAAGCCGAAACGCTGAAGGCGGCCGGGCTGGATTACTACAATCACAATCTCGACACCGCCCCGGAGTATTACGGCGATGTCGTCACCACCCACACCTATCAGGACCGGCTCGACACCTTGCAGAACGTGCGCGCAGCGGGGCTCAAGGTCTGTAGCGGCGGCATCGTCGGCCTGGGCGAGACCCGCCGCCACCGCGCCGGGCTGATCGCCAAGCTGGCCAACCTCGATCCGCCGCCGGAATCGGTGCCGATCAATAACTTGGTGCCGATTCCCGGCACGCCGCTGGCGGGCAGCGAAACGGTGGACATTTTCGAGTTCGTCCGCACCATCGCCGCCGCCCGCATCGCCATGCCGGCCAGTTACGTGCGCTTGTCGGCCGGGCGCGAACAGATGAGCGAGTCGGAGCAAGCCTTGTGTTTTCTGGCGGGGGCCAACTCGATTTTCTATGGCGATCAGTTGCTGACCACGCGCAACCCCCGCGTCGACGGCGATAACGCGCTCTTCGAGAAATTGGGTCTGCACGGCGTTTGACCGCTTTCGAGCCCATGGGCAACCCCGATTGGCTGGATCGCAGCCGCGCCGCGATCTGGCATCCCTGCACCCAGATGAAACACCACGACACCGGCGCGTTGCCGCTGGTGCCGGTGGCGCGCGGCGAGGGCGCGTGGCTGTACGATTTCGACGGCCGCCGCTATCTGGATGCGATCAGCTCCTGGTGGGTCAACCTGTTCGGTCACGCCAACCCGCGCATCAACGCGGCCCTCAAAGACCAGTTGGAATGCCTGGAACACGTGATCCTGGCCGGTTTCACCCACGCGCCGGCCATCGAATTGGCGGAGCGACTGGCGGCGCTGACCCGCTCCGAGCTCGGCCACTGTTTTTTCGCTTCCGACGGTTCTTCGGCAGTCGAAATCGCGCTCAAGATGTCGTTTCATTATTGGCGCAACAGCGGTCGGGCCGAAAAGAACCGGTTTCTTTGTCTGGCCGGCAGCTATCACGGCGAGACTCTGGGCACCTTGAGCGTGGCGGATGTCGGGCTCTACAAGGACGCCTACGCCCCGCTGTTGCGCCAGGCCGACACCGTGCCCTCGCCGGATAGCCGCGCGGCCGAGGCGGGCGAGCGCGCGACCGATGTGGCGGCGCGGGCGGCGGCGGCGCTGGAGGCGTATCTGGCCGAGCGGCACGACACCCTCGCGGCTTTCATCGTCGAGCCGCTGGTGCAGGGAGCCGGCGGCATGATCATGCACGACCCGCATTATTTGCGCCTGGCCCGCGAAGCCTGCGACCGCTACGGCGTCCATCTCATTTGCGATGAGATCATGGTCGGTTTCGGCCGTACCGGCACCTTCTTCGCGCACGAACAGGCGGGCATCCGGCCCGATTTTCTGTGTTTGTCCAAGGGCTTGACCGGAGGCTATCTGCCGCTGTCCGCCGTGATGACCACGGATGCGGTCTACGAGGCCTTTTACGATGATGCCTTGACGCGCGGTTTTCTCCATTCGCACTCTTACACCGGCAACGCCTTGGCCTGCCGCGCGGCGCTGGCGACCTTGGATATTTTCGTCGAAGACGAGGTGCTGGCGCGCAACCGGCGTTTCGCCAAACGCTTCACCGCTATGCTGGCGCCTGTGGCCAAACAGGCCTCGGCGCGGCATTTCCGCCATTGCGGCATGATCTGGGCGGTCGATATCGACACCCGAGACCCCGATTTTCGGCTGCGGTTTTATCGCGAAGCTTTGAGCCGCGAGGTGTTGCTGCGCCCCTTGGGGACCACCGTGTATTTCATGCCGCCTTACATTCTCGATGACGAGGAAGCCGCCTTGCTGGCCGAACGCGCGGCGGCGGCGCTGGATGCGGCCCTGACATGATCTGGGAGGAGCTGGAAACCGGCCTTGCCACCCTGGCGGCCGACGGGCTGTTGCGCCGCCGCCGCACGCTGGATGCGCCGTGCGGTCCCGAGGCCGTGGTCGACGGCCGGCGGGCGCTGGCGTTTTGCAGCAACGATTACTTGGGCTTGGCCAACCATCCCGCCATCGTCGCGGCGGCGTGCGATGCCGCCGCGCGCTGGGGGGTGGGCAGCGGCGCGTCGCACGCGGTCAGCGGTCACCTGCGCCCGCACGAGGAGATCGAACAGCGGTTGGCGGCGTTCGTCGGGCGGGAGCGCGCGCTGTATTTCGCCACCGGCTATCTGGCGAATCTGGCGATAGTCCCCGCGCTGGTGGATCGCCATGACGCCGTTTTCGCCGACCGCCTCAATCACGCCTCGCTGATCGACGCCGTTTTGCTGTCGCGCGCCGAGCATATCCGCTATCCGCACGGCGATACGGCAACGCTGGCCGAGCGGCTGAAACAGAGTCGCGCCCGGCGCAAGCTGATTCTGACCGACGCGGTGTTCAGCATGGACGGCGATCTGGCCCCGCTGCCGGAGCTGTTCGAGTTGGCCGAACGCTTCGATGCCTGGCTGGTGGTCGATGACGCTCACGGGTTCGGCGTGCTCGGCCCCGGCGGGCGCGGCAGCATCGCCCAGTTCGCGTTGCCGGATTCGCCGCGCCTGCTCCTGATGGGCACGCTGGGCAAGGCGGCCGGGGTTTCCGGCGCGTTCGTCGCCGGCGACCGGCGCGCCATCGAGTGGCTGATGCAGCGGGCGCGGTCCTACATTTTCACCACGGCCTCCAGCCCGCTCTTGGCCGCCGCTTTGCTCGTCGGCCTCGATCTGATCGAGCAAGGCGAGGACCGGCGGTCGCATCTGCGCCGGTTAATCGAGCGCTTGCGTTCCGGCTTGGCCGCTTTGCCCTGGCGGTTGTCGCCGTCATCCACCGCGATCCAGCCGCTGTTGATCGGCGGCAACGAGGCTTCGGTGCGTTTGTCCGAGCAACTGTTTTCGCGCGGGTTGTGGGTGCCTGCCATCCGCCCGCCCACGGTGCCGGCCGGTGCCGCCCGTTTGCGGATTTCGCTGTCGGCCGCCCACAGCGACGCCCATGTCGACACGCTTGTCGCCGCTCTCCGTGACTGCGCCCGCCGTGACCGAGCTTGACGCTCCCGCGGGCTTGGCGATCAAGCAGCGCGTGCGCCGAGCCTTTGATCGGGCCGCGTCGAGCTACGATGCCGCCGCCGACGTGCAGCGGGAGGTTTGCGACCGGCTGGCCGGCTATCTGGCGGGCAGCGAAATGGCCCTGGAACCCGCCGCCGTTCTGGACGCCGGCTGCGGCACCGGCTATGGCGCGCGCTGGCTGGCCGAGCGCTGGCCCCGAGCCCGGTTGGTGTTGGCCGATTTCGCGACCAGCATGTTGCAGGCCGCCCGAACGCTCGGCATCGACGCCACTCCGGTGTGCGCCGATATCGAAGCGCTGCCGTTTCCCGACCGGTGTTTCGACGTGTACTGGTCCAGTCTCGCCTGGCAATGGAACGATCCGGACCGGTGTCTGGCGCAAGCCCGGCGGACGCTGCGGCCGGGCGGGGCGCTGGCGGTCGCCACTCTGGGTGCGGCCAATTTCCCCGAATTGCGCCAAGCGTTTGCCGAAATCGACGGTTACGCGCACGTGCTGACGATTCCCTCGCCGGAGCGGCTGTTGGCCGCTTGTCGGGCCGGCGGCTGGCGCGTGCGGGTTTGGGAGCGGCAGCCGGTGCGCCGCCATTATCCCGATTTGCGCGCTTTGCTGCGCAGCGTCAAGGAAGTGGGGGCGCGCGAAGTCGAACAGCGGCGTCCCGCCCCGTTGAGCCGTTCCGCCTGGCGGCGGATCGGCGAGCGCTACGAGCGCTGGCGAGAGCCGGCGGGGCTGCCGCTGACCTACGATGCGGTCTGGCTGATCGCAAACTGCTGACAACCCGGTCCATCCCGTTTATGGGTCAAGCGTTTTTTGTCACCGGCACCGATACCGGCGCGGGCAAGACCCACGCCACCTGCGCCTTGCTCCATGCCGCGCGCCGGGCCGGTTTGACGGCGCTCGCGATGAAGCCGATCGCGGCGGGCGTGGGAGCCGATGGCCGCAATGAAGACGTGAGCCACCTGCTGGCCGCCAGCACCTTCGAGCCGCCGCTGGAATGGGTCAATCCGTTTCTTTACACGCCGGCCATCGCCCCGCATATCGCCGCGCGGGAAGCCGGCCGACCCATCGAAATGGCCGTGATCGCGCAAGCGTTCGAGCGCCTGCGAACGCGGGCGGACACCGTGTGGGTGGAGGGGGTCGGCGGGTTTCGGGTGCCGCTTGACAAGCGCTGGGACACGGCGGATTTAGCCCAAAAGCTGGCCTTGCCCGTAGTGCTGGTGGTGGGGATGCGGCTGGGTTGCCTCAATCACGCCTTGCTGACGGCCGAGGCGATCACCGGGCGACGCTTGCCGCTCGCCGGTTGGATCGCCAATCGGGTCGATCCGGCGATGGAGCGCTTCGAGGCCAATCTCGAAACCCTCAAACAGCGTCTGCGCGCCCCGCTGATCGGCGTCACCGCTTACGGCATTGCGCCCGATCTGGCCGCCGGCGCGCTGGATCTGACGGTGTTGCCGGGCTTGCGCGATCTCGTTGATCCACCATGATCGGGCGACCGGCGCAGGGGGATCGAGAGCGGCCATAAAAAAAGCCCGTCGCGACGGGCTTTTCGGAGCAAGGCCTGGTGAAACTCAGCTTTGATCCAGCGGACGGATGTTGGTTGCTTGCTTGCCTTTGGGGCCGGTCGTCACCTCGAAGGAGACTTTTTGGTTTTCCTTCAGCGTCTTGAAACCGCGCGCCTGAATGGCTGAGAAATGCGCGAACAAGTC
>JAEUPW010000172.1 GCA_016790045.1 Candidatus Competibacteraceae bacterium
GCCTTGCTTGGCCATGCTGAGCGCGATCTGCTGGTCGTACAAGTCGCGATAAAGCCGGGTCTGGTCGCTGTCCATGATCCCGCCGTCCTCGCTCGGGCTGGCGGCGCGCATGCTCTTGAGCATCATCTGGATAAACACCGCCTCGAACTGCTTGGCGGCTTCCCGGATCGCGTCCGGCGACTCCCGGCGGGCTTGCTGGCGCAGGCCGGACAACCCCTGCAAATCGGTGTAGACGAAAGCCGATTCCGCCGCCGCGACCATAGCGCCGATCTCTAGCGCAATTTCGCCTGAATCTCGTCGAAGCGGCGAATCCAGGGCTTGATGGTCGAATCGCGGGCGGTCAGCTTGCCGGCGGCGGCCTGCGCCGAGGCGGCGTCCGCAAAATCGCCCGCCACCAGGGAATACCAGGGGCCGGAACGGCTGCCGGTGGTGTAATAGGCTTGCGGTTCGGACGAAGCCGTCACCGCCGCGATCGCCCTGAGCGCGTCCAAGCTCTTGCCGCTGTAAAGCTGCACGGTGTAGCGTTTCGGGTCGCGGCCCTTCAACCACGCTGAATCTTGCAAATCGCCCTCGACGGCCGGCTCGGATGCCGCTGGAGCGTCCACCGGAGTTGCGGCGGTCGCGGTCTCGGCGGTGGGCGCGGCGACCGGCGGATGGGCGGCGGGCGTTTCCGGGTTCGGGGCGGGTTTGGCTTCCGCCGAAAGCAGCGCCACCTCGGGCGAGCGCGACGGCGCGGGCGTCGGCGCGGCGGGCGGGTGCGCTTCGGGATTTGGCTCGACGCGCGGCGCGTCCGCTTTGACCGGCGCTCCCACCACAGGCGGCGGATCAACCGCCACGGCGGCGGGTTTTTGAGCAGGAGCGGACGCTTCGGGCGCGGCGCGTTCGACGATCCTTTCGGCGGGAACGGCCACCGGCGGCTCGACGTGGGCGAGCGCGGCCGGCGCGGCCGGCTTGACCGGCGCGGCGCGAACGTGGGCGACGGCGTCTCCCGGTTCGGCGGCGGGGCCGCCCGAATCGAGCATCAGTTTGATGGCGGTCGCTTGCAAGCCGAGCGCGGCCAGCAAAGTGGCGGCCAACAGCGACGGGATTTTCCAGTTGACGGCGGCCATGAGCACCCTCAAATCACGATCAGTTCGGCTTTCAGCGCGCCGGCCGCCTTCAGCGCTTCCAGGATGGCGACCAGATCGCTGGGCGACGCGCCGACTTGGTTGACCGCCCGGACGATGTCGTCCAGCGCGATGCCGGGGTTGAACAAAAACATCGGTTTCTTCTCCTGATCGACCGCGATGGTCGCGTTCGGCACCACCACGGTTTGGCCCCGCGACAGCGGCGCGGGCTGGCTGACCTTGGGGTCTGCCGCGATGGTGACGGTCATGTTGCCGTGCGAAACGGCGGCCGGCCCCACCTTCACGTTTTGTCCGATGACCACCGTGCCGGTGCGGGAGTTGACGATCACCTTGGCGGCGGTTTGCGCCGGCACCAATTCGATATTCTCCAGCACCGAAATCAGGCTGACCCGCTGGTTGCGCTCGGCTGGCCCGCGCACCTGAACCGAGGTCGCATCGACCGCCTGCGCGACATCGCCGCCCAGGGTTTTATTGATCGCTTCGACCATCCGCTCGGCCGTGGTGAAATCGGATTGCCGCAAGTTCAGCACGATCGGCCCTTCTTTGCCAAAAGTGTCGGGAACCTGGCGCTCCACCGTCGCGCCGTTGGGAATGCGGCCGGCGCTCGGCACGTTGATGGTGATTTTCGACTCCCCCGCCTCCGCGCCGAGACCGCCGACCACCACATTGCCTTGGGCTATTGCATAGACCGCGCCATCCGCGCCTTTTAGCGGGGCCATCATCAGGCTGCCGCCGCGCAGGCTCTTGGCGTTGCCGATCGACGAGACCGTGACATCGATGGTCTGGCCGGGCTTGGCGAAGGGCGGCAGTTCGGCTTGCAATGATACGGCGGCGACGTTTTTCAATTGCAGGTTGACTTCCGGCGGAATGGTCACGCCCAGATTGGACAACATGCTTTTCAGGCTCTTGACCGTAAACGGCGTCTGCGTGGTTTGATCGCCGGTGCCGGTCAAGCCGACCACCAGCCCGTAGCCGACCAACTGATTGTGGCGCACCCCGGCCACGGTGGCCAAATCCTTGATGCGCTCGGCCCCGGCGGCGCACGCCGCCAGCGCCAGCAGCAAAAACAGCGAAAAACGGCGGAGCATGATAGGCAAATCCTTTAGAAGCTTCAGAACGGCCACAGCGGGCTCAGGAAAAAGCGGCCGAGCCAGCCGACGGTGTTGGCGTCCGCCAGCGCGCCGTTGCCGGCGTAGGTGATCTTGGCGTCGGCCACCCGGCTGGAGAGGATCGAATTGTCGGAGGCGATGTCCTCGGGGCGGATGATGCCGGAAATCTGCACCACTTCCTCGCCCTGGTTCAGCGTCAGCATTTTTTCGCCGCGAATCGCCAGATTGCCGTTGGGATAGACGCCGGTCACCACCGCCGAGATGTTGCCGGTGAGGCTGTTGCTTTGATCGCTGCTGCCCTCGCCGCCGAGTTCGCGCTCGCCGCCGACGCTGGCGTTGAGCCGCAGCGCTCCAGCGCTGACCGGCGCGCCAAACAGCATCGGATTTTTCAGGTCAATTTCGCTGCTCTTGTTCACGCTGGTGGTGGCCGATTTGGTGGCGGCAGTCTGTTCGACCAAGCGGATGACCACGGTGTCGCCGATGCGGCGGGCGGTGCGGTCCTCGAACAGCCGCAGGTCCGCGCCGGCCTGATAGATGGTGCCCGATTGGCGGGAACTCGGATCGGCGGGCTCGGCCAGCGGCATCACCTGCGGGGTGACCGGCTTGAAGTTGTATTGCGGGGCCAAGCCGCTGCATCCCGTCAGCGACAGCACCAGCGCGAGCGCGGCGGAAGATTTCTTCATGGCGGCTCGAAATCAGAGATTGTTGTTGACGTATTGCAGCATCTGGTCGGTGGTGGAAATGGCCTTGGAGTTCATTTCGTAGGCGCGCTGGGTTTCGATCATGTCCACCAGTTCCTCCACCACGTTGACGTTGGACGTTTCCAGCGACCCTTGGGCGATCATGCCCACGCCGTTCGCGCCCGGCTGGCCGGTCTGGGGCGAGCCGCTGGCGGCCGATTCCAAAAACAGGTTGCCGCCGGCGGCCTGCAAGCCGGCGGGATTGACGAAATCCGCCAGTTGCAAGGTGCCGATCTGGTTGGGTTTCGGGTCGTTGGGCAGTTGCGCGCTGATGGTGCCGTCGCTGCTGATAGTGACGGTCTGCGCGTTGCCCGGCACGGTGATTTCCGGTTGCAGCAGATAGCCGTTGGAGGTGACGAGCTGGCCTTCGGCGTTCAATTGAAACGAGCCGTCGCGGGTGTAGGCCGCCGTGCCGTCGGGCAGTTGCACCTGAAAGAAGCCCCGGCCGTTGATCGCCATGTCCAGCTTGTTGCCGGTTTGCACCAGGTTGCCCTGGGTGAAAATCTTGGCGGTGGAGACGGTGCGCACCCCGGTGCCGAGCATCAGGCCGGACGGCAGTTGGGTGTTCTGCGAGCTTTGGCTGCCGACTTGGCGCACGTTTTGATAGAGCAAATCCTCGAACTGGGCGCGGCCGCGCTTGAAGCCGGTGGTGCTGGCGTTGGCGAGGTTGTTGGTGATCACCGCCATGCGCGTCTGTTGGGCGTCGAGGCCGGTTTTGGCGGTCCATAAAGCGGAAGTCATGGGGGTTGCGCTCCTATTCCAGACGCAGCAGTTGGTTGGTGGCGCTGGAGTTGTCCTCAGCGACCTTCATCATCTTGATTTGCAGTTCGAACCGGCGGGCCGATTCGATCATGTTCACCAGCGCCTCGGCGGCGTTGACGTTGCTGCCTTCCAGCGCGCCGCCCAGCACCCGCACCGAACCGTCGGCGGGCAGCGGTTGGCCGTCGCCGGGGCGCATCAAGCCGGCCTCGTCCTTGTACAGCGCGCCGGCGGCGGGCTTGACCAGCTTGAGGCGATCCACTTCCACCAGATTGGTGGACGCTTCGCCGAGCGGGCGGATGGAAATCGCGCCGCTCGCGCCGATTTCGATTTTTTCGGCCGGCGGGATCGAGATGGGGCCGCCGTTGCCCAGCACCGGATGGCCGTTGGTCGTGGTCAGCAGGCCGTTGGCGCTCACCTGAAGATCGCCGGCGCGGGTGTAGGCCTCCTTGCCGTCGGCCCCTTGCACGGCGATCCAGCCCTCGCCTTGCACGGCGACATCCAGGTCGCGGCCGGTGGTCATCACCCGGCCGAGCCGCAAGTCGGTGCCCGAGCGCTCGGCCATGGCGTAGGCGCGGGTCGGCAGGCCCTGCTCGGCGAACACCGGCATGCTGCGAAAATCGGGCACGTCCTGCCGGAAGCCGGCGGTGTTGGCGTTGGCCAGATTTTGGCTGACCAGACCCTGCGCCCGCAGGGTTTCCCGCGCGCCGGTCATCGAGACGTAGAGCAGGCGATCCATGGTTCAGTGCGCTCCGGCGTCAGCGGATGTTGATGATGGTTTGCACCATGTTGTTGCCGGCGGTGATGGTCTGGGCGTTGGCCTGAAAATCGCGCTGGGCCACGATCATGTCCACCAGTTGCTCGGTGATGTCGACGTTGGACGCTTCCAGCATGCCGCTGCTGACCAAGCCCATGCCGCCGCTGCCGGGCGTGCTGTTGATCACGGTTCCCGCCTCGGGCGTCGCCGCCCACTGGGTGTCGCCGACGCGCTTGAGGCCGTCCACGTTCGGGAAGTTGGCCATGCCGACCTGGAGCGGCGTGGTCGCCGCGCCGGTGCTGTCGAAGGCGGTGAGGTTGCCGTTTTTATCGATGTTGATGTCGGTCCAAGGCCCGGTGCCGCTGAGCTGCAAGTCGGCCGCGCCGGTCTTGTCCTGCACCCGCTGGCCGAGGTTGGTGACGATGAACCCTTCCTTGTCGACCTGGAAATTGCCGGCCCGCGTGTAAGACGTGCCCGAGGCGTCCTTGACGATGAAAAAGCCGTTGCCGTTGATCGCCAGATCCAAGGCGTTTCCCGTCATCTCGGGGCTGCCTTGCAAAAACTCCTGATCGACATTTTGGGTTCGGACGCCCAGGCCAGGGTGGATGCCGGCGGCGTTGCTGTCCACCAGATCGCCGAATTCGGCGCGGCCGCTTTTGAAACCCGTGGTGCTGACGTTGGCGACATTTTGCGAAACCACTTCCAGATGCGTGTTGGCCGCTTTGAGGCCGGTCAACCCGATGTTCATAACCATAACTGCCTATCCTCTTGCCGGTGAGCCCGGATTGATTGAAACCTGACGCCTTCGAGCGGCCTTTAGCCTTAACGCATCTGCAACAAGGTTTGAGTCATTTGATCGGCGGTGCTGATCACCTGCGCGTTCGCCTGGAAATTGCGCTGGGCGCTGATCATCTTCACCAGTTGCTCGGACAGCTCGACGTTGGACAGCTCCAGCGCGCCCGAGCGCACTATGCCGAGGCTGGCGGTGCCGGGCGGACCTTTGACCGGCTGGCCGGAAGCGGCGGTTTCCGCCCAACTGGAGTCGCCGATGGGGCTCAAGCCTTGCGTGTTTCGGAAATTCGCCAGGATGACCTGGCCGAGCACCTTGGCTTGGCCGTTGCTGTAGCGGCCCGAGATGCTGCCGTCCTCGCCGACATCCACGCCGACGACGCGGCCGGTGGCGTAACCGTCTTGAGTGATTTCGTTGTTGCCGGAAGGGCTGCCGTATTGGGTCACGCTGTCGAATTTGATCGTCACGCCGGGCGGAGTACCCGAAATGTTGATCGGATTTTGAGCGCCGTTAGGAATGCCGGCACCCGTGAGCGGATCGGGCCCGTTGGTGGGGACGATGCCGGTGCCGAGCGGCGGCAGGCCGGCGCCTGTCAGGCTGATCGCGTTGCCGCCGGTGGCGACACCCGCAGCGTTCAAGGTACCCACGATATCGCCGAACGCATCGAAGCACAGGGTGCCGTAAGGTTGCGCCGCTCCAGCGGCCGGCAGCGGGCTGCCATCCAACTGCAAGCCATCGATATTGAAAAAGACTTGCCACGCCGCGGTGGTGCCCGCAGGGGCGGCGGCGGGAGGCGCGCCGGCCCGCACGAAGTAAGCGTTCAAGCTGTGATCGTTGCCCAGGCTATCGAACACGGTCATCGCCGAGGCGAAGTTGTAAGTGCGGGAATCGCCAAAATCGAAAGCCGCCGTCGGCGCGACGCTGCCCGCGTTGAGGTTGACGCCGTATTCGCCGGTCGTGGTTTGTTTGGGGTCGATGTTCGCGGTTTGGGTTTGCAAATCGCTTTCAGTGCCCAAGTCGATCGCGCCCGTGGTGGGATTGGTCTGATAGCCTTGCAACTTCTGCCCGAGGCTGTTGACCACATAGCCCTCCTTGTTCAGTTGGAAAGCCCCGGCGCGGGTGTAGACCATCGAGCCATCGTTATCTTTCAGGGAGAAAAAGCCCTCGCCGTCGATGGCCAAATCCAAGGGGTTGCTCGTCGTTTCCAGATTGCCCTGCTTGAACTGCTGGCTGACCGCGTTGAGCTTGACGCCGGTGCCGATGCTGCGGCGGGTCGAAGTGCCCAGATCGCTCAGCGAATAAATGTCGCCGAACTCCGCGCGGGACGCCTTGAAGCCGGTGGTGTTGTTGTTGGCGATGTTGTTGCTGATCACGCCGAGGTCGGCGCTGGCGGCGTTCAGCCCGGTCAGGGCGGTGCGGAAAGACATGGATGTTTTCTCCTGGCGGATGCTTTATGTAAATTCGACGACGGCAACGTTATTTCTTGGCTTCGGCTTCCATCAGCGTCACCAGCTTGTCCAGCGACGCCTTCATCTCGACGATGCCGTTGAGGGTGCTGAATTGCGCCAACTGCGCCATGAATTGCTGGCCGTCGAGCGGCTTGGTCGGGTCTTGATTCTTGAGCTGGGTGGTCAAAAGCCGCAGGAAATCGGCCTGACCGAGCTGATCGTTGGCTTTCTTGTCCGAAGGTTTCGCGGTTTTGTCCGTCGGCTTGCTGGTCGAGGCGAGGCTGGAGACGGTGGAGGACGTGCTGGAAACGGTCGTCATGGTGGCGGTTCCTTGAAATTGCGTCAGTCGCCCAAGCTCAAAGTGCGCGTCAGCATCTGCTTGGATGTGTTGAGCACCTCCACGTTGCTCTGATAGGAGCGCGACGCGGAGATCATGTTGGCCATTTCCTCGACCGGGTTGACGTTCGGCAGATTGACATAGCCCTGGGAATCGGAAAGCGGATGGTCCGGCCGGTATTCGCGCCGCAGCGGCGCCCGGCTCTCGACGATGCCCAGCACGTCTACCCCGGCCGCTTCGCCGTCGCTGCCGGCGTCGTCGAGCTGGGCGGCGAACACTGGCTGGCGAGCCCGGTAGGTCTGCCCCGTGCTGCTGCTGATGCTGTCGGCGTTGGCCATGTTGCTGGCGGTGGTGTTGAGCCGCGCGGTCTGCGCCCGCAACGCCGAGCCGGAAATATCGAACACCCGAAACAGCGACATCGTCATTCTCCCCGGATGGCGGACAACAGGCCCCGCACCCGGTTGCCCAGAAATTGCACGCTGGCCTGATAGCGCATGGCGTTGTCGGCGAAGGCGGCTTTTTCCTGCTCCTCCTCCACCGTGTTGCCGTCGATGGCCATTTGCGCCGGCGTCCGATACAGCAAGCGGCCGGCGCTGTCGCCGCGCGCTTGCAGGTGTCCGGCGTGAGTCGTCTTCAGCGCCCCTTCCCGGCCCTGCAAGCCCTCCAGGGTGGCTTTGAAATCCAGATCGCGCGCCCGATAATTCGGCGTGTCCGCATTGGCGAGGTTGGACGCCAGAATCTCGGCGCGCCGGGAGCGCAACTGCATCGCCTGGCTATGGGCGCTTAGCGCGCGTTCGAAATTGATGGCCACTGCCGTACCTCCTGAACCTTTGGCCGATAATGGGCGGATCGTGCTCAGTCCGCGTCGGCGTCGAAAAAACGGCGCGCCCGCGATACTGCTTACCGAGAAGCAAATGATATGCCGCTTCACTAAAAGGCATCTTTCCTGGCATTAAATAGGGTAAAATCGATTATTAATTGTGGCATGTCGTCTACTTCGGAATTCGCTTTGCCCGCGGGGGCGGACGTGGCGTGACATTATTCGAGCGGGAGTGATGGGATGGAGCCAAGCCGTTGGTTGTGGGTGCCGGCGATCTGCCTCGGCCTGGCCGGACCCGCGCGCGCGGCCGAGGACAGCATCCAACCGCTGGACGCCATCCAGCAACGGGCGCAACAGTTTCTGGCGGAGCAACACCGCCAGCGCGTGGAACCGCCGCGCATCCAGATGAAAACGCTCGATCCGCGCTTGCGTCTACCGAAGTGCGGCGCGGCTCTGGAAGCGTTTTTTCCGAGCGGCGCCAAACCCTTCGGCAATACCTCGGTCGGCGTGCGCTGCCCCGGTTCCCGGCCCTGGACCGTCTATCAAAGCGCGAGCGTGCACATTTACGAGCCGGTGATCGTCGCCGGCCGCTTTCTGCCCAAGGGGACGGTGCTGAGCCCCCTCGATCTGAACGCCGAACGCCGCGATCTTTCCACGCTGGTGGGCGGCTACGAAACGGTTCCCGACAACCTGCTCGGCAAGCAGGTTCGCCAGGGGCTGCCGGCGGGAACCGTGGTCTCCCCCCAGGCGGTCAAGGCGTTGCCGCTGATCCGCCAGGGCGAAACCGTCACCCTGCTCATCCGCCAGGGCGGGATGGAAGTCCGCTCCAGCGGCGTCGCCTTGAACGACGCCGAAGCGGGCCAGCGGCTGAAGGTGCGCAACGAGACCTCGAAGCGGATCGTCGAAGGCACGGCGACCGCCAGCCGTCAGGTCGAGGTCGGCCCTTAGCGGAATTTCCGCTAGAGTGCATTAAAGTTGCTCGGGGTGCGGCCGATAACCCAAACATACCTTTTGAACTACGGGATGGATGAGCACCATGGCCATCAATACCATCAACGGCGCCTATACCCCGCCGATTCGCGGCGGTTATCCGGAGCGCGCCGGCGCGTCGAATGTCGCCTCGCTGCCGGGTAAGCCGGTCAACGAAGTCGATCAGGTCCAGTTGACGCCGGGCTCGCAGAGCTTGCGCCAATTGGAAACCGAGCGGCAGGAACCGCCTGTGGACGAAACCAAAGTCGCGGCGCTGCGCAAGGCCATCGCCGACGGCGGCTATCGGGTCGATTCCGGCCGGCTCGCCGCCAAGATGTCCGATTTTGAAGCGAAGCTGTTTCCCTGAGCGGGCGGACCGATGACGCTAGCGAAGCTGATGCGGGATGAACTGGGCGCTCTCGAAGGCTTGCGGGAAGGGCTGCGGCGGGAATATGACGCCTTGAAGGCGCGCGATCTGGGCGGCCTGGAGCGCGCCGTCGCCGACAAGCAGCGTTGCGCCGAGCGGTTGCGCGACTTGATCGCCGCCCGGTCCGACGCCCTCAAACAGCCGGGAAGCGAAGCGGACGCGGGGGATTGGGCGGCCTATGTCGAAGCCTTGCCGGCGTCCGAGCGCCAGGAAATCGACGCGCTGTGGACCGCGCTGGAACAGGCGGCCCAACAGGTCCGCGCCCAAAACGAGATCAACGGCGCGGTGATCGCCGCCAGCCGCAATCACGTCGAGCGGACGCTGGCGATCTTGCAAGGTCGCGATTCGCTGGATTTTCTCTACGATCAGGGCAGCCGCAAGGTGTTTGGCGGCCGCAACCAGACTATCGCCAAAGCCTGATGCTCGGGGGCGCGCTCGCGCTCGATCCTCAGGCGATCATCCAGCAACAATTCCGCCCGGCCCGCTTGGCCTGATACAGCGCTTTGTCGGCGCGCTCGAACACGCTTTCCGGCGAATCGCCGGTTTCGAACGCCGCCAAGCCGCAGGAAATCGTCACCGGAATCGTCACGCCGCGATGGCTGAAAGTCGCCTCGGCGATGTTGCGGCGCAGTTTGTCCGCCACGTTGAACGCGGCGGTCCGATCCGCGCCCGGCAACAGCATCGCGAACTCCTCGCCGCCGTAGCGGGCGAGGAAATCCGTGGTCCGAATCCGTCCGGCCAACTGCTGGGCCACGCCGCGCAACACCTCGTCGCCGGCCGCGTGACCGTGCCGGTCGTTGATAGTTTTGAAATGGTCGATATCCCAGATCAGAAACGTCAGGGGGTTGCGGAAACGCTTCCAGCGCTGGTATTCGCCGTGCAGTTGATCTTCGTAGGCCAGGCGGTTGTAAACCCCGGTCAGCGGATCCTTGCGCATGGTTTCGCTTTTTTCCCGCAGCAGGCGGGTCAGCACTTCCTTTTCCCGGCTGAGCACGACGACTTGGTTGCGCAGATCCGCGATCAGCCGGTCTTGGCCGATCATCAGCGCCGAGAGTTCTCCAATCCCGAGCGACAGGGGTTTCGGCGCGTCGGCGGACGGCGTTTTTTGCAGTTTCCGCCAGTCATGAAGCCCGGCCTGGGTCGCCGCGCCGGCAACCGCCAATAGAGCGGCCGGAACGGCACCCTGTTCCATATCGCGCAACAGCTCCGCCGGCTCCGCCGCCAATCCGTGGCTCGCCATTCCCGCCGCGCCGTGCGAGGCGCCGGCCGACGCCAGCGTTTGCACGGATTTTTCGAGCAAGCGCCTCAATTTGGTCCTCATGTTCCCCTTACCCGATCATCGTTCGTGGTGGTTTCGACTGCTGCATCGCCTGGAAGCTTCGGGGGCTTCGGCTACCTGCGTCGTCTCAAAAGCGAGCGTGCCCGTGCCCCTCCCAACCTCGGGCTGTCCAGTGATCTGAAACGACACGAGACGTTTTGCAAAAATAGTACCAACATAAAAATTAAACTATTCAAACTCTTAACCTATACACGCGATTGTCAAGAATTTGACTTCCCCGCGCTTGGCCACCCCAGGCAACGGGTTGTCAATTCATTGACGATCCTGATCGACAAGGCTTTTTCCATTCAAAGCGCGTTTTGAAAGCGAAGCTGTGCCAGAAAGCGACTCGATAAGCGGGCTCTAACGGGAAGTCCGAGGTCGATTTGAGAGCCAAAGGCGGAAATTGGGCTCGTATGCGATAAAATAGGGAACGAGCCAGCATTTTGTCGGGGTAGGTCCATGCAAGCGATGCGATTCAATTTCCGGACCCTGTGCCGCAACGCGGCCGAGCGCGGCGGCCAGATGCAACGGCGCCTGCTGGACGCGCTGGACGCCCGGCACACGGTCAAAACCTTGCCCGAATTCGGGATCGAGCGCGCCGCGCAACTGGCCGGCTGCACCGCCAACCACATCCGCAATCTGGAAACGCGCGGCGACTTGCCGGAACCCCGCCTGGTGGATGCCGGTTCGATCCAGCGCCGGATTTACAACTACAACGAGGTCAACCGCATCCGCGCCGCCATCGGCAAACGCCCCGGCCGGCCGCTCGGCGCGAGCTGCGTGCGCGCGGTGTTTTCCAACCTCAAGGGCGGGGTGGCCAAAACCACCATGTCGCTGCATTTCACCCAATATCTGGCGCGCGAGGGCTATCGCGTCCTGCTGGTGGACGCCGACCCGCAAGCCACCGCCACCGGCGCGTTCGGTTTCATCCCCGATCTCGATCTCGCCGACGGCGACGATTTGTTTCCCGCCCTGACCGAAGCGCCGGCGCTGATCGAAAAAGCGGTCAAGCGCACCCACTGGGAAAATTTGGATTTGCTGCCGGCCCGGCTCGCGCTGCAATACACCGATTGGCGCTTGTCGCAGCCGGAAGAACGCGAGAACGAGCTTTTGGGACCGCCTCCGGTGCGGCTGCACCGGGCGCTGAAAGAAATCGAGAACGGCTACGACATCATCGTGATCGACACCCCGCCCTCGCTGGGGATGCTGTCGCTCAACGCCATCGCCGCCGCCAACCTGATCGTCATGCCCATCGTTCCGCACATGTACGATATTTCCTCCAGCGTCCAGTACTTTCGCATCCTGGAACAGATTTGCGCCTTGTACGAACGCGAAATCAACGTCCAGCGCTTGAGCATTCTGTTGACCAAAGTGGATTCCAGCACCGAAACCCTCAACAACATCGCCGTGATCAACGGCGCTTACGGGGAATTGCTGCTCAGCAACCGGATGGGCTTGACCAAGGAATTGCAAAAATCCGCCAGCGATCAGGTCAGCATTTACGAGATCGACCAGCCGCGCGGTTCCCGCGACACCTACAACCGGGCGGTGATGATGCTGGATGGCGTCAACGCCGAAATTTTGCTGGCGGTGCGCCAGCTCTGGCAGCAGGAAGTGCTCTCCGGCATCGAGGCCGCCGAAAGCCGGGGCAAGGTGATCGTATGAGCCGCCGCAAGCCCCTGAAGAGTTTGAGCGATTGGATCGGCGCGGGCGGACACAGCTTCGACGGCAGCCTGCTCAAAAGCGACGAGGACGGGGCGATCCGCCAATTGGAGCTCGACCGGATCGTCGCCGGACGCTACCAGCCCCGCCAGCGCACCGACGAAAGCTATCTCAAGGAACTGGAAAAAAGCATCCGCCAATTTGGCGTGATCGAGCCTTTGGTGGTCAGGCCCCTGGCGGACGGCAGCTACGAGATTCTGGCGGGCCACATGCGCTGGCGGGCGGCGCAACAAGCGGGTTTAAAGCACGTGCCGGCGGTATTGCGAGAAGTCGACGACCGCACCGCCGCCGCCATCGCGCTGGTGGAAAACCTGCTGCGCCGCGAATTGAACCCGATCGAGGAAGGCCGGGCGTTGCGGCGCTTGCGCGAGGAATTCGGCCTCACCCAAGACCAATTGGCGGAGCTGCTCGGCCTGTCGCAATCGGCGATCAGCAAAGCGCTCGGTTTGTTGAACCTGGACCCGGCGGTGCAAACCTTGATCGAAGAGGGACAACTGGAAGCTGGTCACGGCAAAACCTTGCTGGGCCTGTCGCGCGCGACGCAGGTTCGGCTGGCGGAACAAGCGGCGGCGGCGGGCTGGAGCGTGCGGGAGCTGGAGCGGCGTCGGAGCTTGTTGAACGCCGCTGCCCCGCGCGCGGCCCCCCCTCGCGATCCCGATTTGATCCGGCTGGAGGAGCGTTTGCGCGAGCGGCTGGCGGCGGCGGTCAAGTTGCGCTACGACGCTGCCCGAGGTTACGGTCGTATCGAAATCGCGTTTTCCAATTTGGATGAATGTGATGGAATTTTGGCAAAAATCGGCATCAAAAGATCGAATATGTAATTTTTAAATTACTTAAGTAAGATTATAGCTAAAATAACCCGCGTCAAACCCGTTTATCATGTATTTTACTTTGCGCTTTCCATAAAACCCGATATGATGTTCGTCCAATCAAGCGACATCATTTGTGGTAGGCCCAACTTTGCCGCGTCCGTTACGGCTCGCGGCTCTTTTAAGCCATCGGCGAGCTATTGATCCGCCCTGTCTTTCCCATCCGCGCAATCGAACAGCTCGGGCGCCCGCCAAGGCCCGCAAACCGTCTTCGCTCAACTCCCTTGCGCCTGACCATCCACCGATGGCGTTATCGCGTCCGGGTTTCAAACTTTCTCGGGATTTACCCCCCGCGCGTTTCATCGCCCTTGGCGGCGCGATTTTCAAAAGCCCCGCTCTCGCGCGTCGCCGCTCTCGCCAAAGCGTGCGAGGCCAGCGGCAACGTCACCAACAGCAGGACCAACAGCAGCGCCAGCCGCCCGATCCAAGCCGGTTCGGCTCTCAACACGGCGACACCGAGCACGAACACCGCCAGCGCCAGGGTGCCGGCCTTGGTGGCGGCGTGCTGGCGCGACAAGGCGTCCGGCAATCGCACCACGCCCCAGGCGGCAACCAGCACAAGCAAGGCCCCCAACAGACACAAACCAAAACCCAACAGCGTCATGGCCGCCCTCGCGCCTCGGCCTGTCGCCGGTCGATCAACCGCGCCCACGCCAGCGTGCCGACGAAGCCGGTCAGCGCCAGACCGAGCGCGATGTCCAGAAACGCCGTGCTCCCGGTGATCGCCGCCGCGCACAGGCACAGCATCACCGCCACCGCGAACAGCACGTCCAGCGCCACCACGCGATCGGACTGCGTGGGGCCGCACAGCAGGCGGTAAAACCCCAGGAGCGCCGCCAGAACGGCCAACAGCACGCAGGCATAGAGCGCATTCACGGCGAATCTCCAAACAGGGCGCGAACGGGCGGCTCGAACGCCCGGCGGATATCGGCCAGGATTTCCGGCGTTCGCCCCGCATCCAACACGTGCAACAACAGCTCGCGGCGGACCGGATCGATGTCCACCGTGGTCGTGCCGGGCGTCAGCGTGACCAAGACGCCCAGCACCACGGCACCCGTTTCGCTCAGGCCCTCGTAGCTCAATCGAGCGAAACCCGGCTGCAATTCCCGACCGCCTTGCAGAATCCAGCGGGTGGTCTGCCACCCGGACAGCACCAATTCGACCGGGAAGCGCAGCGCCAGGGCCGCCGCCGCCAAGACTTTATTCACGGCTTCGCCCTCTCCAAGCCCAACGCGGCCGATTCGACGTAGCGCAGCGCCGGTTCCGGCATCAGCCCCAACGCCAGAACCAGCGCGGTCAACAGCGTCACCGCCCACCACGCGGGCTTCAGGCCGGGCGCCGGCGCTTGCCGATCCGGTTCGGGGTGGGGTTTCCAGAACGCCTCCAACCAGATCTTGGTCATCGAATACAAGGTCAACGCGCCCACCGCCAAGGCGACCCCGCCCCAAACGTAGCGCTCCTGCGCGAAACTTTCCCGCACCAGCAGGAATTTGCCCCAAAATCCTGACGACGGCGGAACCCCGACCAGCGAGAAGGCAGCGATCAGAAACAGCGCGGCCAGACCGGGCCGGGCCCGATACAGCCCGCCGATCCGGCGCAGGTCGTAATGGCCGGCCAGCGCCCAGATCAAGCCGGCGATCAAGAACAGATCCGCCTTGACCAAGATGTTGTGCGCGGTGAAAAACAGCGCGCCGGCCGCGCCCGCCGGGGTGGCCAGCGCGACGCCGAGCAGCAGATAGCCGATCTGGCTGACGATGTGAAAAGCCAAAATGCGCCGCAAATCCCAATGGTGGGCCGCGCCCAGCACGCCGCTGAGCATGGTCGCCAGCGCGATCCAACCCAAGGCCTCGTCGAACGGCGGCGGCGAACCGGCGAACACCTGCCCGACGCGCAGCAGCGCGAAAACGCCGACCTTGGTCACCAGCCCGCCGACCAGCGCCAGCACCGGGGCCGGCAAGGTGTGATAGCTGGCCGGCAACCACGCGAACAGCGGAAAAGCCCCGGCCTTGAGCAGCAACGCCAGCGCCAGCAACGCGACGTAAACCGGCAAGACTCCCGCCAGCTCCGGCCGCCGGGACGCCTCGGTCAAGGCGGCGAAGTTGAGCTGGCCGGTCGCGCCGAAAATGAAGGCCACCGCCACCAACAGCAGCAAGGTGCCCAGCAAGTTCAGCGCCAGATATTTGAACGCCGCGTCGAGCTGGCGCGGTTGGCCGCCGTGCGCCAAGAGGCCCAGCGCGGCGATCAGCAGCAGCTCGAACCACACGTACAGGTTGAACAAATCCGCCGTGACGAAGGCACCGCCCGCCGCCGCCAGCAGCCCGTGCAGCAAAGGATGCAGGATCGGCGTTTCCGGGGCCGCATCGGCGCGGCCGACCTGGTGCAACACGACCGCCGCGCCCAGCAGCGCGGCGACCAGCACCATGAACGCGCCGGCGCGGTCGGCGGCGAATTCGATGGCGTAAGGCAGCGGCCAGCCGCCCAAGGCCACCGAAATTCGACCGAGGCGGTCCGCCTCGACCGCCAGCGCCAGGGCGCACGCCAGCGACAGCAGCGCGCCGGCCAAGCTCGCCCACCGCCGGGCCGTCTCGTGACGGTAGAGCGCCGCCGCGAGCAACGCGGTGAGCAGCGGCAGCAAAACCGGCGCCAAAACCAGCATGACTCAATCCAGCACCGGGGGTTTGATCGGGTCGCCCGCGGGCGGCTCGGCGTCGCGTAAGCGGTCGGAATCGTCGCTCGCCCCTTGCGCGCGCAGGCGCGCGCCCAGCGCCAGCGCGAAACCCAACAGGGCAAAACCGATGACGATGGCGGTCAGCACCAGCGCCTGCGGCAGCGGGTCGGCGGTCGCGGCCGCCAGCCGGTCGGCGCCCGCCGCGACGATCGGCGGTTGCAGCGGCCCGAACCGGCCGGCGGCGAACAGCACCACATTCGCCGCGCCGCCCAGCATCGCCAGCCCGACGATGCAGCGGAACACGTCGCGCGACAGCATCAGATAGACTCCGGCCGCCACGACGAAAGCCACGACCAGCGCCAAGACGCCGATCACGGCGGCCCCTCCGCTGCGGCGGCCTCGACGCTCCGCAGCAGCGCCAACACGTAACCGGCCAGCGCGCCCCACACCGCGCCGAACACGCCCGCGTCGAACAGCAGCACCGTGGACAGCTTCAAATCGGTAAACCCCAACGGCAGCGAAAACCAGAGATGGCTCAAATAGGGCCGCTCCCACCACAGCGCCGGCAAGCCGCTGAAAAGCGCCAGCGCCACCCCCAGCGCCGCCAGCGGCAAAGGCCCGAGCGGCAACCGCCGCCGCGCCGCCGCCGCGCCGAACACGATGGCGTAAGCGGCCGTCGCCGCCAGCGCGATCAAGCCGCCGACGAAGCCGCCGCCCGGCGCGTTATGGCCGCGCAGCAACACCCACAGCGCGGCGGCCAGCATGATCCAGTACAACGGGCGCGCGGCCTTCTCCAGCATCAGGGCGCGCGGGTTCATGGCGGCGCGCTCGGCCGGCGCGCCAGCGCGCCCAACAGCGGCAGCGCGGCGATAAAGGAAAACAGCACCACGGCAATCTCGCCCAAAGTGTCCAAGGCCCGGAAATCGACGATGATGACGTTGACGACATTGCGGCCGTGCGCTTGCGGCACGCTGGCCGCGCCGAACCAGTCGGCCAGCGTCCGATCCGCCGGCAAGGCGAACAACTGCGCCAGCAGCGCCAGGGTTCCCGCCCCGCAGGCCAGCGCCACCAGCGCGTTGAGCGCGCGCGGTTCGCCCTCGATCGCCGGCGGCGGCCCGTAGCGCGGCAGCAGCGAAGCGGCCACCACCACCAGCGCGGTTTCGACCGCAAACTGCGTGAACGCCAGGTCCGGCGCGCCGGTGAACAAAAACAGCGCGGCGCTGCCGTAACCGACCAATCCGCTCGACATCAGCAAGGCCATCCGGTCGCGCAGCAACAGGCCCGCCGCCGCGCCGACAGCGATCAGCGCGGCCGCCGCCAGCCAAAGCCACCCCCGCTCCGGCCAGGCCGCGAACAGCGACGCCGTCAGCTCGATCCAATCGCGCGCGCCGCTCGCCAAACTCGCCCCGGCCGCCAGCAGCAGCAAACCCAGCAGGCTGGAGCGCAGATAGGCCGCCAACCGCCCGTGCTGCAACAGCCGGGTCTGCCAGGCCGCCGCGACCGCCACAGCGCCGAGCGCGCGCTCGTAGAAAGCGGCCGGCCCGAGATGGTCCAGCCAATGGACCCGCTGCAACAAATCGTGCAACCGATCCCAGGCCAAAAACAGCACCACGCCGACCAGAAACGTGATTTCGGCGGCGACGACCGCCGCGCCGGACCCATACGGCGCCATGATCTCCGTCCCATCCAACCCCGGCGAGATCGATCGCGCCGCCTCCGCTAACAGAGGATCGGCGAGATTGGGCAGAAATTCGAATTCGAGGCCGACCAACGCGATCAGCAACGGCGGCAACACCATCCGCCAGGGCGCTTCGCGGACGTGATCTTGGGGCTCCGCTGTCCCGCCGCCGAAAATCCGGATGGCCGCCACGCCCGCGACGGCCGCCGCCGCCGCGTTGACGAACAAGGTCGCGTAACTCACCCAGGCCAGCACCTCGGCGTCGGCCTTGGCCGAACTGATCAAGTCCTTGGCGACGAAGCCAAAGGACAGCGGGAGACCGGCCATCGACAAACCCGCCAGCAGCGCGGCCGCCGAGGTCCAGGGCATGGCGCGGCGCAAACCGGTCAACCGGTCGATCACCCGCGTGCCGGTCGCGTGATCGATGTTGCCGGCCACGAAAAACAGCGGCGCCTTATAGAGGGCGTGGGCGAACAGAAACGTCGCCACCGCCAGGCCCGCGCCCGGATTGGGCAAGCCGATCAGCAGCGTGAGGGTGCCCAAGGCCGAGACCGTAGACCACGCCAAGATGAGCTTGAGATCGCGCTCCCGCAAGGACTGGACCGCGCCCCACACCGCCGTCAGCGTGCCGACGCCCAGCAACGTCCTTTCCCACAGCCAAAGTTCGTTGAACGCGGGGTCCAGCCGCGCCAGCAAATAAACGCCCAGATTGACCATGGTGGCGGAATGCAGGTAAGCGCTCACCGGGGTGGGGGCGGACATGGCGCCGGGCAGCCAGAAATGAAACGGGAACTGCGCCGATTTGGTGAAACAGCCCGCGAACAGCAAGGCCAGCGCGGCCGGCAACCGCGGATCGCCGACCAGCGTCGGACCCCGCTCGACGATGGCGCGCAGCGAATAGCTTTGCGCCATATCGGCCAACAGGATGAAGGCCGCCAGCAAGGCCAAACCGCCGCTCAGGGTGACCAGCAAGGCCTGCCGGGCCGAGGCGCGCGCCCGCTCGTCCTCGTGATGGAAGCCGACCAGCAGAAACGAGGTCAAGCTGGTCAGCTCCCAACAGACGAACACCAGCAGCAGGTGGTCGGCGCTCACCGCACCGGCCATCGCCACCATGAAGGCGATCAGAATCAGGAACAATCGCCCCCGCGCCGGTTCGTGCGCCAGGTAGGCGCTGGCGTAAACCACCACCAAAGCGCCAATTCCGGCGATCAGGGCGAGAAACTGGGCGGCGAAGCCGTCGATATAAACCGAAAATTCCACGCCCAGGACAGGCACCCACGGCCAAGCGCCGCGCCAGGGCAAGGGGTGCTGGAGCAACCCCCAGACCAGACCGATAAATCCCGCCAACGGCAAAAGCGCCACCCAAAGGTAGCTCGATCTCGATGGCTCGGAATGCGGCGAAGCGGTTGTCATGCAAATCGATCTCAAGGCCAGATCGGCGAATTCTAAGGAGCCGCTGGAGCGCTCACAACTCGCCGCGCCGTCAGCACCGCGCTTTTTCTCTATTTGGTTCGATAATTGCTTATTCCATTAAGCTATCGTTCAGTTTGATGAGAATCAAGCTGTTGGACCCCCAAAAAACTTGACAAAAAACGGGATACATACTATGTATTAAATTTGTATATACAAAAAGCCGGCCTTTTCATGGCAAAAAGAAAAAAACATAAAGCCCGCAAGGATGACGACGTGAAACTGGTGGTTCGGATCGAAGCGGATCTGCGCGATGCGTTTATCGAAACCTGTCAGAGCATGGACACCACGGCTTCGAGAGAAGTGCGGCGCTTTATCCGGGATTTCCTGGCCCGCTCGGGCGACGGGAGCTGAAGCGACGCTGCAAGCCGATCTGCCAATTTATATATTTATTTGATTTTTATAAAATTTTTAGCGAGGTGTGCCGTCATGTTTCATCACTCCCCCATCACCAGCTCTCAAGAGCAAACCCGAGCCGCGATCAAAGCCATGAGCGCCTACTTCATCGCGACCGACCAGGCGCGGCCCCGGCAGGAACGCCAGCAGTTGGCCCGCGAGTGGCTGGCCGCCGTGCGCCGCTTGCGCGCCGCACGCTAACGCCTCTCAGCCCGCCCGCCGTCCCGCTGGCTGGAATCGCCTTTTCCGATTCCCGGCTTCAGGCACCGTCGCGGCTGGCCCTTCCCGTCGTGAACGCCATCCGCCAACGGCTGCTGTTGGGGCTATTGGTCGGTCTATCCCTGGTGCTGGCCGCCTCCGGTTTCACGGCTTACCGCCAAGCCCGCAGTGAAACCAACGCCCTGTTCGACTATCAGTTGCAGCAGACCGCGCTGGCGCTGCGCGATCAGAATTTGCTCGCCTTGGCCATGGGCGGCGAAGGCGACAACGCCGGCGATCTGCTGGTGCAAATCTGGGACCGGAGCCGGGGTCTGCTGTATGTGTCGCAACGAGAACGAGAATTGCCGTTCTCGACCCGGCCCGGATTCGCCGATCTCGATTGGCGCAACCAAGCTTGGCGACTGTTCGCCCTTCATGCCGGCGACCGGATCGTGCAAGTCGCGCAACCCTTGAGCGTGCGCTTGCGCATGAGCGCCGACATCGCGTTGCGCAATCTCGCGCCGTTTCTGTTGCTGCTACCGGGCATGGGGTTGGTGGTTTGGTTCGGCGTGGGCGCGGGCCTGCGCCCTTTGCACCGTCTGGCCGAGGCGATCCAGCGCCGGCGCCCCGATGCGCTGGAGCCGGTCGCGCCGGAACGGTTGCCGGCAGAAATCGTCCCGCTGGTCCAGGCTCTCAACGATCTGTTGGCGCGGCTGGCGCGAGCGCTGGACAATCAGCGGCGTTTCGTCGCCGACGCCGCGCACGAGTTGCGCACGCCGTTGACCGCCGTGCGCCTGCAAGCCGATCTGGCCCGCCGCGCCACCGACCCCGAAAGCCGCAACGGCGCGTTGCGCGATTTGGGCGCGGGCCTGGATCGCGCCGCCCACTTGGTCGAACAGTTGCTGGTCATGGCCCGGCTGGACGCCGAACCCGCCAGCCGCTCGGAAGCGGTGGACTTGCTGGCGCTCGCCAAAGCCGTGGTGGCGGAGCAAGCCGCCATCGCTGACGCTGCCGGTCTGGATCTGGGTCTGGCGTCCGCCGAACCCGCCACGGTCGAAGGCGATCCCGGCGAACTGCGCGCCTTGCTCGACAATTTGGTGGATAACGCGCTGCGCTACACGCCGCGCGGCGGCCGAATCGATGTCGGAATCCAGCGATCCGCACCCGAAACGCTGCTCTGGGTTCGCGACACCGGACCCGGCATTCCGCCGGCCGAACGAGAGCGGGTGTTCGACCGCTTCTATCGCGGCGCTGACGCCAAGGTCGCGGGCAGCGGCCTGGGGTTAGCCATCGCCAACCGCATCGCCCTGCGCCATGGCGCGCGCATCGAGTTAGGCGCGCCCGAATCCGGATCGGGCTTGCTGGCGACAGCGCGCTTTCCCCGGATCGAAACCGCGAACCGCCCAGGTTGACGGCGCGGGGCCACGGTTTGCCAAAGCCGGTGCGGTGGGACGCCGCTCGAGCGAGGGCCGCGCGGGCGCGCGATTTTGGAGTATAGTTAACGCCGGCATAAGACCAACGACGAGAATCCCGCATGCCGTCTGTTGACCCTTTTAAAGAAGCGGCGATGGGAAAGCCGCCCGCCCCAGCCGATCCCCCCGCCTCCCAAACGATCACGCGGATGGCTTTTCTGGCCTGGATCGCGCTCGGTGCCGATGGCTTGTCCTCCGCCTGTTACGGGCCGGAAGAAGCGTTTCTGGCTTTGGGACAGTACATTCACCTCGGCCTTTATCTGGCCATCGCGACCTCGCTTACCGTCTTTATCATCGCGCTGTCGTACAACCAGGTCATCGAACTGTTTCCGACCGGCGGGGGCGGCTATAAGGCCGCCACCCAATTGCTGGGTCCGCGCGCCGGCCTGCTGTCGGGTTCGGCGCTGCTGGTGGATTACATCCTGACCATCGCCATTTCCGTCGCCGCCGGCGTGGACGCCCTGTTCAGTTTATTGCCTCCCGGCGCGCAGCCCTACAAGCTCGGCGCTCAAGTGTTGCTGATCAGCCTGCTGATCGCCTCCAACCTGCGGGGCATCAAGGAATCCTTCAGGGTCTTGTTAATCGTTTTTCTCGGGTTTGTGCTGACCCACGGTTTCCTGATTATCTACGGCGTGATCGCCCATGCCGAAGGGCTGCCGCAACTGATCCCGGACACCATCAGCGAAACCCGCCAGTTGACCGAAGAGATGGGTTGGGTCTTCGCCGTCGCGCTGTTCCTGCGCGCTTATTCGCTGGGCGGCGGCACCTACACCGGCCTGGAAGCGGTCTCCAACCACGTCAACATGCTGAGCGAGCCGCGGGTCAGAACCGGCCGCTACACCATGCTCTACATGGCCGCTTCGCTGAGTTTCACCGCCGGCGGCATCATCCTGCTGTACCTGCTCTGGCACGCCCAGTACGTTCCCCACCAAACCCTGAACGCGGTCACCTTCGGGGCCATCATCGACAATCTGGGGTTTATCCCGGCGGTCGACTACGCCCTGCTGGCGGTGGTGCTATTTCTGGAAGCCGGCTTGTTGTTCGTCGCCGCCAACGCCGGTTTTCTCGGCGGGCCGAAGGTCTTGGCGAACATGGCGGTGGATTCCTGGGTGCCGCGCCAGTTCCGCAATCTGTCGGGTCGCCTGGTCACTCAAAACGGCATCATTTTGATGGGCGTGGGCGCGCTCGGCGTCCTGTTGTGGACCGACGGCAACGTCTCGGTGCTGGTGGTGCTCTACAGCATCAACGTGTTCATCACGTTTTCGCTGTCTTTGCTGGGGCTGTGCAGGCACTGGTGGTTTAGCCGCTACGACGAGGGCGACTGGAAATCGCGCCTGTTGCTCTCGCTGGTCGGATTCGCGGTCACCGGCGGCATCTTGATCGTGACGGTGGTGGAAAAATTCACCGAAGGCGGTTGGCTGACCATTTTGATCACCGGGCTACTGGTCACGGTCTGCGCCTTGATCAAGCGTCACTACGAACACGTCCGCCAGCAGTTGCGCACGGTCGACGCCCTGTACGCGCCACGCCCCGACTGGGGCGAGGATTTGCCGGAACCGCCCCTGGCCGCCGATCAGCCGACCGCCATTTTTCTGGTCGGCAAAAACCGGGGGCTTGGCATGTACGCGCTCAAATGGATCAATGAGGTTTTCGCCGGGCACTTCAAGAATTTCATTTTTTTGAGCGTCGGCGAAGTGGACGCGGAAAGCTACGGCGGCAAGGGCGCGTTGCGTTCCTTGCAATACCAGATCGAAAATTCGCTGCGCTATTACGTCAATTACTGCCATAACCAAAATTTGGCGGCCACGTCCTACGCCGCCTACGGCACCGACGTGGAGACCGAACTGGAGAAACTGGTCGTCCGGGTGGTGACGGATTATCCCAACGCGGTCTGTCTGGGCAGCAAGCTGATTTTCGACAACGAAAGCTGGCTGATCTCCTGGCTGCACAACCATACCGCCCTCGCCATGCAACGCCGCTTGCACCTGCGGGAAATCCAGATGATCGTGATCCCGCTCAAGATTTGAACCGCGAGCGCCGGCCGCAAGGGCCGGCGCTAGGATTCCGCCGGCGAGTCCAACACGCTTTCGACCAGCGCCGTCAAGCGGCTCAAGCCGCCGGAGAAAAAATGATCGGCCGCCGGAAACACGTGCAACTGAGCGGCCTGTTGCCATCGGGGCACGCATTCCCGAAGGCGCGCCGGCCGGGCGAACTCGTCGCGCTCGCCGCCGATGACTTGCAGTCGCGCGCGCGGCTCGGGAACGGCGGAAAAATCCAGCAAGTTCACCGGAGGGGCCACCAGCAGTTGCCGGCGGACTGTGGCCAGCGGCGGATCGAGGCAGAGCACGACCCAGGCGCCGAAGGAATAGCCGGCCAGCTCGGTCGCGGGTCGGCCGATCCCCGCCAGGTAAGCCGCAGCGGCCCGCAAGTCCTCCCGCTCGCCCCGGCCATCGCCGTGATGGCCTTCGCTGGCGCCGACCCCGCGAAAATTGAAGCGCAGCGTGCTGTAACCTCGCCCCTGGTAAGCGGCGGCCAGCGCCGCCACCACCGGATTGTCGAGATCGCCGCCATACAAGGGGTGCGGGTGAGCGATGACGACCGCCCGAGAGCCGGCCGCCTCGCCCAGCCGACCCTCCAGCTCGAGCGAACCGGCTTTGAAAAAAACGGTCCGTTCGATCGCGGTCATCGCGGGTGGCTTGGCGGCTACGGATTTATTTCGAATAGACCGAATCCCAAATCTTACCGATCCAGGAACGTTTGGTCCAAGACCCTTTCAAGCCCTTTTCCAGGAAGAAACTGGTGTACTTTTTATCGGTCCCCATGATGTGTTCGCGCAGCCACTTTCGCAGAAAATGAATCAGTTCCAAATTGATCGGCTTTTCTCCGGCCCTGAATTTAGCCTGGATGGAAATGACCTCGTTTTTGAGGTCTTCGTGCTGCTTTTTGTGGGCGTCGTAATAGGGAAAATCGAAAATGCGGAACAAACTTTCTTCGAGCGAAAAATGGATGATGGTGTATTGCACCAGATCGTTCAAAATACCGTCGACGACCGCCGGGTCCGGTTGGGCTTTCACGGTTTCGTCGTAAAGTTTATTGATGAGTCTGACCAATATTTTATGCTGTTCGTCGATTTCCTCGATACCCACCGAAAGCTCGTCCGCCCAGGGGATAAACTCTTTCATTGCCATTCTCCCAAGTAGTCATTTCAGAGCCGCGACCCGAGCTTACGCCGCCGCCGCGCGCTGTCGGTCCTGCGCCAGCAACTTCTCAAATTCGGCCAGCGGCAAAGGCCGGCCGAAATAATAGCCTTGTCCTTGATCGCAGCCGTGAGCGCGCAAGAACTCCACATGTTCCAGGGTTTCCACCCCTTCCGCCACCACCTCCAGCCCCAAGCCGTGCGCCAAGGTCACGATGGCGTCGACGATGGCGGCGTTGCTGTCGTTGGCCGGCAAGTCGGTGACAAACGAGCGGTCGATTTTCAGTACGTCCACCGGGAAACGCTGCAAATAACCGAGCGAAGAATAGCCGGTGCCGAAGTCGTCGATGGCGATGCGGACGCCCATGGTTTTAAACGCTCTTAGCGCCGCGATGTTATCCTCGGTATGGTGCATGAGGATTCCCTCGGTCAATTCCAGCTCCAGACAAGCGGGATCAAATTCCGTTTCGGCCAACAGCTTTTTGACCAAATCGGTCAAGTCGGTTTGCCGGAATTGGCGGGCCGATAAATTGACCGCAATCCGCAAACCGGGCCAACCGTTTTTGTGCAATTTGCCCACGGCATTGACGGCGGCTCGCAACACCCATTCGCCCACCGGCAACACCAGGCCGCTATCCTCGGCGATCGGAATAAACCGGGCCGGGGGCAGCAGCCCCAGCTCGGGATGGTTCCAGCGCACCAGCGCTTCCGCGCCGGTCATCGCGCCGACATGGAAATCCCATTTGGGCTGGTAGTACAACTCCAGCTCGTCCCGTTCCACGGCGTGGCGCAGGCTATTTTCCAAACTCAGTCGCTCGTGGGCGATTTTCGTGGCGCCGGACAGATAGAACTGATAGTTGTTTCGCCCCAGATCCTTGGCCCGATACAGCGCGCTATCCGCGGTTTTGAGCAGGTTTTCCGCGCTTTTGCCATCGCGCGGGCACAAGCTGATGCCGATGCTGCAACTGACGTGCAGCTCGTGATCGTCGATCTGATAAGGCTGGGCCATCGACGCCAATATCTGCTGCGCCATGCGGGCGGCTTCGTCGTTGACGTCCAAATCCGGCAACACGATGGCGAATTCGTCGCCGCCTTGCCGGGAAATGGTGTCGCCTTGGCGCACGCAAGCTTCCAACCGTTTCGCCACCCCCCGCAGCATCTGGTCGCCGACGGTGTGGCCCAGGGTGTCGTTGATCCGCTTGAAATGATCCAAATCTACCAGCAGCACGCCGACTTGCGTGCGGTCGCGCAGGGCGCGCAAGACAGCTTGCTCCAGGCGGTCGCCCAACAGCGCCCGGTTGGGCAGACCGGTCAGCACGTCGAAATGGGCCAAATGCTGGATGTGTTCTTCCGCCTGCTTGCGCTCGGTGATGTCCTGGATGACCGCCACGAAATAATCCACCACGCCGTTGGGGCGGCGCACGCAGCGGGTGGAGACGCTGGCGTACAGCAAGGTGCCGTCCTGGCGCAAGAACCGTTTATCGAGCGAGTAGCCATCGACGCGCCGGTTCATCACCCGGTCAAACTGCGCCAGATCGGTGGCCAGATCTTCGGGATACGTCAGTTCGGCCCAGCTCAACCGCAGCAGTTGCGAGCGCCGGTAGCCTAGCAAATCGCACAGGCGGTCGTTGACTTCCCACCACCGTTTGTCCGGCCCGATCAGCGCGATGCCGACCAGCGGCAGCTCGAAATAACTGCGGAAGCGGGCTTCGCTGGCGCGCAGGGTTTCCTCGGTGCGCTTGAGATCGGCGATATCGGTGTTCGCGCCCAGGTAGTAGGTCAAGCGGCCGGAGCGATCGCGCAGGGGCACCGCGCGGGTGTCCAGCCACGTCGTCCGGCCCGAGCGGCTGCGAAACCGGTGGTCGAGCACGAACTCGCTGCCCTCCCGGACGGCTTGCTGCCACGCTTTCAACACCTGCTCGCGCTCGTCGGGATGCACGGCCTGGGTCCACGGCGACCCCGCCGCCTGTTCGGCCGTGAGCCCGCTCATCTGGCACCAGCGCTCGTTGACGTAGCGGCACGCGCCTTCGAGATCGGTCATGAAAATGCCGACGGGAAGCTGCTGGGTCAGGGTCCGGTAGCGGTGCTCGTTCTCGCGCACGGTCTCCAGATTTTGCCGCAGCCGCCCGATTTCGGTTTCCAGCTCGCGCCGCTCGGCGGCATCTCCCCGCAACCGCTCGATTTCCGCTTCCAGTTCGCGCTGGCGGCCGGCGTCGTGTTGGCGCGCCCGCTCGATTTCGACCTCCAGCCCCCACTGCCGGTCCTGCAAGGCGGTGACCCGGCTTTTGAGTTCGTTTCGCTCCGCCATGAGCTGGCGGCGACCCCCGAACAAAACGACCAAGGGAATTCCCAAAAGCCCCAGCAACAACAAGCCGCCGCCGAACCAGAAACGCAACCGGAAGCTTTCCGACCGGCCGTCGGCCGCGCGCGCCGCCTCGGGCGTCAACTGGGCATTGGCCGGCAAGGGCATCGCTATGCAGCAGGCCGCCAACAGCGACAGCCCCACCACCCGAAACCGTTTGACGATCGCCCGCGATCCCGCCGCGCGCGCGCAAGTTCCCGCGCGCCCCGGGCAATGTTCTGCTCCCACGAGCGGCCCACTCATCGGTCCCGTCTCCAGATCGAGAACCTCAAGAAGAAGATGCCTCCTCCAGCGCTTCGCGGCCCTTTTCGGCGTGAAGCGCGACATAGGCGGCGAATTCCGACGGATCGTCGGCCTCGACCAAGCGCGCGCGCGCGAAGGCCCGGAAGTGGCTTTCCACAATTTTACTGTTCAGTCCATTCTTGCGATACAAGCCCAGGATGAGCCGCGCCTCGAAGCCGTCGCCCTGTTCGAGCTGGGCCACGTAGTCGGCCTCCAGGGCCTTTCCTTCGCCCGGGCTCAAGCGGTCCAATGCCGCTTGAAGGCGGGCGGTCAAAAACTGCGTGCGCAAGCGCTCTTGCTGCATTTCCGGCCGCTCGTCCGGCTCGGCCCGATCCGGCGCGGCGACGTCGGGAGCGGTAGCCGGCTCCAGCGTTTTGCTCGCCCGATAATCCTCGCGCAAGGCGGCCAGCACATACGCCGGCAAATTATGCACCTTGCCGGCGGCCAAATCGCGTTCCGCCACCGCGATATTGCCCTCCAGATAACCCGGGTCGTGCGTGGCCAGCGCCATGCGGATCTGGCGCGCGCTCAGCCCGAACGCCGCCAATTTTTCGCGCGCCTGTTGCAGGCGTTCCAGCCGCTCCTCGGGTTTGTCGATCACCGGCGGCGGCTCCTCGGCGATAGCGGCCTCCGCCTGATGTTGCGCGAATAGCAGCATCTGCGGGTTGTCGCTAACCCGGAACCGCACCGCCGTGATCCTGCGGTGATCGCGCCGGTAGTCGATTTCCAGCACCAGATCCGAGGTGTCGTTGACCTGCCGCACCGCCGGCTTGATCACCTTGTCGTTGAATTTGCGGAAATCCTGATAGTAGCTATCCGCGTCGCTGATCCCCAGCAAGCGCTTGAGGATGTCCAGCCCGATCCAGCCGGTGGTGCCGACCCGCCGGTAGCGCAGGCAGTTTTCGTAGAGCGCCAGGGCGTAGCTGCTGCTGAACTTGCGCTGGATGCTGAGGTTGAGCAGCGCGTAAATCTCGGGCCGATAGAGCTTTTCGCAAAGCTCCGGGCTATAGGCGTACACGCAATAGCCGCCCTTGATGACCGCCTGGGCCAGCAGGGTGGTGGCACCCCATTCCTCCTGATGGCCGTCCTCGTCGAGGATGTTCCACTCCAGCACCGTCCGCGCCAGCGTCTTCAAGGCTTCCTTGAGCGGATCCAAATTGTGGGTGTTGAACCCGATCGCCTCGGCCAGATCCTTGACCCGGATCCGGTGCACCCGCGCGCTCAGCAGGCTTTCGTAAGCGTTGTACAACAAGACATTCGAGGCTTTGCGCTGGGTGAGCGTCAGCCTGTTGTTGATGTGGATGGCGGCGATATGTTTTTTAAGGTTCTGATCGGCCAGATCGGCGACGATCATTCTCCGGCCCGCATCCACGCTGTTGTGTTTGTCCCTGCCGCGTGCCATGCCCTGTAGTTTAGCAAAGATGTCCCCGTGTCAAGAATAATTTTATGGGGACATATTTATCCCATAAACGGGGACATTAGGCCCTCGTTCTCGACCCTGACCGGTCCGTGTCGAGCGAAAAAATCGCCAATATCGGACTCGACCATCCGCAGCGGCGGCCTTTGGGACAATTCGAAAAGTAAAAAAATAACATATTGATTAAATTTAAATTTATCTGATTTTTAATGCGGATTCGCGCGGGAAAGGCGGAAAAAATCCCATAAACGGGGACATTGCCCTCCCTCGTCCCATAAACGGGGACATTACATCCCATAAACGGGGACATTACATCCCATAAACGGGGACATTACATCCCATAAACGGGGACATTACATCCCATAAACGGGGACATAACGTATCATAATTTTTTGATTTTTATAAAGAATTTTCACCCTAAACGCTTTTAAACGTTTCTTTTAAACATCTTTAAACGTCTTTAAACGAGCGTCGTCGCCGTTTTTTTGAACTTTTGAAGCTCGTCGCTTATCCGAACAAAGCGGCAACCGACGGACCGGCTAAAATCCCTCAAACGCCGCCAAGCGAAAATCGGCTTATCTCGAAAACGCTCGCCCTCCCGCTAAATTTTTCCAGAGCTGCATCCGAAATCCGCACCCGTTCGTATTTCATCCTGTCGGATCGAAAATCCCGATCCGCGCTTTGACGTCAACCATCGAGGAACACTGCCATGAGCAAAACCGCCTTCAACCAATTCGCGCTCGCCGCTGCCGTCGCCAGCGCCCTGAGCCTGACCGCCGCTCCCGCTTTCGCGGGCAAGGATGGCCAGGACAAGTGTTACGGCGTGTCCAAAGCGGGCGAGAACGATTGCGCCAGCGCCGCCGGCACCCATGATTGCGGCGGCAAAGCCACCGCCAACTACGACGGCCAGGAATGGAAATACGTCGCCAAGGGGACTTGCGAGAAGATGGGCGGCCAAATGAAACCGTTCAAGGGCCAGGGCAAACCCGCGTCGAGCTAAACGGCGTGATTCACGCTCGCGACCGCGCCGCTTTTCCCGCTCGGGCGGGAATCGGGTTGCGCCATCCCCACCTGCCCGCTTTTCTGGCCGCGCCCCAACCGGTGGCGTGGCTGGAGGCCCACAGCGAGAACTATCTCGCGCCCGGCGGCCCGCGCGTGGCCGCGCTGGAGCGGCTGCGCGGCGATTACCCGCTGAGCTGTCACGGCGTGGGCCTGTCGCTGGGTTCCGCCCAGGGGTTGGATCGGGCGCATCTGGCGCGGTTGCGAGCCTTGTACGACCGGTTGGAGCCGGAGCTGATTTCCGAGCATCTGGCGTGGACCACCCTGCCGGATGGAATTTTTCTGGCCGATTTGCTGCCGTTGCCCTACACGCGAGAGGCGTTCGAGGCGGTCGCCGCCAATGTCGATCTGGCGCAGGGGGTTTTGGGCCGGCGGCTGCTGGTCGAGAATCCGTCCGCTTACGTGCGGTTTGCCGAGGCGGATTGGGACGAAGCCGGCTTTTTGACCGAGCTGACGCGCCGCACCGGCTGCGGCTTGCTGCTGGATGTCAACAATCTCTACGTCAGCGCGATCAATCGGGGCGACGATCCCGCAGCGCCGCTGGATCGGTTGCCGCTGGCGGCGGTGGAGGAAATCCACATCGCCGGTCACGCGCGCGTGGCGATCGCGGGCGGCGAGCTGCTGATCGACGATCACGGCTCGGCGGTCGCCGATCCGGTCTGGTCGCTGTTGGCGGCCGCGCTAGCGCGGGCCGGCCCCAGACCGGTGCTGGTCGAATGGGATACCGACATTCCGGCGCTGCCGGTTCTGCTGGCGCAGGCCGAACGGGCCGAACGCTATTTGCGGGAGGCGAGCGATGCGGCTGGCTGACTTGCAGCGCAGGTTGGGTCGATGTCTGCTGGAAGGCCGTTCGGACCCGGCTGTTTTGGAGCGGCTGGCCGATCCGCCAGAACAGCGCGAGCGGCGGCTGGCGGTTTATCGCAACAACGTCCGGCACGCCCTGCTCAGCGTTTTGGAAGCCGCCTTCCCGGTGGTGCGGCAACTGGTCGGCGCGGAATGTTTCGCCGCCACCATGCTGGCCTTCGTGGCCCGCCACCCGCCCGGCCAGCCGGTCCTGTACCGCTACGGCGATCGCCTGCCGGATTTCCTGGCCGACTTCTCGCCCCTGGCCGAACCTTGGCCCTGGCTGCCGGACGTCGCCCGGCTGGAATGGGCGCGCAACGAAGCGCTGTTCGCTCCTGAAGCGGAGCCGCTGACGCCGGCACGGCTCGCGGCCGTGCCGCCCGCCGATTTGCCGGGCTGGCGGCCGAGCTTGCACCCTTCGGCGCGCCTGCTGGGATCGATCTGGCCGGTTCACGCGATTTGGGACGCGCATCAGCCCGAAGGCGGCGCGTTGGAAGCGGTGGAGCTCGATCAGGCCGAAAGCGTTTTGGTCTGGCGGCAAGCGGGGACGGTCCGGCAACGCCCGTTGCAACCCGGCGAATGGGCTTTGCTGATCGCGCTTGCGGCGAAGCGCCCGCTGGCCCAAGCGGTGGAAGCCGCCGCCGGGCAAGACGCGAATTTCGATTTCCCCGTCGCGCTCGCCAGATTGCTGGGCGCGGCGGTGTTGGTCGCTCCAAACCCGGAAAGCGGCGGCCACGAACTCGGAGATGCGCCGGACGATCATTTCGTGGTCAGGCGCCCGGTCGCCGACCGCGAGGAACGCCGGCGGTGACCGGGCGCGCTTCCGCGTATACTCTGCGCCAATACGCCGCGCGGATGGCGGTTCCGGATCGGGTCGCGCGCGATTTCGGCGCTTCGAGCGGGCGACGGATGACGGTTGCCGCCGCCCGACCGGTTCCGTTGAACCGCGCGCCATCCCCGGCGCCGATCCGACAATCCGCACGAACGACCGTCATGGCCAATCAAGACCCCCTGGTCGACCTGCTCGCCCGTTGCGCCCTGCGCGACCGGCGAGCTTTTGAAACGCTCTACCGGCAGACCTCGCCGACGCTGTATGGCCTGCTGCTGAAACTGACGCGGGACCGCGAGCAGGCGGCCGACCTGTTGCAGGAAGGTTTCGTGCGGGTTTGGCAGCGCGCCGGCGATTACCGGCCGCGGCTCGGCCAACCGATCACTTGGATGGGCAGCATCGTCCGCCATCTCGCCATCGACCGATTGCGCCGGGGCGAACATCGCCGGCGCGGCGAGCTGGACGACGAGGCATGGGCGCGGCTGGCCGACACCGGCTTGGGTCCGGATGAGCGACTGGAGGTCGAGCGAAGCGACAGCGCTCTGGCCCGCTGTCTGGAAGGTCTGGAGCCGGAGCCGCGCCGCGCCGTGCTGCTGGCCTATTTCGAGGGTCTGACGCACGAGGCGCTCGCCCGAGCGTTGAACCGTCCGCTGGGCACGGTCAAGGCTTGGGTCCGGCGCAGCTTGCAGCGTCTGAAAACCTGCTTGGGGGAAGCGCCGTGAACTATTCGCATTCCCTCTGGCGCGACCGCTTGGCCGCCGAATACGTATTGGGAACCCTGCGCGGGCTTGCCCGCCGCCGGTTCGAGCGGCTTTTGCCGGCGCACCCCGTATTGCGGCGGGCGGTGGCCGATTGGGAGGGACAGATCAACCGGCTGGCGGCCAACAGCACGCCCGAACCGCCGCCGCCGGAGGTTTGGAACGCGCTCCAGCGCCGTTTGTTCGCGGCCGAACCGAGGCCCTCCTGGTGGAACAGTTTGACGTTCTGGCGCGGCATGGCCGCCGCCGGCGTCTTGGCGGCGGTCGTGGCGCTGGCTCCAAAACTGGCGGTGTCGCCGCCGGAGGAGGCCATGAACTTCGCGGCGATTCACGGCAAGCAACGGGAGCTGTTGTGGACGGTGGCGCTGGTCGACGAGAGCTATTTGTACGTCAGCAACCCCCGGCCGATGGCCCTGCCGCCCGACCAGCGCTGCTTTTTGTGGCTGAAGACCGCCGGTTCGCCGCCGGTGATGCTCGGCGCGCTGCCGGATGACGGAAGCGCTCGCACCCTGGCGTTACCGGCGGAAGCGGCAAAACCGGTTCGAGGCGAGCTTTGGGTGACCATGCAGCCGATGGCGCCGCCGCCGCCGCTGCCGGCCGAACCTTTGTATCAAACGGGCTGGAAGGCGATTTAAGCGATCTTTTTGCCGACCCGCTACCCTAGTATTAAAAAATCGTTAGAATGGCCTTATGGGCTTCTGAGGGGGCTTAATGAAGCTTTTGCGCGGCCCTTCATGCCCGACCTGCGATCGAGGAACCGGAACGCTGGCGTTTTGCCCCGGCTTGCGCGCCCTCAAAGCCGCTCGCGCGGCCCCGCCTTTCTCCGGGGCTATCAAGCCGGAGGCCAGGGCCTTTATCTGCTTGGCGCGCCTGACAAAAGCGGCGATGAAGCTGGAATTTTTCGGCGTCACTATTTTACTATAAAATTGATTTGCGTTAATTTTTTGCCTCAAAATCCAGTGTAGAGTACCAGACCGTCCAATCGCCGGGAGATCGTCATGCCCCACTATCAAATCGCTGTTGTCGTCGGCAGCCTTCGCCGCGATTCGCTCAACGGAAAACTGGCTAGCGCCTTGGCCAAACTCGCGCCGCCAGAATTTTCGTTCAAGCAGGTCCAGATCGGCGATCTGCCGCTTTACAATCAAGACGATGACGCCAGCCCGGCGGAATCGGTCAAGCGCTTGAAAGCCGACATCGCGGCCGCGCAAGGCATTTTGTTCGTCACTCCCGAGTACAACCGCTCGATTCCCGGCGTGCTGAAGAACGCCATCGACCACGCTTCGCGCCCTTACGGGCAGAGCGCATGGAACGGGAAGCCGGCGGGCGTTATCGGCGTGTCGGGCGGGGCGATGGGCACCGCTCTAGCCCAACAGCATCTGCGCAATATCCTCGCCTATCTGAATATGCCGACCTTGGGCCAGCCCGAGGCGTTTATCCAAGCCAAGGACGGATTGTTCGACGAGGTGGGCAACATCGGCGAGGGCAGCCGCAAATTTCTTCAAACCTGGATGGATCGGTACGCGGCTTGGGTGAAACGGAATACCGCATAAAATTATCATTAAAAATAATGACTTGAACTTATATTGCCCGTGGGCTGCCGGCCGATGATACCCGCTTCACCACCTGCCGAAACCGCGTTGCCAGCCTCGACGTTGATCGACGGTTTTGGCCGCCGCGTCGACTATGTGCGGTTTTCGGTGACGGATCGCTGCGATTTCCGCTGCGTCTATTGCATGAGCGAACGCATGACCTTCCTGCCGCGCGCCCGTATCCTGACCTTGGAGGAACTCGCGGCGCTAGGTCGGACGTTCGTGGAGTTGGGCGCGCGTAAAATCCGCATCACCGGCGGCGAGCCTTTGGTGCGACGCGACGTGTTGTGGTTGTTCCAGCGATTGGGCCGATTGCGGGAACATGGCCTGGCCGAGCTGGCGCTCACCACCAACGGCTCGCAACTGGAACGCGTGGCCGCCGAACTCAAAGCCGCCGGCGTGGCGCGGCTCAATATCAGCCTCGATAGCCTGAACCCGGCGCGGTTTCGCCGCATCACCCGCAACGGCGAACTGGACACCGTGTTGCGGGGCCTTCGCGCCGCGCAAGGGGCCGGTTTTCGGCGCCTCAAGCTGAACGCGGTGATCCTGAAAAACCGCAATCACGACGAGGTGGTTGATCTGGCGCGTTTCGCCGTCGATAACGGCTTGGATATCAGTTACATCGAAGAAATGCCGCTCGGTGTGATCGGCGACCACGACCGCGCGGAAGCGTATTATTCCAGCGACGCGATCCGCGCCGATTTGGCGCGAGCGTTCGAGCTGGTTCCCACCGCAGAAAGCACCGGCGGACCCTCCCGTTACTATCGAATCCCCGGTTGCGACAGCCGCATTGGTTTCATTTCGCCCCACAGCCACAATTTTTGCGGGGATTGCAATCGGGTGAGGGTGTCGGCCGAAGGGCGGTTGTTGCTTTGTCTCGGCCAGGAGCATTCGGTCGATTTGAAGCAAATTTTAAGGGCTTATCCCTGCGACCGGGAGCGCTTGAAGCAGGCCATTGTCGCCGCGATGGCGATCAAACCGCGCGGCCACGATTTTCAGATTGGCAAACAGCCGGTTATCCTGCGCCACATGAATCATACCGGCGGCTGAGCCCGCGTCGATCGGACCTTTTTGCGGTGGCTACAGCAGCGCCCCGCGCCGATGCCGCCACAAAAAGCTTCTGATCGAGCTGACCGGACGATAGAGCAATTCGGCAACTTCCAGAGCGCTGACGCCGAGCTTGTTCAGCCGAAGGATTTCCGCCTTTTCCCATTCGCTAAAATTTTCGCGTGCCGTGCGGGGCCGGGTCGATTCGGTCACCGTGGCGCTCATTGTGGCGCCGGCTCGCAAACCGGCGGCTACCCCACGCTCGATACAGCGCTCGATCAAATCCGTTAGCTGGTTCTGGCTCATCGTGATCGTGACCGGTTCGGTCACATTGGCCATCCGATATTGACCTTGCTGGCGCAACGTGGGCAGCACTTCGGAGGTAATCCACTTTTTGAAGGCTTTGGCTTCGGGTTTGCGGCTGGTCAGAATCAGGCTGTAGAGACCGGATTCGTTGACGACATTTAGCAAGTCGTTGATTTTTCTACCCTGATTACTATTCAGGGTATTAGAATCAATAACTTGTGATTTTTCATCGCCATCGAGCCGCTCGATGGCGCGAGTGACGTTAATTAATCCGAGAACTGCGCACACATCCGCTGCCACGAACCACGGTGCGCCTTCGATCATCACAACGCGCACGGATTGGGTGGCGAAATTGAAGGTGAGATACTGGTTTGACATGCTCCGAAACTCTGTTAAATGGATTGATGATCAGTGTATACGGCGATTTGGCCACAGGCTTACGCCAATGGAAATGCCGGCGTCCGCGTAAAACACCACCTTGCAACGCATCATCTATCCGCCTAGGATCGCTTAAAGGCATCAGTCTTGCCGATAACATCGCCCACCAACGCTGACCGGAAGGGTGAACCTTGCGCATCGTCCTCGCTCCCGATTCCTACAAAGGCAGCGCCTCCGCTCTAGCCGTCGCTCGGGCCATGGAGCGCGGCGTCCGAGAGGTTTTCCCGGCCGCCGAGGTCTGCAAAATTCCCATCGCGGATGGCGGGGAAGGTACGGTCGAAGCGCTGGTTATCGCCACGGATGGCCAATTTCGCCAGACCCAGGTCACCGGCCCGCTTGGCGATCCGGTCTTCGCCCAATGGGGCGTTCTCGGCGATGGCCAGACCGCCGTGATCGAAATGGCCGCCGCCTCCGGTTTGCCCCTGCTGGCTCCCGGACAACGCGACCCCCGTCTCACCACCACCTTCGGCACCGGCGAACTGTTGCGCGCGGCGCTCGATGCCGGTTTGCGCCGGATCGTTCTCGGCATCGGCGGCAGCGCCACCAACGATGGCGGCGTCGGCATGGCGCAGGCGCTCGGCATCCATTTTAGCGGTAAAGATGGCGCGGAACTGTCCCATGGTGGCGCGGCGTTGGCGGGCTTGCAACGGATTGACCTGAGCGGCCTTGACTCGCGCTTGCAGGAAGCGGAGATCACCGTGGCTTGCGACGTGGATAATCCGCTGTGCGGGCCACGCGGCGCATCGGCCGTGTTCGGGCCGCAAAAAGGCGCGACGCCGCAGATGGTCGCCGAACTCGATGCCGCCCTCGCCCACTTTGCCGGTCTCGCCACCGAAGCTACTGGGCGGCAAGCAGCGGAGCAGCCGGGTGCGGGTGCGGCGGGCGGTCTGGGCGCGGCCATGCTGTTTTTCACGCCCGCCCAGCTTCGGCCAGGCGTCGACATTGTGCTAGAGGCCGCGCATTTTGCCGAGGTGGTCAGGGATGCGGCTTTTGTCATCACCGGCGAGGGTCGCACCGATTTCCAAACCGCGTTCGGCAAAGCGCCGGTCGGCGTGGCGCGGGTGGCCAAACAATTCAACGTCCCCGTGTTTTGCCTCTCCGGCGCGCTCGGCGACGGAACCGATACGCTCGTCAACCACGGCATCGACGCGCTGTTGAGCATTTGCGACAAGCCCATGACGCTGGAAGAAGCGATGAGCGCGGGAGAGCGTCTGATCGAAGCGGCCGCTGCCCGCTTGTGCCGGATCATTGAGGTGGCGGGCTCGCGGCGGTGGTCGTTCTGAAAGGAAAATTGCTCGTAACGACTGACGTTTAGGAGGTAGAGACCATGGTGCAAGGGCCGATGTTGCTTGTCATTCTGGCGATCGCCATCGTGATGATCGTGGCGCTCATCTCGCGCTTCAAGGTACACGCCTTTCTGGCCCTGCTCGCGGCCAGCTTCTTTGTCGGCTTCGCGGTCGGAATGAATCCGGTCGAGATCGCCAAAACCATCATGAAGGGCTT
>JAEUPW010000055.1 GCA_016790045.1 Candidatus Competibacteraceae bacterium
AGCCAAGGCGGATGGCGAGGTCAGCGGCACGATGCCGGGCAGCGGATAGTCCGAACCTTGCAGCAAACGGCCGTGCAGATCGTCGCGCTCCAGAAGCGTCCGAATCACCGCGATCTTGCGGTTGCGTTGGGCGATGGCGGAAATGTCCCCGTACAAAGTTGCGGCGCGCGGTTCCTCAAACAACCGCAGCAGCAACTCGAAACTCGGCCGGCGCGGCCCGTGCTCGCCCCGGTCTAAATCCACATCCTCACCGAGCGTGGCGCAGTGGGCTACGATCACCCGCACCCCGGCATCCAAGGCGCGGCGCAGCCGCAGCGGATTGCCCAAGTGATGCGTGCCGCCGCCTTGAACCGCCTTTTCATCCCCGCAATGAACGATCAGGGGAACGCGCTGCGCGGCCAAGGCTCGATAAAAAGCCTCGCAACGCTCGGATGCGGGGTCCATGCCCATCGCCGCCGGCAGCCATTTGACCGCTCGCGCCCCATCCGCCAAGCTGGCGTGCAAGGCATCAACCGCATCGGCGCGATAAGGATGAACCGACGCCGCCCACGCAAAACGCGCCGGAAATTCGCGCGCCAACCGCGCCGCCCACGCATTGGGAATATAAAAAGACGTTCGCTCCACCTCGGGTCGGCCATTCTCGTCGTGGAAGCGCTCGAAGGCGAATAACAGCACCTTGAAGCCGGCCGGCATGGCGTCGCATAGATTCAGCAATCTCGCGGCGTAGGCCGCATCGACCTGACCCGGCGCGTGCCGCGCGCAACTGGCGTTCAGATAGAACAAGCGTTGCGCGTAACGCAGCGGATGGCGCAGCGACGACAGTTGCGGCCCGATCACGATGCCGCTGCCGCCGTCACCCAGCCCCGCGAGGTGGACGTGACAATCCCACACTTGAGTCGGATCGATGCCGCTCCAGGCTTGTCGCACCCACGGGCTGTCGAGCAGCGCGACCGGAATAGCCGTCCGACACGGATTGAATAGCTTTCCGCCGCTCATGTGCTATCCAGCGCGGCCGACGGCCCAGAATCCAGGCGGTCAATCAGCCCAAGCCCGACCGCTACAACTGGCTGAGCCGCGTGTTGATCTCCCGACTCAGATTTTGAATCCAGCCGTTATAGTTGCTGTGGATGTTCGCCCCGTCGTAATCAAGGTTATCGCTGTCGCGATACAGGATGCTGTAGGTGTGACGGTCGTAAGGAATTTCCACCTTCGCCATATGCTCGCGCACCCGCAGCGTACCGATGACCAAACCGGGCCTGATGATGCTCATTTGCCAGCCCAACGACGCCCCCGCCTGCAAAATGGCGCCTCGCACGTCGCCCATCGAGTAATTGCGCGTGCTGGTGGTCACCGGCGCGCCCGAAATCGTATAGACCGGATTGTTCCGGCAAGCGCCTAACACCAAGCCCAACGCCACTATGGCGGGAATCCATAATTTTAAATTCATGACCTGTCCTCGCTATCTACCTGTTTAATTGGAATTTCATCAGCAATCGCGGGTAATGGTAGCAGCCGCAGAGAACGCAGCAAGCCCGCCGGATAAAAGCCGCGCCGCAACAGCGATCCCGCCACCAGGCGCACGATCCGGGCGGTATCCGACCAAGGCCGGTAATGGCTGGGACGGCTTTGCGCGTGGTAAATCGTCTCGATGGGCACCGCTATCGGATAGCATCCCAAGCGGCCCGCCTGGATCCATAAAGCGCTTTCGAACACGAAACCCTGCTGGCGCTGTTGGCCCGGCCCGCGAGCCCGGCGAATAAAGCGGCTGGGATACAGTCGGAAACCGGATTGGGTGTCGGCGATCGGGCAACCGGCCGCCCACGACACCCAGAAATCGGCCATGCCGTTGGCGAAACGCCGCAGGCCGGGCGCGCGGTCGCGGTGGGTCAGGCGCGCGGCGACGATCAAGCGCTCGGGATCGCGCCGGTGCGCGGCCAGCAGCTTGGGAATATCCTCCGGACAATGCTGGCCGTCGGCGTCCAAGGTGATGACCGCCTCCGCGCCCCGCTCGATGGCATGGCGCATCCCGCGCCACAGGCTCGCGCCCTTGCCCTGATTCTCAAGCTGGCGCAACACCGTCGCGCCCGCCGCTTCCGCCCGCGCGGCGCTGTCGTCGCTGGAACCGTCGTCCACCACCATCACCCAATCTACCTGCTGGCGGGCGCGCCGGACGATATCGGCGATGGTGGCGGCCTCGTTGTAAGCCGGAATCACGACGGCGACGGTCATGGCCGCTCAGACCACGCCGCCGTTGAGACTGATGATCTGCCCGGTCAAATAAGCCGCCGCGTCGGACGCCAGAAATCCCACCAAGGCCGCGACCTCGGCCGGCGTGCCGGCGCGCTGGGCCGGCACCAGCCGCTTGATGGCCGTCCGGTCGAAGGCGGCGTCACTGGCTTGCCCGGCGATGATGCCCGGCGCGACGGCGTTGACCGTGATCCCGCGCGAGGCCAGCTCCAGCGCCAGCGCCTTGGTCGCGCCGTGCAAGCCGGCTTTGGCGGCGGCGTAGTTGGCTTGGCCGCGATTGCCGGCCACGCCGGCTAGCGAGGATATGTTGATGATGCGGCCCCAGCGCGCCCCGATCATCGGCAGCAGCAAGGGCTGAGTCACGTTGAAAAAGCCGTGCAGGCACACGTCGATCACCCGATGCCACTGCGCCGATGACATCCCGGCCAGCGGCGCGTCGTCGTGAACGCCGGCGTTGTTGACCACCACTTGAATCGGCCCCTTGTCCAGCAGTTCCGCCAGCAAGCGGCGGGACTGTGCTTCGTCGGCAACATCGAAGGCTGTCACCTCCGCCGAGCCGCCGACCGCCTGGATCGCCTTGACCACCTCCGCCGCCCGTTCGGGGTGCTGGTAGGCGTGGACGATGACCTCCATTCCGTCGTTGGCCAGCCGCTGGCAGATGGCCCGGCCGATGTCGCCGCTGCCGCCGGTCACCAGCGCCCGCTTCATGCCGGCTCGACCTCCACCCGAATCCCCCGGCCGCGCTCCACCAGCAGGATCGACTCCGCCGTTTGACGCGCGATGGCGCGCAGCAGCGGCAAAGCGCGCGCGGCGGGGTTGCCGGCGCGCAGGCGCTCCAGTTCCGGATCGGTCAACTGGCTCGCCGGCGCGTCCGCCGCCGGCGCGAGCCGCAACGTGGCCAGGCCGCCCGCCGGATGCGGGTTTAACAGCAGCGCGACCGCGAACGGGGCGACAATCCGACGGCGGTCGGACAGCGGGAACGGCAACGGCAGATCGTAGGCCACCAGCAGCACCGGGGTCGCCTCGGCCCATGCCAGCGCCGCCGCTTCCAGCAAGCCATGACCGAAACTGCCGTCGTAAGCGGACAAGCTGGTTGACGGCCGCCGGCAACCGGTGGCGATCGACCAATAGCCGGATGGCGTGTTGTGCACCGATTGGTGGAAATGCACCGGCGACACCGCCCGGTCGGGCAAGGTCAGCGCCGCGCAAATCTTATCCAGCACCTCGCTGTCGCCGCCGGAGGACACGAACACCGTCGGCAGCGCCGCCGCAGGCCCCTCGTCCGATGCGGCGGCGGACGCTGGACCGACCGCTTCCTGGGCGGCGTGCAGCGCCAGCTTGATGGTGGCGGTGACCCGCCGGCGTTCGTTGGCCGGCAGCAGCGCGGCCGCAATCGCCGGCAGCGGATCGGGCGCATAGGGCCGACCGCCGGCCAGCGTCTCCCGGCCGGCGGTCCAACTAAGCAACCCCGGCCCGCACAGGCCGATGCGTTCGACGGTGAGGGCCTTCATCCGTCGTTCCGTCCGAACAGCAGGCTACAGTTGGTGCCGCCGAAACCGAAGGAATTGCTCATCGCCCAGAGCAGCGGGCGCTCTCGGTTTTCCAACACCACGCCCGCGCCCAGTTCCGGATCGCGCTGGCGGGTATTGAGCGAGGCGGGAACCAAGCCCTGCTCCAGGCACAGCGACACGAAAATCGCCTCGGTGATGCCCGCCGCCCCCAAGGTGTGACCGGTCCACCCCTTGGTGGAACTGCACGGCGTATCCGCACCGAACACCCGCAGCACCGCCCGATCCTCGGCGGCGTCGTTCGACGGCGTGGCGGTGCCGTGCAGGTTGATGTAGTCGATCCGCTCGGGCGCGATGTCCGCCCGCGCCAGCGCCTGCTCCATCGCCAGCGCCGCGCCTGCGCCTTCGGGATGAGCGGCGGTCATGTGGTGGGCGTCGCTGCTTTCACCGTAGCCCCGCAGCACCACCCGTCGATCCTCGGGTTCGGCCCATTCCAGCAACGCGAAACCCGCCGCCTCGCCGACGTTGAGGCCGTCGCGCTCGCGGTCCCACGGCCGGCACGGTCGCGGCGAAGCCAGACCCAGGGCGTGAAAGCCGTACAGTGTCGTCAGACACAAACTGTCCACCCCACCGACCACGGCGGCGTCGCAAAAGCCGGCGCTCATCTGCCGCCACGCCGAGGCGAACGCCTTGGCGCTGGAGGAACAGGCGGTGGAAATCGCCAGCGCCACCCCGTTCAAATCCAGCCAGCTCCGGGTGAAATCCGCCACCGAGAAAACGTTGTGGGTGTGCTGGTAATCGAAATTTTCCGGCAGCGCGCCGCTGGCCGGATCGCGCTGGCGGTACGCCTGCTCGGTCGCGCCGATGCCAGAGGTGCTGGTGCCGACGAACACGCCGACGCGCTCGGGTCCGTAGCGCGCCCGCGCCGCCGCCACCGCCGCCGCGAAGCCGTCCTGCTCCAACCCCAGCCGCGCCAGCCGGTTGTTGCGGCAATCGAAGGCGGCAAACTCACCGCGCAAGGGTTCGTCCTCCAAACCGGCCACCCGCCCGATCCAGGTTTCCAGCGCGGCGTCCTCGAAATCGCAAGGCCGCAACCCGCTTTCGCCGCGCCGCAACGCCGATAACGATGCGGCCAGCCCCCGACCCAAGGCGTTGGTGACGGTGCGGGCGGTCAAGGCAAGCGGTTTGATGGCCATCGCTCAATCCATCCGATTCAATAAAGGCCGCGCCACGATCAACGCGGCGACGAAGCTGGCGGCCGCGCCCAGGCTCACGGTCAAGCCGATGGCCCGCAGCGCCGGCAGCGCCGATGTTGAAAGCATAGCAAACACGATCAGCGCCGAGGCGCAACAGACCATCAAGGCGTGCAAGGCGCGGCGGCGCAGATCCGCGTCCGCGCCGGGCCGGCTGAAGAACAATCCATAATCGACGCCGATGCCCAACACCAACAGCAGCGACACCAGATGGAACAGCGACAGCCGTTCGCCCAAGGCCAACAAGGCCGCCACGGTGAACGCCAGCGCCAGCAGCACCGGCGTCAAGGCCGCCACCACCGGCCGCCACGCCCGCAAACCCCACCCCACCACCGCCGCGATCAACACGCCGCCCCAGGCCAGCCGCGGCAAGGCCGCTTCGCGGAATTCCGCCACCAGTCGGTTGGTCTCGGCGCGCAAATCCAGATAATAGGCCCGCGCGTGGTTCGGCTGCGGCAACCCGGCCGCCAAGGCTTGCGCGTCCCGCACCCCGCTCAACGGCAATAGCGCGGTCCAGCCGCGCGCTCCCGCCGTCAGCAGCGAGCGGACCCGCACGCCCAGCAAGCTATCGCCCACCTCCTCCACCCGCAGCGGCGGCGCGGCGCGCGCGGCGGCGGCGGCGGTCAGAAACGGCGCGAACAGACCGGGTTTGAACGACAAGCCTTCCAGCGCGGCATCGAGATTGGCCGCCAAGCTTTCCGCATCCGGCAGCGCCGCTTGCCGCCGCCGCTGGGTTTCGCCGCTCGGCAGATAACGCATCGCCCCATCGTAACCGGCCAGCGCTCCCGCCCGCTGCTGGCGGTCCAGGTAAGCGCCCACGATTTCGCTGGCTTGCAATGCGGTTTCGGCGTCGGGCGCGGTGATGGCGATCAGATGGCCGACTTCCGGCGCGCCCAACGCGGTCCGCAACGCTTGATCGGTTTGCAACAGCTCGCGCGGCACCGGGCTGAGCGCGGCCAGGTCGTTTTCCCACAGCGGCGGCGCTTTAAGGAGCAAACCGAAAATCACCAGCAGCCCGCAACCGCCAAACGCCAGCGCCAGTCGCGGCCGGGGCCGCAACAGCGCGTCGGCCCAATCGCCGACGGCGGTCGGGCGCGGCGGCCGCCACTGTGGCGGGACCAACACCGGCAGCAGCCAGCGAGTGGTCGCCGCAGCGGCGGTCACGCCGGCGACGGTGAACACGCCCAACTGGCTCAAACCCGGAAAACCGGAATCCAACATCGCCAGACAACCGAGCGCGGTGGTGGCGGCGCACAGCCGCAGCGTCGGCCACAATTGCCGCAGCGTGTCGTCCACGCTCTCGCCGGCCCGCCGGTGGCTGAACAGATAGGTGGGATAGTCCAGCGTCTCGCCGAGCAGCGTCACGCTAAACGCCAGCGTGATCAGATAAAGCTGGCCGAACAGCAACCCCACCGCCGCCGCGCCGGCCAACAGCGCCGAGAGCATCGGCAGCGCGCCGAGCCACAGCGCGCGCGCCGAGCCGTAGACCAGCAGCAACAGCAGCACGACCGCCGCCAGGGACAGCCCGCTCAGCCATTCGGCCTGCGCGCGCACCCGGTCTTCCGACAGCGTCGCCAGCACGCCGGGGCCGCTCAAGCTCAACCGCGCCTCGGTTCCGGCGGCGGCATCCGCGAACGCCCGGCGGATGGTGGTCACGACCGCGCGCTGGGCCTTGAGATCGTAGCCGGAGGCGCGGGTTTCGACCAGCAGCAAGGCGCGCGCGCCATCAGGCGAAAACCAGACGCCCAAGCGTTTGGCCGGCTCGCGCAAGCCGCCTTGCAACAGCCGCAGCAGGCCCAGCAGCTCACCGGTCGGGTCTTCGGCCAGCCAGCGTTTCTGAAAGACCCCCAGCGGCGATTGCAACTCCGCCAGCCGCTGTTGCAAGCCGGCGCGCAAGCCCTCCGCCGTGAAGCGTTCCGGCGCGACGGCGGGGCTCAACAAATAGCGTCGGGCGAACAGCGCCTGCAAATCCGCCTCGGGCAGCGTTTCCGCGCCGTTGACCACCCGCGCGAACGCGCCGTCGGGCCGCAACCGCTCCGCCAGCCGGCGGCTGACGGCGGCGCGGTCAGCCTCGGAACCGCCGTCCACCCCCAACAGAACCAACCGCGTGGTCGGGCCGCTGCGCAATTGGTCCAGCAGCAATTCGGCGACGGGATCGGCACGGGGCGCGAACAGGGTCAGATCGGCGACGACCGGCGTGGTCCACACGATCCAGCCGCTCGCCAGCGCCGCCAACAACCAAAGCAGCGGAATCCACCGTTGACGCGCGAGACTCAACCGTTGTTCCCCCGAGTCCGCCAGCTTAGCGGGGCGTCAGCGTCATCACGCTGCGATCCCCCCCGGCTTCCAGCGTCTCGACGCTCGCAATTCGCGCGCCGCGACCGCGCAAGACAATCGCGGTCACATAACGGGCGGCTTCTGCGGCCAACGGCGTCAGCCGCAAGCTCCACGCCTCGGGCGCGCCCTCAAACTCCACCCGGTAATAACGTTCTAGAGTGTTGCGATCACCGGCTTGGGTGGCGCGGATCGCCTCCACCAGCGGCCGCAGTTGCGGATAGCCGTTCAGATCGAACTGGCGGCGGCCGGCGGCCGGAGTTTCGACGGTCAGCCAATCGCCGTCGGCCTCGTAATCCTCCGGTTGCGGGGACAGGGTTTGCTTGCGCAGAAAGTCCGGGGCGCGATAGTAGAGCCGTCCGCTGGCGACCAGCGGTTGTTGCAGCACCGCCAGCTGTTTTTCTTCGCGAAACTCACCTTCCACCGCCGGCACCGCCGCCAGCAGCCGCATCACCTGATCAAAGCCATCTTGAGCGAGGCCAGACAAGGGCCAGCACAGCAACAGCACCAAGGGCCAGCGCTTCATCGCTCGCTTTCTCCAGCGACCGGTCGCGGCGCGATGGTCAAGCGCGCCTCGGCCAACACGCGGCCGGCGGCGCTCGTTTGAATCGCATAGATGCATTGACCGCCCTCGCCCATCAGCAGCCGCGCGGCGACTTCCAGCGGCCCGGCGACGCCATCCAGTTCATCGGCGAACCAGCGCAGGTCGCGCAGCGCGGCCAGATAGCCCGGCGGCGCGGTTTGGCCAGCTTGGCGGGCGCGCAGCGCGCCGTGAACCGCCGCCGCCTGACCGCCGTATTCCACCGCGTGCACGGCGGAAAGCCGGCCTTGCCAGCGCAGCGGGTTGGCGGGATCGCGGTGGGTTTCGGTCAGACAGCGGATGCCTTGTTCGTCCCACGCGGCGACCGTATCCAGCAGGCACATGGTTCCGCTGTGCGGGATCAGACTTTCAATTTCGGTTTTGTCGATCACCGGGCTTGCACGTCCAAGTCGAGTCGGGCGTCGGACAGATAGGGCAACGCGACCACCGCCGATCCGCCGGCCGCGAGCTGGCGCAACAGCGGCAAGGCCCGCGCGGCGGGGTTAGCCAACCGCAGTTGCTCCAAGACTTTATCCGGCATCGGATCGGCCGGGCCAGGCCGGATTATGAACTCTCCGAGGCGGGCGATACTACCGGCAACCGGGTCCGGCGTCAGCAGCAAGGCCGCGCCGAAGGCGACCGCGACCGAACGGAACGGCCGCAACGCCAGCGGCGGCGGGGTGTCGTAGGCCACCAACAGCACCGGCTGACGGTCCAGGCGCGCCAGCGCGACGGCTTCCAGCAGTCCGGCGGCGAAGGTGGCGTCAAACGCGCCGACGCTGATCGCCGGGCGCATCGAACCGGTCGCGATGCTCCAATAGCCGAGCGGGGCGTTGTGCACCGAGTGATTGAATTGTCCGGGCGAAAGCGCGGGTTCGGGTTCGAGCAACGCCAGACACAGCGCCTCCAAAGCCTCGGTATTGCCGCCGGCGCAGGCGAACACCGCCCCGCAGCGCCTCGCCTCTAAGCCGGCGGCGTCCAGCGCCTCGTCCGCCGCCTGCAGGGCCAAGCGGACGGTCGGCGTCGCCCGGCGCGCCTCGTTGCGCGGCAGCCGCACCCGGTCGAAACGCGGAACCTTATCGCCGTGGTACGGCTGCAACCCCGCCAGCACCGAACGCCCTGTCGGCCAATCCGGCAGGCCGGGCGCGCACACGCCCACGCCGCTGATCCAGACGTTCATCTAGCTGATTCGCGCCAGATTGCGGCGGTTGCCGGTCCAGCGCGACCACGCCCTGCCGACGCCGTACCAGTGCAGGTAATAGGCTTCCCGCGCGAGCCGCCAGCAAGTGGCCGGATTGAAATCGAGCCGCTCCTCGGCGGCGCACAGCCTGGGCTGCAAGGCCAAGCCGCGCGCCAGCGCTTCGCTGCGGGCCAGATGGTGCCGGCTGGTCACCAGCACGAAGGGCCGATGACCCAGCTCCGCCCGCAGCTGGCGGGCGCGGCGCAAGTTGTCGAGCGTGTTCAGCGATTGATCCTCGACGAACAAGGCCGCCTCGGGAAGGCCGAGCGCTTGTAAGAATTCCCGGCCGCGTTCGGCTTCGCTGACCGCGCCGCCGGTGGGACCGCCGACCAGCAGCACCCGCCGTCGGGGGTCGGCTTGATACAGCGCCGCAGCCCGCCGCAACCGGCGGGCGTAACCGGTGGCCACTTCGTCGCGGATCAACCGCGCGCCCAGCACCACGATCCAATCCCCCTCGATTCCGGCGACCGGCGCGGCGCGGGCGATCCGCCAGACCCGATAATACAGCCACAGGCCGCTCAACCCGACGGTCGCCAACAGCACCAGATTGGACAACACCAGCATCGCCGCGCCGTTCCAGCCGATGTCGCGCTGGCGGGCGAACCACCCTTTAGAGGGCACAACCGATTTCAAGGCGCGTCCTCGGACCAATAATCGTAGAAATTGAACCAATTGTACGGCGCGAGCCGCACGTAATGCTCCAGGCGGTCGGCGTAGCGCTGGACCCAAACCCCGAGTTGTTCCTGCCGGCGACGCGGCTCCAGCGCGATCTTTTCGGCCAGCTTTTCAAAGTGGACGTCGTAGCGATTGCCGCCCCGATACAAGCCGAAACACAAAACGACCGGACACTCCATCAACGCCGCCAGCAGGATCGGGCCGATGGGAAATGCGGTTTCCCGGCCGAAAAATTGGCAGCGCACCGTTTTATCGTCCTGCGCCACCCGGTCGCCCAGCGCCCCGATCAAACAGCCGCGCGACACGCTTTCTTGCACCGCCAGCAAGGTTTCGGGCCGGCCGATGGGAATGATGGCGCGGGCCAGTTCCGGATTCAGCGCCTCAAACAGCCGGGTCAGCGCTCGATTGTGCTCGACGTTCATCAAAATTTTGATCGGGAAATCGGGCAAGCTCGCGCCGACCGCGCGCAGGGCCTCAAAGCTGCCCAGATGAGAGCCCAGCAAGATGCAGCCCCGGCCGGAATGAAGCTGATCCAGAATCGCTTGCCCGCCGAATATCTCGATTTGAAAATGATCCAAGCGTCCGGTCAGGAAGTAAACCCGGTCCAGGATGGTGGCCGAAAACCAGTGGATGTGGCGAAACAGCTGCGGCCAACCCGGTTCCCGACCGAGCGCCCGGCGCAGATAGCGCCGCGAACTCCGGCGGGCGTCGCCGGCGGCGATCAGAAAATAGAGGGTGATGGGATACAGCAGCAGCCGGGCGGCGGGCCGGCCGAGATACAGCGCAATCGACCGGATCAACCACAGCGCCAGCGGCGATCCGCGCTCCGGCAACCGCGCCCAATTCCGGCTCACGGATCGGAGTCCGCCAGACTTGGACGACCGCGCGGTCAAAGGACTCGCTGTTGCTGGATATGTTGGCTCAAGGCGCGCAGCGAGGCGAACACCCGCCGGTTTTCCTTATCGTCCGAACGCAATTGAAAACCGTAGGTCTTGGAAATCGCCAGCGCCAGCTCCAAGGCGTCGATGGAATCCAAACCCAGGCCCTCGCCGAACAACGGCTCCTCCGGAGCGATCTCTTCCGGTTTGACATCTTCCAGATGCAGGGTATCGACCAACAGTCGAGCCACCTCCAACTCGAACGGCGAAAGCGGTTGCATTGATAACCTCGTGGGAGTGTAAGGTGATTTCGATGAGCGTTTTGGATCGCGGTGCTATCACGGTCCGCGCGGGCGTTGATAAACTATATCATGCCCGTTAAAAATAACCTGTACCCGCCCGAATCGAGGCCGTTAAAACCCTCCTCCGCCAGTCGTGGCCGACATCATTCGTCGGTGGGAGTCGGGCGATGCGCCCGCCGGCGCGGCCTGACATGAGCCTGTTTACCGTTTGTTACCGCAACGCCGCCGATTGCGGCGACTGGCTGAACGACGAACGGCTGCTGGCGCTGGTCCGGTTCGATCAAACCCCTCCAACCGCAACGGATCGGCGGATTTGCACCGTCGATCTGGCGGAATTAGGCTCCGCCGCGACCGTCGAAGTCTGGCTGGGCGCGCGGGCGGCGCGCGCCGGTTGTAGCGAAGGCATTTACCACGCCGGGGACGGCGATGTGCTATTCCTGCACGCCCGGCTCGACGAATACGCGCCGGACGCGCTGCAACCGCTGACCGCCGTGCTCTACCGGCGGCTGTTCGCCAAGGCCCGCGCCTTGGGTTATCCGCACCTCTTGCGCCTCTGGAATTACTTTCCCCGGATCAACCAGGAGTGCGATGGCCTGGAACGCTATCAGGCGTTTTGCGCGGGCCGGCATCAGGCGCTGGCGGCGGAGCTGGCGGAATTCGAAACGCGGCTGCCGGCCGCCTCGGCCATCGGAACCCGCGCGGGCGATTTGCAACTCTACGGCCTGGCCGCCCGCGAACCGGGCGCGCAGATCGAAAACCCGCGCCAGGTCAGCGCGTTTCACTACCCTCGCCAATACAGCCGGCGCAGTCCGTCATTTTCGCGCGCCATCTTGAAGTCCTGGGGCGAGGGCCGCGAGCATCTGTATATTTCCGGCACCGCCAGCATCGTCGGCCACGCCAGCGTGCATCACGAACTCGCCGCGCAATTGGAGGAAACGCTCGCCAATTTGGAAGCCTTGCTGGGCGAAGCCAACCGGCGCGCGGCCCGTCCGCTGGCGCTGGCGCTGCTCAAAATCTATGTCCGATCCGAACTCGACCCCGCGCCTTTGCGCGTGCGGATCGCCCGGACCTTCGGCGATAACATTCCGCTGCTGTTCCTGCGCGCCGACATCTGCCGGCGAGAACTGTTGATTGAAATCGAAGGGCTGGCGACCGAGTTTGCCGCCCGCCACCTTTAGGATCGCACTCTTGAAACCGGAAAAACCGCTCGAACCGCATCCGACCTTGCCGGATTATTACCCCGACTTGGCGCAACGGCCGGCGTTCGTGCGCGGGCTGTTCGATCGCACCGCCCGCCACTACGACCGGATCTGCCAGCTGATGTCGTTCGGGTCGGGCAATTGGTACCGCCGTCGAGCGCTCGAACGCGCCGGTCTGCGGCCCGGCATGACGGTGCTGGATGTCGCCACCGGCACCGGGCTGGTGGCCCGACAGGCCCTGGCGATCGCCGGCGACCCGCAAGCGGTGATCGGCCTGGATGTGAGCGCGGGTATGCTGGCCGAGGTGAAACGGCTTTTAAACATCCCGCTGATGCAAGGGCTGATGGAACAGCTGCCGGTCGCCGATGCGTGCTGCGATATGGTCAGCATGGGCTACGCCCTGCGCCATGTCGCCGATCTCAACACGACCTTTCGAGAATTTCATCGCGCGCTGCGGCCGGGCGGCATGTTGCTGATTCTGGAAATCGCCCGACCCGCCACTCCGTTGAAGCGAGGCGTCATCAAATTCTATATGGGACGGGTGATCCCGCTGCTCAGCCGGCTCACCACCGGCCAACAGGACACCCAAACGCTGATGCGCTATTACTGGGACACCATCGAAAATTGTGTCCCGCCCGACGCCATCATCCAGGCGATCCGCGACGCCGGTTTCAGCGAGGCCGGTTGCGATGTGGAATTCGATCTGTTTCGGGCCTATTTCGGGCGCAAGGCCGGTGGGGCTCAGAGCTGATCGGAAGCCGTCCGCGCCGCCCTACAACAAGTGCTTGCCATCGAAGACGTCCGCTTCGAGCGCGAACGGATCGACGCCATCGACGCAGCCGAGATTGACCCGGAAATGACCGGGCTTTCGAACGGTTTCATGGAAGGTGTAGATACCGCAGCGCTTGCAGAAATAGTGTTTGGCGACTTTAGAGCCGAATTGATAGAGCCCCAACGCCTCCTCGCCGGCTTCGATCTTGAAGTTTTCCGGAGCGATGATTTCCGCTGACATCATCGCCCCCTTGCGAACGCACAGCGAACAATTGCAACGCAAGCCTCTCTCGATCTTCTCGCCTCGATAGGAAAAACGCACCGCGCCACAGTGGCAGGAACCTTGATGCGATTGAGTCATCGATCACTCCTTATCGTCATTCAATTTAAATTGTTGCAAGCTTATTGCGGATGAAAAAACCTCAGAGTTTGACCGCGCCCACGGCGGCCGCGACCAAGGACGGATAGCGCTCGCGAATCCGGGGGATGTCCGGCCAGACGAACGGCTCCGCGAACCCCGCCGCCCGGAACGCCGCCAGCCACTGTTCGGGGGTCAGAAACCCGCCGTTCGGCCGCCACGGCGGTTGCAGGATCGGGGAGCGAAAAGAGTCCAGCAGCGCAAAGATAAATTCGACATAAACAGTCCGCCCGAGAAAAGGCCGCACGCATTCGGAGGCGATCACCTGTCCGCCCGGCGCGAGCGCGGCGCGAATTTCCGCCAGCGTGAAGGCCAAATCGTGCGCGACATGCAGCGTGTTGACCCCGTAGACGACCGCTAAACTGCCGGGTTCCACGCCAGCCTCGGCGAAAGGCCGGTCGATGTCGAGCACCCCGCAGCTGATTCGACCCGGCGCGTCGGGCCGCGATCGCAACACCCGCTGGCCGCGCCGCAGAAACAGCGGCGACAGTTCGGTGAAGCGATAAGCCTCGATCCGGGCCGTCGCGCCCGCCGCCGCGAACTGATCCAGCAAAGCCGTCGCCCCGCTGCCGGCTCCACCGCCGATTTCGAGAATCGTCCCGCGCGGATGCGGGAAACGCGCCAGCACCGCCCTTGCCCCGATTTGATTGCTGATGGCGTAGAGCGGATTGTGGTTGGAAAAATACTCCGACCAGGCCGAAATGCGGTCGGCGGCGAACAAAATAGCTTCTCCCGACGCCTCGCCGCGCATGACCGGCGGGTAGCCCTCGGCGGCGAGCGCCGCCAACCGGAATGAAGGCAGCGCGTCGGGATCGTGCGCGGCCTGGGCGCGTTCGATTTCCGTCGGATTCAAGTCCGGCAAGGGTTCCAGCGCTTGAAAGACACTCGGTTCGCCGGCGCTTCGGGCGATGACGCCTCGTTCGGCCAACAGGCGCAACAACCAATCGGCCAGCGGCGCTCCGGTGAGCGAGTCCAGCCCCGCGCGCCGCGCGATCTCCTCCGCCGCGCCGCCTTGAAGCAGCGGCCTGTCAAAACCGGTTTCGCGCGCGACTTTGAGGGCCAGCCGAAAAACATACTCCTCGATCAAATCGCATGAAGCGATAAAGCGACCGTCGAACAGCGGCAGCAATTCAGCGGGCAGCAGTTCGGCGCGCAAATCGGAATCGGTGGCAAACGCGCGGACCGGCATCAACCCCACTCCTCAAAGCACCCCAGTTCGTGCGAACCGGCGCCTGGGAAACTGCGGCGTCCCATAGCGGTCAACGGTCCGCGCCAGCCAACCGCAAATGACCTTGCACCACGATCTGGCCATCGTCGCGCAGGCATTCGAAGCGCAGCTTGCCGCCGGTCGAATTCAGAAAATGAATCGTGCAAGGCTGCTCCGGCCGCAACGGCGTCAGGAATTTCACCACCGGCATTCCGTTCAGCTGCTGGTCGGGGTGTTCGGCCTTGAAGGCCCGCAGCACCGCGTCCAACAGCACCACGCCGGGAACGATGGGATCGCCGGGGAAATGCCCGGCCAAACTGGGATGGTCAGCGGCGATTGAAAAGAATCGCTCAACGCTCATGAGCGTCAGTCGTCACAGGCTGAGGCCGGTCCAACAGCGCCAGCAACGCCTCCCGCGTCGGCTTGCCGGTTTCGTTGCGCGGCAGGGCCTCAACCTTGACCAGCGGGCGCGGCAAAAACACCGGATCGAGCCGCCGGGCCAGGGCGGCGAGCAGCTGGCGCTTGCTCAAGCCGGGCGCGACCACCAGCGCCGCCAGCCGGGCGACCTCGGCCTCGCCCGCTTCCGGCGCCAGAAAAACGCCCTCGATTACGCCGTCGATATCGTTGAGCTGGTGGTTGAGATAGCCGAGCGAGGTCCGCTTGCCGGCGACATTGATCACATCTTCCCGCCGGCCCAGCAGCTTGAATTCCGAATCGCCGCACGGCTCGACGATATCGTTCAACGGCACCGGCACCGGCAGATGCGCCCCGGAAAGCGAGCCGTCGCCCAGTTCGAAACCGTCGTAGAGCCGCCAGCGGTCGCCGTCCAGGGTACGGCGGCTGGCGATGGAACCGGCTTCGGTGCAGCCGTAGATTTCCAGCACCGGCGCGTCGAACGCGGCCTCGGCCCGAGCCGCCAAGGCATTCGACAGCGGCGCGGTGGCCGAGATCAGAAACGCCGGTTGCGGCCAGGTCAATCCAGCCTGGACACACGCTTGCAGGTGTACGGGCGTGGTCACCAGCACGCGCGGTGCGGGAACGGCCGCCAGCGCGGCGCGGATGTCTTCCGGAAAAAACGGCCGGCCGCCGTGGACCCGCGCGCCGCTGGCCAACGGCGTCATGATCGAGGTTTCCAAGCCGTACATGTGTTGGGGCGGCACGGTCGCCACGATGGCGGTGGCGCGATCGAAGCCGAAACGCCGCTGCGCCTGGCGCGCGCCGCCGATCAATTCACCCCAGGTCTTGAGGTTCGGCTTGGCCCGACCGGTGCTGCCGGAGGTAAAGGCGACCGCCATCACCTGCTCGGCCGCCAACTCGGGAACCGTTTGCGAAATCGCGTTATCAGCGTCCGCGTCCAGCCAACTTTCGATGTCGTCATCCGCAATCGTCCGGCTGTCGGGATACTCGTGCGCCACCCGCCGCAGGTGCAGATCGGCGCGGCTGGAGGGTAACAGATTGCTTTGGCCGTTCGCTCCCACGGCGGCGAACGCGACCAAAAAGCAATAACGGTCCTCACAGAGGTTGATGATGAAGCGGACCGGCGGCAACCGGCGGACGACGCGGGCGACATGCGCCAAAAATAAATCGCGCCGGATCGGTTGCGAGCGCCGCCAAGCGATCAGCTCATCCGGGGAAGCCATTGACAGTAAGGGGAATTTGGCGGTCATCGTGGCAGATCGGCACAGTGATGGTTTAATGTAGCAAAATTTTAGGGCTCTCCACCCGTGCGTTTGACCGATAAATTTCGAATAACATTCCATCCCGACCTTCTCGAACCGATCCTAAAGCCGATGACCACGCCTTCCAATCCTCCTCCATCCGATCCTCAAAATCCCCCCCGACAACCCAGTGCCCTTGATGTGGTGTTCAGCGTGCTGGCGTCTTTTTTCGGCGTGCAAAGCGCGCGCAACCAAGAGCGCGATTTCCGGCACGGCCGGGCGGCTCATTTCATTATCGTCGCCATCGGCTTGACCTTATTGCTGATTTTCGGCATCTGGCTGGCGGTTAAATTGGCCTTGCGCGCCGCTGGCGCGTAGTTTTAGACCGATGGGCCCTCCAGCTTTCCCTTTACGGGATGTCCGCCGATGAGCCGCGTTGTTCTCACCGAAGCGTTGCAACTCGAATACGACCGCTTGTTTGCCGAGTGCGCGACCCGTCCGGAGCGCGATTCCGAAATCGATGCGTTGGCGGACGCCTTGTTGGCCGATCAGGGCCGCTATCGCGCCGTCGGCGGACGGCTCGGGATACCTTGGTTCGTGGCGGCGGCGCTGCATTACGCGGATACCGGTCGCGATTTCGAGGTCCACTTGCACAACGGCGATCCGCTGACCGAGCGCACCTGTCATTTGCCGGACGGCAGGCCGCCGGAAGGCGAACCGCCGTTTGCCTGGGAGGACAGCGCCGCCGATGCGTTGCGCCTGCGCCGTTTCGATCAGTGGGACGATTGGAGCATCGCCGGCCTGTTATTTCTGCTGGAAGCGCACGGCGGCTGGAGCTACCGCTTGCATCATCCCGAGGTGCTTTCACCGTATTTGTGGAATTATTCGACGCATTACAGCCAGGGAAAATACGTCGCCGACGACACTTGGAACGAAACCGCCGTCGCCCAGCGCTGCGGCGTGGCGGTGCTGCTGCGGCGGCTGGCGGAACGGGGCGTCATCGACTTTACCGGCGAGCGGCCGGCCCGGCCCTTGGCCCGTTACGACCGTGGCGAACCGTCACCAGTGGTGGAAGCGCTGCAACGGTTTTTGAATACCCTGCCCGGCATTTTCGTCAA
>JAEUPW010000094.1 GCA_016790045.1 Candidatus Competibacteraceae bacterium
CCGCCAGGATCACCTGCTCGGTCTGGCGCGCTCGCTGGGGCTGGAAAACGTGCTGCGGGTCACGGTCGAGCGGCACGAGCCGGAAATCGGCTCCACCACGGTGCGCTACGACGGTCACCCGCTCCATCTGCCGCTGTCGGCGCTCCCGCCCGGCTCGCAAACCTGGATCGCGCTGCGCGCCGCCGATGTCGCCCTGGCCCGCCATCCCATCGCCGAGATCACCATTCAAAACCAAGTCTTTGGCCGCATCCTGGGCTTGCGGCGCATCGCCGACCGGATGCTGGCGGAAGTGGATGTCGGCGTCCCCATCCTGGCCGAGGTCACCGTCAAAGCCGTCCGCGATCTCGACCTGCGCGTCGGCGATGAAATTTACTGCCTCTTCAAAGCCCGCGCCTGGCAATACCTGGGACCGGCCTAAGCGAGTTTCAGCTTATCGCGACAGCGACAACGCCCACGCCAGGAACACGGCCCAAACGGGCACCACATAGTTCGCCAAAGCGGCGATGCGCGCGACGGGCGTGGAACGGGCCAGAGCAACCACCAGCGCCAGCACCGGCAACAACACGCCCATCTCGATGAACAAATTTCGCCAAAGATAGTAGTTCGTCACTTGCAGGCGACCGGCGCTTGGCAGCACGCCCACCGGCAACATCAGTTCGGTCTGGCTAAACGGCCAAAACAGCGGCACGGAATGAACGCCCACCAACAAATCTAAAAACGGATGAGAACAAGAGGCCACCGCCAATAGCGGAAACGGGAAGCGCCCTGCCAGGGCGGGCTCGGCGCGATTGAACAGAAAACTGACCCCTCCAGCCAGAAGCGCGCAAAAGGCCAAGGAATGGGTCACTCGCGGCGCGAGCTCGACGCCGAACCACCAAAGCGCGAAATAGTCGAAATCGGGCGCGATCGCCAGGAACGCGAGCGCGGGCAACGCCCGCCTCGCGGAACTATCCGACCGGGGACAACGGCACAGGCAAACGCTGACACCCACCGCGAGATGGCCCACTATCGAAGACATAACCGATAACCCAACCGGTCGATCAAGCGACAGCCCCCGATTCTGATGGTTTCAGGCCGGGCCCACCGTCGAAACTCTCTCAGGCGTAATCGTCCACGACCCCGTTCAGGCCGCGCGCGCGGGGTCGGGATTCCGCCGGTTCAGCCGCCGGTTCCGCTCCGGGAAGGGAGGGCGGGCGATCGCGGCCATCGCGCTGGCCGTAAGCCGGTTGCTGCCCCGTCCCGGCCTGCTGGCGAGCCAGCGACGGGTCGGCCACCTGCGTCTGGTTCAAATTGATTCCCTGGGCGTCCAACAGTTCCCGCAGGCGCGGCAAGGCGGTTTCGAGCGCCTCGCGCACGGCGGCCTCGTGGCTGAAGAAGGTCACGTTGGTTTGCTGGTGATGCAGCGATACCCGGACTTCGAGCGGCCCCAGATCGGGAGGGTTGACCTTGATTTCAGCTTCCTGCACCTGGTTGTTGATCATCCAGTGCAGTTGCTGGCCCAGGGTTCGCTCCCAATGCTTCTGATGCAAATTCAAAATGTCGGGAGCGCTCGGCAGCAAGGTCGCGGCAGGTGCTTCGGGACGGTTGGAGGCAGCCAGCGGTCTGGCTTGGGGCAGCGTTCCGCCGGCGGTCAACGCAACGGGCTCGCTCGGGCGGCCATCTCCGCGATCCGGCGCGATGTCCTCAAAGGTGCCAGGCACCGCCACCATCGGTTGCTGGCCTAAAGCCGGCGGTCGATCCGCTGAGGTGAAGTTTTTGGCTGCGGCGACCGTCGGCCGCGAGGCGGCCTCCGGGTCGCCATCGGTTTCGGGCGATGGCGCATGGCCGATGGCTCCGGCTTCCGCCGACGCTCCCACCCAAGATGGCGAAGCGGCTCCTGTCGCGGTCGACGCAAGAGATGCCGGGACCGCCACGGTCGAGGCCGGTGTGGGCGCGTGCATCGCCGCCGCCACGACTTCCGCCGCCGGCGAGCGCCTAATCTCGGCCGGGACGGCGGCGTCGGCGCGCTCCAGAGCCCACCGTATCGATTGATTGGCCAACAAACGCGCGGCCGGCCAGCGTTCGCTCGCTTTCGCTTTATCTTCGGTCCGGGCTGCGGCGACAGCGACGGTGGCGACGGCGGCCGTCGCCAGTTCCAGCCGATCCAGCGGCCGAGGGGTGGCCGCATTCTCAACAGCCAACGGCGCTGGCGCGTTGGCGGTCGCCCGCACGGGCGTCGCCCCGGCCGCGACGGGTGGAACGCCCGAGGGCGCAGCCGCCTGGGATTGAGGGGGGATTGAAACCGCCGCTCGATCCCGCAACGGCGCGTCCGACGGCGGCAGGATCGTCGCATCCACCCCACCGCCCGACACTGCCGGCTCGCTCGATTCGGCGGCCTGCGGCGCCAATCCCGGCCCTGGCGGATTCGCGGCGACAGCCGTTAACCCGGAAGTCGCTGCGGCGGCCTCCAATCCTTGCGACGGCATCAACGGCGCCGGTGGTTCTTGGCCCCTGCCCGCCTCCATCAGCGGGCGGAGCGCGGCGTCCAATCCCGTCGGGGGCAATCCCCCCGCAGTTTCGGGCATCGGCGCGACGGCGGTTGCCGCCGGTTTCATGACCGTTGCGGCGTCGGCGATCGGTTCGCCGTTCGACCTGACCGCCGCGCGTGCGCCCGTCAACCGAGCCGAGGCGGAACTCGACCACAGCAGCGAGCGCAGCCGCTCGGAATCGCCCGCCGCGATGCCCGCCGTTTCGGTGTCCGTCGCGGAATCGGCGCTCGCGATGTCCTCCTGACGCAGCGCTGCCCGAGCGTCCATGACCAGCGGCAACCCCAGCCAGGGCGGTTCGGCCGCGAAATCATCGCCGGCATCAGCCAAGCGATCGTCCGCATCGGTTTCGGCGACCGGCTCTTCCACCGCGCCGGCTTCATCCGCGCTCGCCGCCGCCGCGCCTGCGGTCAAAGTGATGGCGAGCGCGGCAATCTCGGCCTTGCCGGGATCGACCGCGGGCGCGGCGATCGCGGCGGCTGGCGCAGCCGCAGCCGGAGAAGTCGCGGCGGCCCCGGCAACGTCACCGGGCAGCGCGCCCGCCGCATCGGCCGCCGGATTGGCCGGCGCATCCGACTGGAGCCATTGGCTGAACGAAAACGGTGAAACGCCGGCCGGCGCGCCGCCCTCGACGCCGGCTCCCGCCGCGACCGGCTTGGCGGCCGCGCCGTTGGCCGCTAACACATTAGCGAGTTCAAGCTGGGCCATGTTGCCATCCTTTCCGGGATTGACCGCCGGTTCGTCTCGTTAACCACCATCTTCCAAATCCGCCTTTCGGGCGCTCGAACCGCGCAGGTTGCGCTCGTCGCTATCCCGTTGCTCGCGCTGGTCCTCGCGCCGGGCGCAGGCTTTTAGATCGCGCGCCAGCACCTCTTCCAGCGCCTTGGTCTTGGCGTGGGTCTGGACCCATTCCTGCCGCCGGCGCTGGATTTCTTGCTGGAGCCGCTCCAGTTGATGCCGCGATTGGGTGATGCCCAAATCCAGGTTGTTCAAAAACGCCGAATAATCCCGAAAGCGGCGCGCCGAAATCCCGCCGCCCTCGTTTTGAAACTGCGTCGCGTACTCGCCCCGGAACAGCATCAGTTGCTGCACGCGATGCTGTTGTTCGGCCAGCCGCTGCTGCGATTCCGTCAGCCGCTTGGCCGCTTCTTCCTCGCGCGCTTGCGCGACCTGGACCGCCGCCTGCAAAGGATGGGCTTTGCGCGCCATCGGCTAGCGGCTCACCGCCCCTTCCCGTCTTTGGGTCGGGGTTGCAATACCTTTTCGAGGGTTTGCAAGCTGTCGGCCAAGGTCACCCGCTCATCGGTCTTTTGCATCAAAAATTGTTTGAGCAGCGGATAGTAATCGCGGGCTTCGTCCACCGCCGGATCGCTGCCGGGCACGTACGCGCCGACATTGATCAAATCGCGGTGCTGCTCGTAGGTCGAATAAATGTGCTTGAACCGCCGCGCCAGTTGCTGGTGGCGAGGATCGCTGATCTGCGGCATCACCCGGCTGATCGAGGCTTCGATGTCGATGGCCGGATAGTGGCCGGATTCGGCCAGGCGCCGCGACAGCACCACGTGGCCGTCGAGAATGGCGCGGGCGGCGTCGGCGATCGGGTCTTGCTGGTCGTCGCCTTCGGCCAGCACCGTGTAAAACGCCGTGATCGAACCCCCGACCGCGTCGTTGCCGGCCCGCTCGACCAAGCGCGGCAGCTTGGCGAACACCGAAGGCGGATAGCCTTTGGTCGCCGGCGGCTCGCCGATGGCCAGGGCGATTTCGCGCTGGGCCTGGGCGTAGCGGGTCAACGAATCCATCAGCAGCAGCACCTGCCGGCCGGAATCGCGAAAATATTCGGCGATCCGGGTCGCCAGCGCCGCCCCGTACAAGCGCTTGAGCGGCGGATCGTCGGCCGGTGCCGCCACCACCACCGCGCGGGCCATGCCTTCCGGCCCCAAAATTTCCTGAATGAATTCCTGAACTTCGCGGCCGCGCTCGCCGATCAGGCCGACCACGACCACCTCGGCGTTGGTGAAGCGGGTCATCATGCCGAGCAGCACGCTCTTGCCGACGCCGGAGCCGGCGAACAGGCCCATGCGCTGGCCGCTGCCCACCGACAGCAGCGCGTTGATGGCGCGCACGCCGACATCGAGCGGCTCGCGGATCGGTTTGCGCAGCAAGGGATTGATCGGCTCGCCGCTCAGCGACACCCAATCGAGGCGCTGCGGGGGCGGCAAGCCGTCCAGAAACCGGCCGGAGCCGTCCAGCACCCGCCCGAGCAGGGCGTCGCTCACCGGCACCTGGCTGACGCCGCCGGTCGGAATCACCCGCGCGTTCGGCATCAGGCCGTGGATGTCGCTGCTCGGCATCAGAAACAGGCGGCCGCCGGAAAAGCCCACCACCTCGGCCTCGAACCGGCCGCCGTCGGGGTTGACCACCCAGCAGCGCGCCCCGACCGGGGCCACGCAGCCGGCGGCTTCCAGCGTCAGGCCCACCAAGCGGGTCAACTGGCCTTCCACCACCAGGCCCGGCGTTTCGGCGATCCGCGCCCGGCGCTCGGCCAGCCGCACGCTCCAGCGGTGGACGCGCTCCACTTCAGGCGCGTTTGCCAGTTTGCTCACGCTCGTCTCCCAGCACGGTCGCGATCACCGCGCCCAGCCGCTTTTCGAGGGTCGCGTCGATCCGCGACAGCTCGGCGTTGACCAGACAGCCGCCCCGGCTCAGGGTCTGATCCTCGACGATCTTCCAGACCGGCTCGCCGTCGCGGCCCAGCGACAGCACTTCGCGGATCAGTTTGGCGTCGTCGGGATGCAGGCGCACCTGCACGTCGGCGCTGGCCACCGGCAACAGCTTGACCGCCTCGCGCACCACCGCCACGATTTCGCCGGGCGAGGTCCGCAATTCCCGCCGGATCAGCCGGCGGGCGATTTCGGTGGTCATCCAGGTCAGTTGCTCCTCGACGGCGGCATCGAGCTGTTCCAGGGGCTGGCTCAGGAAATCCAGAATTTGGTCGAGCTTGCGAACGCGCAACAGCAGATCGTCCCGGCCGCCGGCCAAGCCTTCGGCGTAGCCGCGCTGAAAGCCTTCGGCGTGGCCTTCCTGCTGGCCCTTTTTGAAGCCCTGATCGCGGCCTTCGCGCCGGCCTTCCTGATAGCCGGCGGCGAAACCTTCCTCGTGGGCATCGCGCTGGATCGCTTCGATTTCCTCCAGCGTCGGCGCGGTCGCGCCCGCCTTGAGCGGACGCGGCGAACGCGGCGGGCGAATGTTTTCGCCGGTTTCGCCCGCCGGGAGCGCGGCGGGCGGTTCCGGCTCCTCCGCCTCCACGTCCGGCAGCTCCCAGCGCTGGTAAGCGGTCAATCGCTCGCCGGGGATGATCTTAGACAAGCTGGTCTCCCTTGCTGCTCAAGGTGATTTCGCCGGCTTCCGCCAAGCGCTTGGCGGCGGCCATGATTTCCTTCTGCGCGTTTTCGACATCGCTGAGCTTGACCGGCGGCATCGCTTCCAGATCGTCGCGCAGCAGGTCGGCGGCGCGCTTGGACATGTTGCCCATGATTTTCTGCCGGACCGCTTCGTCCGCCCCGCGCAGCGCCACCAGCAGCATGTCGGAGGACACTTCGCGCAGCAGCGTCTGGATGTCGCGGTCGCTCAAGCCGAGCAGATTTTCGAACACCACCATGAGGTCTTCGATCTTGCCGCCGAGATCGGCGTCCACTTCCTTGATGTTGTCGAGGATCTGGCCTTCGATGGCGGCGTCCAGCCGGCCGAGGATTTCGGCCGCCCGCTTGGGGCCGCCGATCTTGGAAGTGGCGGCGGCGTTGATGTTGCGCATCACTTGCTTCTCGATCAGCTCGTTCAATTCCGCCAGCGCGCCCGCCGGAATCTCGTCCAGGATCGCCACCCGCAACAGCGCCTCATCGCGCAGCGGCGAGGGCAGCAGGTTGACGACTTCGGCGGCCTGTTCCGGGGGCAGCGAGGACAGCACCAGCGCGACCACCTGCGGGTGCTCCTCGCGCAAGCCGCCGGCGATGGCGCTGGCGTCCATCCATTTCAGCGAATCGACCCCGGTCTGTTCCCCGCCGTCGAAAATGTGCTCCAGGATGCCGCGCGCCTTCTCGCGGCCCAGCGCGCGGGTCAGCACCCCGCGAATGTAATTTTCGCCGTCCAGCGTCAGCGAGCTTTGATTGTGCACTTCCTCGTTGAAGCCGTGCACGATGTCGCTGATCTGGTCGCGGTTGACGTTGGCCAGATTGGCCATGGCCACGCCGAGCTTGTGCAGCTCGCGCGGGTCGAGATGGCGCAGGATTTCGGCGGCGTGGCTTTCGCCCAGCGCCATCAGCACCACCGCCGCCCGTTCGACGCCCTTGAGCGAAACCGTCATCTCCGCCATCGTTCAATCCTCGCCGGCCAGCCAGTTGCGGATGACTTGCACCGCGCGCTTGGGGTCCTCGGCCACCAGGGAGCGGGCGAGATCCATGCGCTTTTCCAAATGTTCGGCCGGTCCGGGCAACATCGCCTTGGGCCGGCCGCTCTCCAGCGCGCCGCCGATGTCGACCTGATCCTCCAACAGCCCCTCGACCCCGTCCTCGGCGGGCGCGGGCAAGGCCCCGGCGCTGTCCGGGGCGGCGATTTCCGGTTTCGCCTCGACCGGCGCGGCCAGCGCCCGGCGCAGCAGCGGCCGCACCACCAGCAGCAGCACCGCCAGCGAGATCACCCCGACCACGCCCCATTTCACCAGCTCCAGAAACCAGCGCTGCTCCCAGATCGGCACGGGCGTTTCGTCGAAGCCCGAGGGGGCGAACGCTGCGTTGAGCACGTTGACGCTGTCGCCCCGGTCGGCGTTGAAGCCCACCGCCTGCTTGACCAGGGCGGTGATGCGCTCGATTTCCTCCGGGCTGATCGGCTTGCGCACCGGCTGCCCGTTTTCGATGAGGGTCCGGTCGTCCACCACGACCGCCGCCGAAACCCGGCCGATCCGGCCCGGCACGTTGCGGCTGTGGGTGACGCGCTTGTCCAGCTCGTAGTTGCGGGTCACTTCCTTGCGGCTGGACGCGGCCGAGGCGCTTTGCGCGGCCTGGCCGGCGGCGGGGGCGGCCGGCGGATTCTGCGCGTTCGGGGCGGTCTGGTTGGGATCGGCCGGCGGTTGCCCGGCCACTTCCGGCGCACTCGCCGCGCCGGGCGGCTGGTTGGACAGCGCGCCGGGGATGCCGGCCGGATTGGCGCGGGGATTGGTTTCCTCCAGCAATTGCTCGCTGCGCACCGGGCGCGGTTCCTGGCGGGGCTCGTAGCGCTCGGCGGTTTCCTCGCTGGCGGTGAAATCCACCTCCAGCGACACCTGCGCGCGCACCCGGCCCGAGCCCCACACCGGCGTCAGCAAATCCTCGATCCGGCGGGCGTAGCGCTCTTCCAGCCGCCGCGCGTATTCCAGTTGATCCAAATTGAGATCGCTGCCGCCTTCCCGCTCCGGCCGGGTCAGCAGATTGCCGGCCTGATCGATCACCGAGACCTTCTCGGGGCTTAACTTGGGAACGCTGGAAGCGATCAGATGGACGATGGCCGCGACCTGGCCGAGATCCAGCGTCCGGCCGGCATGCAGCCGCACCAGCACCGAGGCGGTGGGCGGCTGCTGCTGGCGGGCGAACACGGTTTCCTTGGGAAAGGCCAGATGGATGCGGGCGGCTTCCACCTGGCCGATGGTCATGATCGAGCGGGCCAGCTCGCCTTCCAGCGCGTGCTGGTAGCGGGCGGTTTCCATGAACTGGCTGACGCCGAAGCTGTTTTTCTGCTCCAGCGCCTCCAGGCCGTTGACCGTGCCGCGCGGCAGGCCCTGGCTGGCCAGCTTCAGGCGCGCTTCGTGGACCTGCTCCGAGGACACCAGCAACGCGCCGTTGCGGTTGTCGATCTTGAACGGGATATTCGACTTTTGCAGGGCCTCCATGATCTGGCCGGCATCCGCTTCGGCCAAGCCCCGGTACAGCACATCGTAAGTCGGCGCGTTGAGCCACAGCGCCCCGGCCACCGCCAGCGCCAACAGCGCCGCAAGACCGGCCAGCAGCCCGAGTTGCGCCGGTCCCGGCCGGCGGAATTTCGCCAGCGCGCCGCGCCAGTCGATCCGGGCGGGCGGATTCGGGACCGGCGCGTTCTCAGCTTCGGCCACAATCGGTTCCTCTCACGCCAGCGCGCCGCTCGACCCGGTCAGATCGGCATGTTCATGATGTCTTGATAGGCGGAGACCAGCTTGTTGCGGGCTTGCAGGGTAGCCTGAAAATTCAGCCTGGCTTTTTGCTGGGCGATCATCGCCCCCGCGAGATCCTGCGACTCGCCCCGGTCGAAGGTTTCGGCCATTTCAGTCGCCCGGTTCTGGGATCGATTGACGTCGCCCAGCATGGCCTTGAGCATCGCCGCGAAGTCGTCGGTGGACGAGGTTGCGGAATCGGCGCCGGCCGGAATGGCGGCCGCGCCGGCGAGCGCGCCCGCCGGGCGGGCAGGGTCGGCCAGCGGACGATTGGCATTGATCGAATTCATCGGTTCCTGCTCCCTGAAATAAATGGGATCGCCGCTAAGGCGAAAGACAGAATGGCGGGAGCAAAAACTATGCCCTAACTGAAACGGCTTGATTAACAAGCTATTGAGGAGAAATTGCTGGAGCGCGTCAATTACTTGGCGCGAAAAGCGCGAGCGGTGGCCGCCAACGGTCCGACATCATTCGTCGAGATCGATATCGCCGCGCCGGATGTTGTATTTGCGCATTTTTTCGACCAGCGTGGTGCGGCGCATTTTCAGCAAGGTCGCGGCGTGCGCCACCACGCCGTTGCTGTCGTCCAGCGCGGATTGAATGAGCGAGGATTCCAGTTCCATGATGTACTGCCGCAGATCCAGCCCCTCCGGCGGCAATCCGGCCGACTCCGCGCCCGGCAGGCGCGGCAGCGAGGGCGTCTCCGAATTTTCGTCGCCGGCCGCCACCGCTTCTTTGGCCGTTTCCATCGCGACCGCCTCGACCGGCACATAAGCCCGGAACTTGGCGGGCAGATCGTTGGCCTCCACTTGACCGTGCGGGGTGAGAATGGTCAGGCGCTCCATGAGGTTGGCCAGCTCGCGGACGTTGCCGGGCCAGGGGTAGTGGCTCAGGCTGCGCAAGGCCGCCGGGCTGAGGCTGACCCGCACCCCCTGCTCGTGCGCCATGCGCTCGATCAGCTCGTCGACCAGCAGCGGCAAATCCTCGATCCGGTCGCGCAGAGAAGGCATTTCGATGGGGAAGACGTTCAGCCGGTAATACAAATCCTCGCGGAAATGGCCGGCCCTGATCATGTCCTCAAGATCGCGGTGGGTCGCCGCGATGATGCGCACGTCGGCTTCCAGGCTGCGGTCGCTGCCGACCCGCTCGAAGGTGCGCTCCTGCAATACCCGCAGCAGCTTGACTTGCATGTTGAGCGGCATGTCGCCGATTTCATCGAGAAACAGGGTGCCGCCCTTGGCCAGCTCGAACCGGCCGCGCCGGGCGGAAATCGCGCCGGTGAACGAGCCTTTCTCGTGCCCGAACAGCTCGCTTTCCAGCAGGTTGTCGGGAATGGCCCCACAGTTGACCGGAACGAACGGGCCTTGGCTGCGGCCGGAGAAATAGTGGATGTTGCGGGCCACCACTTCCTTGCCGGTGCCGGATTCGCCCAGGATCATCACGGTCGAATCGGAAGGCGCGACCCGCTGGATCATTTCGCGCACCCGCACCACCGCCGGGCTGTGGCCGATCAGGCTGCGAAACAGCTCGGCGTTGCGGCGGATTGAACTCGCGCTGCCGGCCCGGCTGTCGCGGCTGGCGCTCGCTTGCAGCCGGGAGAGGATCGCGCTCAGTTGCGAGTGGCGGAACGGGCGCGACAAGTGACCGCCGCAACTGGCTTCCAGCGTGGCGGGCAAACGCACCGGCTGGTCGGCTTCCTCGACCAGAATTAGCGCCGCCCTGGGCGCGAGCGTGCGAATGGCGTGGATGGCGTCGCTGGGAATTTGCCCGGCGCTGCCGTAGCGCCCCAGAAAAACGCACCGCAAATCGGCGTTCTGTTCGACCTGCGCCTGCCAGTTGGACGATTCCGCCCGCCCGACGTGGCTTTCTTCCAGGAACCGCAATAAAAAACACAGTTCTTCGGCCCGTTGGGGCTCATCGTCGATCACGAGCAAAGCGGTCTTCATCGGCTCCTATCCTTGCAAAGATGAAGCGTGCCGCTGATAAATCGGCCAAAGATCGGCAAATTACTTTGCCGGAACCCGATCCACCGCGTCACGCTTCCGCGCCGCTGTCGGAACTGTTTGGAGACAGCCGCAGCGTTGATGGTAGAATTGTAGTGAAGACCGGGCAGGTATCAAAGTATTTAACGCGCGCTGCCGCGTCGGCTGTGCGCCACCGCGCGGCGGTGCTGGAGAAAAATGTACCGCTCCAGCGCTTCTTCAAGCGCTTCGCTGGGCTGCCGAAACCGGGTTTGGATGCGCCAGCCGCCCGCGTTGCGGTCGGTTTCGACCGTTTGGGCATGGCAGATCAGCGGTCGGGGATAACTCGGGTTGCAAAACAGCTCGATGCGCAACAATCCGCCGACCGGCGGGGCGAGATCGTCTTGCCAGTTCAAACCGCTCACCGACAAAGTCAGCGTGCGTTCCGGCGGGATGTCCTGCTGGCGGGCGTATAGCTGACCCACCAGTTCGAGCAGCAACCCGACCTTGAAATCCAGCCGCTTGAGTTCCGAGGCGTTGGCCAGCGCGGTGGGGTCGTCGCCGGAATCGCCGGCGTGAATGTCCAGGGCAAACAGCGTGTGCAAATGATTGAGATTGGCCCGCTCCAGCTCTTGCAGTTCGATGGCGTCGGGCAAGGCGGGCAGCTCGCGCCAGGCCAGCGGCCGACGGCCGGTGAAGACCAGTCCGCCGGACGGAGGATTGGCGGGGTTGACGGTCATGTTCGAGCGCGCGCTTCCGGGCGAACGGGCTCAAGCTTCGGCCGAGGAGATGGCCGGATGGCCGATTTCCGTCTCGCCGCGGTTTTTCGAGACGATGCCGGGGAGCAAGTCATCGAGCGCCGAGGAGGTGGGCTCGATAATCACGCGGCCGCGTTCCGCCCGCACCTGCACCGCTTGTTCGATGTTTAGGCCGGCGTCTTTCATGACCGCCATCGGAATGCGCACTGCCGGGCTGTCTCCCCATCTTTTTATGATTCGCAATGCCATAACGTCCTCCGCTCCAGTCTGGGTTCCGCGCCGAGCGCCTGTTTCATCGGGCAATGATGGTTTCGACTCCAAAGTCACGGAAACGTTGAAATTTTAAAATGTCTGATAGGCGTGACGGACGCGCCGGTTCTGGCCGAACGATTTGAGGTAGTCACCCAGTTTGTCCCGTTCTTCGCGCGCCAGTTCCAATAGCTGGGCGTCGCTATCCAACGCGACGCGGGCGGCGTCTTCGAGCGCGGAGGCCAGCTCGGCCGGCGGCGCTTCCCGGAACAGCTCCTCCAGCAAGGCCCGCCGTTTGACTTCCCATTCGGTGACCTCTTCCCAGCCGCCGGCCTGCGCCAGTTCGAGCATTTCGAGGCTCATCAGCCGCAGCAGCTTGATCGCCTGGGTCCAGTCGTCCGCCGCGACGATCACGCAGGCGCGTCCGCGACGGCGGCGTCTTCCGCTTTCGGCGCGTCGCCGATGGCGTCCCAGGCTTCCTTGACCGGACGCAGCAGGTCGGCGACTTCGTCGAGCATGGCGACATCCGAACGCAGGTTGGCTTCCAGCAAGCGCTTCTGCAGGTAGGCGTACAGCGCGTCGAGATTGGCGGCGATTTCGCCGCCCGCGTCATGGTTCAAACCTTCGCGCAATCCGCCGACGATGTCGATGGCCTTGCCGATCTGCTCGCCCTTGCCGGCGATATCTTGGCGCTGGATGCAGCCCTTGGCGACGGCGATCCGCTCGAACGCCCCTTCCATCAGCATTTGAATCAGCCGGTGCGGGCTGGCGTAGGCCACGCTGCTTTGGGTGTTGACCTGCTGGTATTGGCGCAGACCTTTGGAAATGTTCGGTGTAGCCATAGTGAATCCTTGAAGTTCTGGAAATAGTCCACGGGCATGTATGCAACCCGGATGCCGGTGTAACATCCGTCTGGCTCTTTTGTGAAAAAAATATCAAATTCAGATAATTAAAAATAAAACTTGAGAATGGTCCAGCTAAGCCATGAGCTGTTGCGTCAGAAAACTGCCGGTGGCGCTGAGTTGGCTGACCAGTTGGTCCATCGCCGTGAATTGGGCGCGGTAGCGCGCTTCCATGACATCCATGCGCCGGTCGACCGCCTCGCGCTCGTTACCGAGATTCTTCATTTGCTTGTTGAGGCTTTCGGTGCGGCCGCTCAAGGGGCCGTCGCTGGCCAGGATATCGGTCAGCAAATTGTCCAGGCGGGAGGCGAGACCGTCGGTCAACGACACCTTGCCGCGATCTCCGACCGCGCCGCCGGACACCTCGATCGCCAGGCCGGCCGCCGATCCGGTGGCCGTCAGCCGGCGGCCGGAACCGGTCGCCGCCACGCCGCCGACGCTGCCTTGCACGTCTTCGCCGGCCTCGCCCGCGCCGACGCTCGCGCCTATAGCGCCGCTCGCTCCCGCGCCGACCGCCGTGAATTCGATGGTGGAGCTGGCGCCGTAGCGGTTGGAGCTGAAGGTCAATGCGCTGTTGGCGTAGCTGACGGTGACGTTCGCCCCCGCCGCCTTCAAAGCGGAATCGCCGTTGATGCGGCTTTGCAGCTCGGCCGCCAGGTCGGTACCGGTATAGGTTCCCGCCGTCAGCGCGATGCTGCCGGACGCCACGCCATCCACTTTCAGCGAGAACGCGGCATCGGCAGCGCCGACATTCAGATCTGCGGGAGCGCCCGCGTAGCGGCCCCGGGTCGCCAGTTTGGCAACCGCGATATCGTATTGGCCGCCTTGGGTTTCGGAGGTCGCGCCGACGTAGCGGATTTGCGGGTCGGTGGTTTGGCCGGAACGGGCGAACAGCGCCGCGACATCGCCGGCGTTGCTGGCCACCGCTTCTTGGAGCTTGGCGCTGTTGAGCTTGAGCGTGCCGTCGCGCTCGGTGCTGATCCCGAGATCGCCCAGCGAGCGCACGCTGCCGGAAAGTCCGGCCACCGCGCTGCCGAGCATGCCCCGCAATTGTCCGGCGACGGATCGCACGCTGGAATCGTTGGCGAGCGCGCCTTGTTTGCCGCCGTTCGCGCCGCTGGCGGTCAGCGTTTTCACGCTGCCCAGCAAATCGTTATAGCCTTTGACGAACGCCTCGATGCCCTTGGTGATTTCGGCGTTGTTCTGCTCCAGGGCCAAGGTGCTGGCCGTCCCAGCCGTCTTGAGATTCAGCGTCACGCCGGGGATGACCTCCTTGAGCGTATTGCTGGCGCTGCTGACGCTCAAGCCGTCCACCACGATCTTGGCGTCGGCCGCCGCCTGCGTCTGCTTGTCGGTCCGGTCGGCCGCGTTGGTCGGGTCGAAGCTCAGCAGCGACAAGCTGGGATCGCTGGCCGTGATTTTCAAGCTGTTGGCGGCACCGCTGTCCTTGGAGCCGATGACCAGCCGATAGCCGTTGCCGTCGTTGACGATATTGGCGACCACCCCGACATCCGCCTTGTTGATCGCGTCGCGCGCGCCGGCGAGCGTGCTGTTGGCCGGAATGACGATAGATTGGGTCGATTTGCTGGCGTTGGCGGCAAACGAATTGGCGGCGCTGTCGTAGGTGCCAAACTGGACGGTCAACGTCCCCGAACCCACCGTCGCGCTGGTGCTGGCGAACGCCTGGGCGGCGGGAGTCGCCAGCCGGTGCGCCTGCGCCAGTTGGTCGACCTTGATCGCATAGGTGCCGGTTTGAGCGCCGTTGGCGGCGGTAGCGGTAAAGGCTTTTTCGTCGCTGACCGCCGCCTTCATGATCTGGAAAGCGTCGGTTTTTTTCAGGTTGGACAAGGCATTCTGAAAAGTGGACAACGCGCTCTTGAACGTGCCGAGACCCGAAATTTGGGCTTTGAGCTTGGTTTCGCGCGCGCTCAGGCGCTGGTCCATCGGCTGGCGCTGGGCCGCCACCAACTGGGACACCAACCCGTTGATGTCGATGCCCGAACCCAAACCGGATGCGCTGATGCCTGCCATAACGACCTCCTACCCCACGCAAAAGCTCCGCATCGTTACGCCGTGGCCCGGAGCAACCAGCCTTCGACTTTTAATCGGCCGCTTTCCTGACCGCCGGGGTGGCGTTCGCCGGGCGGCGCGTGACTGTTTTGGGCTTCCTGCTCATCGAAAAACTTGGCGAGCGCCAAGGCTTGCTCCGATGGAATTTGCCTCACCACTTCCTGCGTCTGCTTGTCCACGATGCGCACGACCATCTGCTGAGATTTGTCGTCGATTTCAAATTGCAGATGGGTGTCGTGTTGCCGCAGCCGCTGGTTGAGGTGATCGAGCGTGTCGCTCAGTTGCCGGCGAGCGGCGGCCGCGTCCTGCGGATGTTGCGGTTGGGCATGATCGGCGCGCCGTTGCCATTCCGCGTTGCCACCGGCGGGCGATTGCGCGACGGCCGATTGCGGCGCCGTCAGCGGTTGCGCGACCGCGCTTTGAACGGTGGCCGGCTCGTGCGGCGCGGCCCGTGGCCCGGACAATCCCTTGGACAATAACGCATTGGAGCCGGTTAGGCTGGTTAAGCTACCGATGTCGCTCATGGCGGCCCCTCCTTAACGACTCAAGCGAGGTCCGGGCGCGTTTCGGCCTGGACCTCGCTGTCTTGTCGGGCTGTGACTCGACCGAATTACCGCAGCAGCGACAACACGCCCTGCTGAGACTGGTTGGCCTGCGACAGCATCGCGATGCCGGCCTGCTGCAGAACCTGCGACTTGCTCATCTTCGAGGTTTCCGCCGCGAAGTCGGCGTCCATGATCCGCGACCGGGAGGCCGACACGTTCTCGCTGACGTTTTGCAGGTTGGAGATGGTCGACTCGAAGCGGTTTTGCACCGCGCCGAGCGTGGCGCGGGACTCGGCAACTTCTTTGAGGACGCCATCGACTTCCGTGATCAGCGCTCCGGCATCGGCGGTGGTGCTGCCCGCCACGGCCGTGACTTTGGCCAGCGCGGTTAGCGTGATCGTGTCGTTCTCGTTCTCGCCGACCTGGATCTTCAGATCGGTGCCACCGAACACGCCCGTGCCGTTGAAACGGGTGTTGTCGTTGATCCGCGTCATTTCCGCCTTCAGTTCGGTCAGCTCCTTGTCGATCGCGGCGCGGTCATCGGCGCCGTTGGTATCGTTGGCACCCTGGACCGCCAGTTCGCGCATCCGCTGCAAGATATTGGTGCTTTCCTGCAAAGCGCCATCGGCGACCTGAGCGAAGGAGATGCCGTCGGCGGCGTTGCGGGCGGCTTGGTTCAGACCGCGAACCTGCGAGGTCATCCGGTCGCTGATCGCCAGACCAGCCGCGTCGTCCTTGGCGGAGTTGATGCGCAGGCCGGTGGTCAGACGCTGCATCGCCGAAGTCTGCATGCCCTGAGAGCTGTTCAAACCACGTTGAGCGGTTAAGGAAGGAACGTTGGTGTTGATTCCGAGTGCCATGATTGCGTGCTCCGTTTATTGAGATTTGAGGTTACGTTTTATTTTGGAGTTTTTGGCTTTTTGTATCAAACCTGAACTCCTCGCTTGATCTCAGATATCGGCAACGGAGCACGGAGCTTTAGGGAAATTTGAAAAATTTTGCGCGAGTTCCTTCAAGCGGGCGGCAATCCGGCGAGCACGGCCATCATGCCGAGGGTGCCGGCATCCTGCTCGACCAGTTTTTGGCGGATCGAGGGAATGAATTGGCGGCTGTGCTCGTAACTGCGGCAAAAGGAGTAGATCAGGCGCAACGCATGGTCGCGGCCGAACGTTTCGCGGTGATAGCCGGCCAAGCCGACCAGATAAAATCGCAACAAGCCCACCTTCACCGCAAGCTCCTGAAAGCTCTCGAACAATCGACCGTCGCCGTTGAAGGGAAAATGCTGCTGGAACAAATAATTGAGCACGTAGTTTTCCAGATATTGTTCTTCGGTTCCCAACACCGGTCGGTAATAGTCGCGATAAGCCCGGCTGAAGGCCGCTAGCGCCGCTTCCGCCGCAACGGTTTTTTGGCCGTCGACCTCGCCGGCCCGCATTCCCAAGCCTTCAAAGGCTTGCCCCAATAAGGTCAAGAACGTTCCGCCTTGCTTGAGCCCGGCGTAGACCCGCGCTTGGCTGATGTCGAACAAAATGCGTAGCATGGTCTGGCGGTAATCGACTTGCAGCGCGCTCAACTGGCGCTCGCATTCGCCGTTTCCAATCCAGCCGGTGAAGGTCTCGATCAAACCGGGAATCGAATCGCACTGGACTTGCTCGACCCGCTGGTCGATCTGGCGCAACAGCATTCCCATCGCCACCAGCCGCATCCACAGCGGCAACTCCCGCGTGCAGGTGAGCCGCATACAGAATCCGTTGATAACTTCGAAATATCGGTCTGGCGCGCCGGGGCGATTCGGTCGCAATTGTTCCGAATAGCGCAGTTTGGCCAACAGGCTGTTGGGCTTGACTTCGACTTGCTCGAATTCGATGCCGCCCTCGTCCAGGATCGCCAAGCGGGCGATTTCCGGGCAAGACGGTATTCCCGCCACTTGCCGCACCCCGCCCACCAGCGCCGCCGAGCGCGGATAGCTGGCGCAGGTATAACAAAGCGCTTGCGCGCCGAGCCGGTTTTGAATCGCGCACAGCCCGCCATCGTCCAACAGCCCGCACTGGCCGGTAGCGGATTTCAGGCGGAATTTGGCGTAAGCGGCATCGCTCGGCTGCTGGCGGATGCGTTCGAGATTGGTTTTCAACAGCGGTTTTAACACCGGATCGGCGACTTGGCGGTAGCGCTTGTAGGACGCCTTGTCGACGGTGATTCCCCAGTTGGCGCAGCAATGTTCGATGCAATCGCCACCCACGCACTGAAAGCGTCCGAGATAGGTCGGGCGAACGACGGAGATCGGTTTATTCATGACGGGTTTCCTGCCTGACACATGACCAGAAACCGGCGACAGCAACATTCAAGCCAGACTGATAAGGCCATCTTCGAATGCGACCGCACGCGATTTTGACAACTTGTCAAGAATGGCGTTAGGTTGTGGCAATCTCCGCCGCCGAATCTCATCGCACATGAAAACCATGACTGTCGGCGAATTCAAAGCGTAAGATCGCCTTCGACACCGCATCGAATCGCCCCGGATCTCTCATGAGCCAAGCACCCGCGCGCACCGCGCCCCCCTGGACCCCGTATGACGCTCTGCTCGCCCTGCCCGAAAATCAGGTCGGCGAGGTGATCGACGGCCAACTGCATACCCAGCCTCGCCTCAGTGGACCGCATGGCTTGGCCGCGCGCGGCTTGAGCATCGAGATCGGTGCCCCGTTCGACAAAGGGCGCGGCGGCCCCGGCGGCTGGTGGATTTTGATCGAGCCGGAAGTGCATTTCATCCGCGATACGGCAGTGGCCGTACCCGATCTGGCGGGTTGGCGGCGGGAGCGAATGCCGCAAATACCGCGAGACCACCGCTTCGAGGTTACACCCGATTGGGTTTGTGAAATTCTATCTTCCAGCACCGCCAAAAAAGACCGAGCCATCAAACTGCCGCTCTACGCTCGCCATGGAGTCGCTCACGCTTGGCTGATCGATCCCGAAGCGCAGACGCTGGAAGCCTTCGCTTTACGGGAAGACGATTGGCTGCTGCTCGGCGCCTTCAAGGATGACGATCCGATTCAGATCCCGCCCTTTGTGGCGATCAGCTTTTCCCTGGCCGAGCTATGGGCCTGAGTTCGCGCCCCGCTCCGCCATGATGCCCCTCGAACTCTGGCTCGCCTTTGTCGCCGCCTCCATCGTGCTGCTCGCCATCCCTGGCCCGACCGTGCTGACCGTGATCAGCTACTCGATGGCTCAAGGGCGCGCGGCGGCTCTGCCCCTGATCGCCGCCGTCGCCCTCGGCGATTCGACGGCCCTGTTTCTGTCTTTGATGGGGCTCGGCGCGCTGCTGGCGACTTCGGCCCTGTGGTTTACCGCGATCAAGTGGGTCGGTGGCTCTTACCTGCTTTATCTCGGCATCAAGCTGTTTCGGGCGGGGCTGCTGTCGGCGGAACTCGCCTTGCCGCCCGCGCCGGTATCGCGTTGGCGGCTGTTCGCCAACACCTATCTGGTGACCGCCCTGAACCCCAAGGGCATCATTTTTTTCGTGGCGTTTCTGCCGCAGTTCGTCGATCCCGCCGGCCATGTCCCCCGGCAGCTTTGGCTGCTGGCGGTCACCTTCGTGGCCCTGGCCACCGCGAACGCCACGCTTTACGCCACTTTCGCGGCCGCCGCGCGCCGCCTGTTGGCGTCCGAAAAATCCCAGCGCCGTTTCAGCTTGGCCGGCGGGTCGCTGCTGTTCGCGGCGGGCTTTTGGGCCTTGATGGCCAAGCGGCCCGCCTGACCGGGCGAGACTTTCAAAAAAACGCGCCGCGCCGGTAGCCCCAGGGATAAAACGGCCCGTAGCCGGGACCGTACCAAAAGGGGTCGGGAACGTAAATCACGTCGGGCGGGCGTCGCTCCGACCACAGGTGGTGGCGTTCCGCCAGCACCACCGGATAGGTGTAGCGGTACTCGCCCACCTGGCCGGGCGCGGTCTCGGTCAGAACGCCCACGACCGTGATCGGCCGCCCTATCGCGTAAATGGCCGGGTCGAGAAAACCGGCCACCCGCGCCAGAAAACGCCCCCCGCTGTCGTCGCCGGATAGGGGTCGGCCGTTGTCTTGCAGCGGCTGTTCGACGATTTCCAGCCACGTTTCGTCGCGGCGGTTGTCGACCCGCGCGAGCACCCCGCCCCAGCGGATACGATTGTGCGGAAAGGCGTCGGGCCGTTCGCGCGCCGCCGTCAGCGTAGGCCCCCGAAAATCGGGGTCGCGGATCGGATCGTAGGCGGGCGGGACCGTCGCGCACCCCGCGAGCCACGCCAGCAACAGGAACCCCAAGCAACGGAATGCGACACGCTGAGACACCGTTCTATCCTCGGTCGTTATCACTGCTGCTTTGACTGCGCGATTCGCTAAAACATTGCCGGCAGACGCGCTAAATTTTGCCATCGGGCGGCGGATGCGATGGCGCATAATAGAGACTTGCCAGCGGTTAGCGGTGACCGGCGACGCGCCCGCGCGGCCGGCCCATTCCTGCGGCGCTCAAAATGCCTCAGGGCGTCCCCCATCGCGATGAGAGGAATGCTGGATGAAACCCGAACGCGCGCTGTTTGGCTTTGTGGCCGGATTCTTGGCGACCTTGATTTTCCATCAGTTGACGCTGGCGGCGTTGTGGGCGGCGGGCCTTGCGCCTTTCGCGCCGTTCTCGCTGGCGGCGACGCAGCCGTTTGGCGTGCCGGCGGTGCTTTCGCTGGCGTTTTGGGGCGGCGTGTGGGGCATCGTCTTGGCCATGATCGAACCCCGTTTTCCGCCGCGCGGCGGTTATTGGCTCGCGGCCTTTCTGTTCGGCGCTCTGGCCCCTTCCCTGGTGGCGTGGTTCGTGGTCCTGCCCCTGAAAGGCCGTCCCGCGGGAGGCGGCTGGCATCCGCCGCTGCTGGTGACGGCACTGTTGATCAACGGCGCGTGGGGCTTCGGCTCGGCGCTGATTTTCAAATTCCTGAGCGAGCGGTTCGGATCGAAACGGCGGGCCGGCTCTTGACGGCGCAGCCCTTTTAAAAAAGGCGAGGGGCTTTGCCCCATCGCTCACATGATCGTCAATTGAGGAGACGGATGATGCGAGAGATTTATCACGCCCTGGTGTTGAACATGCACCAGCCTCCCCGCAATCTGGAAAATTTGCTCGATACCAACGGGTGGGAGGTCAAGGAAATCCTGTTTGCCTACGACCGGATGCCGCGCGCGTTGTGGGCCTATCAGGACATCGCCCGCATCCATCTCTCGCTGTCCGGAACTTTGCTGGAAACCCTGTCCAACCCCGATTTTCAAAGCCGGGTTTACGGCGACGTGGATTGCGGCAAGCTGCTGTGGCATTTCCAAAACCAGCAACTGTTCGAAGTCCTCGGCACCGGCTACTACCATCCGGTGTTCGCCTTGATTCCGGAAGACGATTGGGACGACCACATCGCGCGCTGGCAGGCCATCGCCGGCCACTTGCTGTGGCGGACCCAGTTCAACGGCTTCTGGCCGCCGGAAATGGGTTTCGACATGCGCATGATCCCCCATTTGCGCAAGGCCGGCTACCGCTACGTGATGGTGGACTGCGAGTACGTCGATCCGCTGGGTTCGATGAACTGGCAAGAGTTGCGCTACCGGCCGCACATCGCCGAATACGACGGCGAGCAGATCGTGGTCGTGGTCCGCGACCGCGAACTGTCGGACGCGCAACTGTCGGGCATGAACTACGGCTGGTTTCATCACGAACTGCAAGAGCGCACCAAATGGTGCGATTTCCCGCCGCTGGTGATGACCGCCACCGACGGCGACAACGGCGGCTGGTTTCGCAACGTGTCCGAGAAAGCCAACTTCTGGAACTATTTTTACCATGAGGCGCTGGAGGAAATCCGCGCCGAGCGCTCGGCGATGCGGCCGATTTTCATCAGCGACTACTTGAACCGCTTCGGCGCGCACGGCCAAGTGACGGTGCGGCGCGGAGCCTGGAACACCGACACCCATCACGGCTGGGACTTCCACCAGTGGCAAGGCTCGTGGATCCAGCGCGACACCCTGGTCCGGGTGCACGATCTGAGCCGGGACTATCATCGGGTGGCGAACGCGGCGCGGGGCGCGCAGGATTCCAACCCGGAGCTGGCGCGGATCCTCAACGAAGCCCGCTGGCACCTGCTGCGCGCCGAAACCAGTTGCAATTTTTACTGGGGCGAAGCCTGGGTGCACAAATCCCATAGCGATCTGGACGATGTGGCCTGGCACTTGGGCGAGGCTAAAGCGCTTTTGGGCGACCGGCTCTAGCCCGGATTCGGCCGGTCGGCGGCGGCCCTTGAGCCGGCCTCGACCGGCCGCGCCCCTTCACCGAGCGCGCTTTTTTCATCCGACCCTCGCCGGGCGCAGTCGCGCGCCCGCCCGGCGCAACCGCCCACGGAGGTCTACGCCATGCCCCTGCTCATCCTGCAAACGTCCATGCGCCTGTCCAACCAGGAACGCCACAACCTGCTCGCCCCGCTCTCGCAAATCGTCTCCGAATGCATCGGCAAGCCGGAACGCTACGTCATGATCGCCGTCAGCGAAGCCACGATGTTGATGGCCGGCGCGGAAACGCCGTCGGCCCACGCCGAAATCCGCAGCATCGGCGGGCTCAACGGCGCGGTCAACCGCAAGCTGTCCGAACGGATTTGCGCCCTGCTCAACGACCAGCTCGGCATCTCGCCGGACCGGGTCTATCTCGGTTTCAGCGAGGTCAGCGCCGAAAACTGGGGCTGGGACAGCGGCACTTTCGGCTAGCGCGCGGCCGGGGCGACGCCGGCCCGAGCGTTACAGATAATAAAAAATCAGGCAAGCGCCGAGCAGCAACACCGCCCACAGCACCATCCGGGTGGTGGGCCAGGTCGCGGCCATGATCCCCCGTTGGCCATGATGCAGGGCCAGCGCCGCGATCAGCCGCTCCACGCTACCCTCCAGCAGGCGGTTGAAGCCTTCCCACGCGCGCAGCGCAGCGCCCCAAGCGCCGGCGGCGGCGGCGAGCAGCGGCTTGCGATAAAACCAATCGAAATCCAGGTTGACCGAGCGCAGTTCCGGCGGATAAACGCCGGTGCGCACCAGCAGGGCGAACGCCAAGGCCGACCAGGCGAGCAATTGCAGTTGGGTGATCACGTGGGTCGCGGTGTACGGATCGAAAGCGACCGGATACGGCAGGATGGCGTACAGCGCGCCCGGAAAAACGCCGATCCCGACGCACAGCGCCGCCGCCAGCCCCATCGCGACCAGCATGTGGCGGGGCGCTTCCTCGCAGCGGATGCCGCTGTCGTGCGCGAAGAAAGCGAAATAGGGAATCTTGATGCCGGCATGATGGAAAACGCCCGCCGAGGCAAACAGCAAAAACAGAAACGGAATCCAGTGACCTTCCCGCGCCGCCGCCTCCAAAATCAGCGACTTGGTGGCGAAGGCGCTAAACAGCGGAAACGCGGAAATCGACGCCGCGCCGACCATGCACAAGCCGGCGGTCAACGGCATGGACTTGTACAGCCCGCCCAGTTCCGAGCCGTTGACCGTGCCCGCGCGCAACAGCACCGCGCCCATGCTCATGAACAGCAGCGCTTTGAATAAAATATCGGCGAAGGCGTGCGCCACCGCGCCATCCAGGGCCAGCGGCGTGCCGATGCCCACGCCCACGACCATGAAGCCGAGCTGGTTGTTCATGCTGTAGGCCAGCACCCGGCGCAGATCGTTCTCGATCACCGCGTAAAAAATCGGAAACATCGCCATAAGAGTGCCGATGGCGACCAGCGATTCGGTTCCGGCGAAACCGCGCGCCAGGGCGTAGACCGCCATCTTGGTGGTGAAGGCGGACAGCACCACGGCGCCGGTCACCGTCGCTTCGGGATAAGCGTCCTGCAACCAGTTATGCAGCAGCGGAAACGCGGCCTTGATGCCGAAGGCGACGAAAATCAATCCTCCGCCCGGACTGTCCAGCCCCAAGCCGCCGAAAGCGATCGATCCGGTCGCCCGAAAGCGAATGATCACTCCGGCCAGCAGCAGCAGGCCCGAGGCGACCTGCGCCAGCAGATAGCGCAGGCCGGCGCGGTAGGCCCGCCGCGTGCGCCGCGCCCAAATCAAAAACACCGAGGACACGGCGGCCAGCTCCCAACACAAGAACAACGTCACCAGATCGCCCGCGAGCACCGCGCCCACCGCCGCGCCCGGATACAGCAGCCCCGCCACCTGCTGCACGGGGTCGCGCAGCCCCCAGGCGTAAATGACCGCCAGCAGCGCGGCGATGTGAAACACCAGGGCGAAGGCGAAGCTCAAGCCGTCGAGCCGCAACGTGGTCAGCGTCAGGCCGAACGCCTCGACCCTGGCGTGCTCGCCGTAAGGCAAACTCCACAGTTGCAGCGCGCCGAGGACCGGCAGCGCCAGCATGAACAGATTGCGGCTCCGGCCTTGCGGCGCGAGCAGCGCCAGCAACGACCCGCAGACCAGGATCAGCGCCGGATTGAGGCCGTCAATCACCGTAATAATCCTCGTCTCGCTTCACCAGCTTGCGCATCTGCTTGGCCAGCAGCACCAGCGCGACGCAGCAGATAAAGCCGTACCACGCAAAAAAGCCGAACCAGCTTTCAAACCCGAAGGTCGCGTGCTTGCGATAAGCCAAATCGCTCAGCAGCAGCAAAACGCAAACCCCGACCAGACCGTAAAAGATCTTATCGACATGGCGCGGCTCGTCCAGCCAATAGCGTTTTTCCGGTCGGTCGGCGCAGGGCGAGGGATCGGTCATCGGGGCCTCTCAACGATCGGTGATCGGCGCGAGCAGCGCGTACAAGGAATCGGCGTGAAAAAACAGCAACAGGCAACCGAACGCGGTCAGGCACAAGGGAATCACGCAGGCCAGCGGCGCTTCGCGCACGGCCAGCGCGGGACCGCCGACCGCCAGCTCGCCGGACGGGGCGGCCACGAAAAACCCGCGCGCCGCCACCGGCAGCAGATAGGCCACGTTCAGCAGCGAACTCAACAGCAACACCGCCATCAGCGCCCATTGCTGCGCATCCGCCGCGCCCGCCAGCAGATACCACTTGCTCCACGACCCGCCCAGCGGCGGCAGGCCGACAATGCTGAGCGCGCCGATCAGAAACGCCCCGAACGTGAACGGCATCACCCGGCCCAAGCCGTCCAGTTGGCTGATTTCGGTTTTGTGGGTGGCGGTGTAGATCGCCCCGGCGCAAAAGAACAAGGTGATCTTGCCCAGGGCGTGGGTGACGATCTGCATCGAGCCGCCGATCACCCCCATCGAGGTCGCCAGCGCCGCGCCCAACACCACGTACCCCAACTGGCTGACGGTCGAATAAGCCAGCCGCGCTTTGAGATTGTCCTGGGTCAGGGCCACCAACGAGGCCAGCAGCACGGTCAGCGCCGCCACCCACATCAGCCAAACCGACGCGCCGGTCTCGTTCAGAAAATCGACGCCGAACACGTAAACGGTCACCTTCAGCACCGAAAACACCCCGGCCTTGACCACCGCCACGGCGTGCAGCAAGGCGCTGACCGGCGTCGGCGCGACCATCGCCGCCGGCAGCCAGCGGTGAAACGGCATCAGCGCCGCCTTGCCGATCCCGAACATGTACAAGGCCAGCAACACGCTCGCCAGAGGGCCTTCGATCTTGCCGGCCAGAATTCCGCCCGGCGCGAATTCCAAAGAGCCGGCGACGGCCCAGGTCCAGACGATGGCCAGCAGCAAAAAGCCGATGGAGGTGCCGATCAGGATGCCGAGATACAACCGGCCGGCCCGCATCGCCTCCGGCGTGCCCTTGTGCGTGACCAAGGGGTAGGTCGAGAGGGTCAGCGCTTCGTAAAAGACGAACAGCGTCAGCAGATTGCCGGCGAAGGCGACGCCGATGGTGCAGGCGATGGCGACGGCGAAACAGACGTAAAAGCGGGTTTGGTGCGATTCCTGGTTGCCGCGCATGTAGCCGATGGAATAGAGCGAATTGAGCGGCCACAGCAGCGCCGCCACGCAGGCGAAAGTCATCCCCAGCGGCTCCACGGTCAGCCGCAGCGGAAAACCGGGGGCGAACTCCAGCAGTTCCACCGAGGGCCGCGCGCCGCCCGCCACCGCCGGCAGCAGCGACAGCACCGCACCGAGCAACAGCAGCGACGCCAGCAAGGTCGCGCCCTCGCGCCAGTTGGGCCGCCGGCCGTTGAGGGCGATGAAGAACGCGCCCAGCAGCGGGATAAAAAGCGCGAGGACCAACAGGCTTTCGGCGCTCACGGCGTCGCCCCCAACAGCCCCTGCGCCGCCAGGCGCGCCACGCCCACATTGAGCGAGGTCTCCAGACCGAAATACAGATTGGCCAAGGCCAGCGCCCACGTGGGCACCAGCAGCGCCAGCGGCGCTTCTTCGACCCTTTGCCCTTCCGGGGCCGGCTTGAAATAAGCCACTTCCACCACCCGCCCGATATAAATCACCGCCAGCAGCGAGGTCGCCAGCACCAGCGCCGCCACCGGCCACCAGCCTTTCTCCAGCGCGCCCACGATCAGATACCACTTGCTGACGAAACCGGCGGTCAAGGGGACGCCGATCAGGCTCAAGCCGCCGATCACGAACGCGCCCATGGTCCAGGGCATCGACCGCCCGACTCCGGCCATCCGCTCCAGCCGGGTCGCGCCGACCCGGTAGGACACGCAACCCAAGGCCATGAACAGCGTCCCCTTCATCAGCGCGTGATTGAACAGGTGGCTGATGCTGGCGGTCAAGCCGGTCACCGACACCAGGCTGACCCCCAGCATCATGTAGCCGATCTGGGCGACGCTGGAATAGGCCAGCATCCGTTTGACGTTGGTCTGGAAAATCGCCACCAGCGACGCGCTGGCGATCCCCACCAGCGATAAAGGCAGCAGGATTTTATCCAACTGCATGGTTTCGAACGAGAATTTCACGCCGAACACGGTAAAGAAAAAGCGCAACATCACGTAAATAGCCACTTTGGTGGCCGTGGCCGCCAAAAAAGCCGTGACGGGCGACGGCGCGTAGGCGTAGGCGTTGGGCAGCCAAAGATGCAGCGGAAACAGCGCCAGCTTGATCGCGGTGCCGACCGTCAGAAAGGCGAACGCGGCCCGCACCGTGCGGGTTCCCGACACCGCCGGCAACCGCGCGGCCAGATCGCCCATGTTCAGGGTGCCGGTCATCACGTACAGCAACCCGATCCCGATCAGGATAAAGGTCGCGCCCACGGTGCCCATGATCAGATATTGATAGGCGGCGACCAGCGCTCGACGGTCGCGGCCGACGCTGATCAGCACGTAGCTCGACAGCGCCGAGATCTCTAGGAACACGAAGACGTTAAAGGCGTCGCCGGTGACCGTGATGCCCAACAACCCGGTCAGGCACAACAGATAGGCGGTGTAGAACCAGGGGTGCTTGTTGAGCGGCAAACTCAGCCGTTGCTCGACGATGGTTCGCCCGAAACTCGCGACGGCCGCGCCGATGGCCGCGACGATCAACAGCATATAGGCGTTGAGCGCGTCCACCCGGTATTCGATGCCCCACGGGATCGGCCAGCCGCCCATCAGATAGGAAATCGGCCCGTGAGCCAACACCTGATACAGCAGCAGCGCCGCGATCAGAAACGCCAGCCAGCTCGCCGCCATCGCCGCCAGCCACGCCGGCCGGCCGGCCGGCAGCAAGGCGCACAGCGGCGCCGAAATCAGCGGGATGACGACTTGCAGCGCCGGCAGATGGGCGATCACGGCGAATCGTCCCGATCCTGGGCGAGAATCTCGTCGGCTTCGATGGTGCCGTAGGCTTCTTGGATGCGGACCACCAGCGCCAGGCCGAGCGAGGTGGTGGCGACGCCGACCACGATGGCGGTCAGGATCAGGACGTGCGGCAGCGGGTTGCTGTAAACCGCCGCCTTGTCGATCACGATGGGCGCGGTGCCGCCGATGATCTTGCCCATGCTGATGTAGAGGATGAACACCGAGGTTTGGAAGATGCTCAAGCCGACCAGCTTTTTGATCAGGTTGTCGCTGGCGATGACCATGTAAAAACCGCACATCATCAAGACGATGAAAATCCAGTAATTAAAGTGCCCCAGAATCTGCACGGTTCCCCCCTCGGCCCGTTTTGGCGAACGCGCGGCCTGACGCTCTCACCGTCCCCGGCCAGCGAAGGCGTAGAAAATCGTCACCATGACTGACGACACGGTGATCCCCACGCCCAGTTCCACCCACAAAATCCCCAGATGCTGGCCGTGCGCCGGATCGCGCGCATCCAGCACGGCGTAATCCAGATACTGCCCGCCCAACAGCGGCCCCAGAAGCCCCACCCCGGCGTAGATCAGCACCCCCAGCGAAACACCGATGCGCAGCACCCAGGGCGGCATCAGCCGGCGCGCGTTGTCCAGACCGTAAATCAGCGCGTACAAAATGAAGCCCGCACCGAAAATCACCCCGGCTTGAAACCCGCCGCCCGGCCCGTAATCGCCGTGAAATTGGACGTAGAGGGCGAACAGGAGGATCAGCGGCAACAGCAGCTTGGTCCCGACGCGCGGGATGGTGTAGCGCTTCATCGCGCGTCATCCTGGCCGGAAGGCGGGCGGCGCGCGCCGCCGATCAACAGCAGCACGCCGATGGCGGCGGTGAAGACCACGGTGGTTTCCCCGAGCGTGTCATACCCCCGATAGCTGGCCAACACCGAGGTCACGATGTTGGGAATGCCGATTTCCTCCGGCGAATCCTCGATAAAGCGCTGCACCAGATGGTGGTGGATCGGGTTGGCCGGATCGCCGTAAGCCGGGATGTCCCACGTGCCGTAGACCAGCGCCAATCCGGTGACGGTCACCGCCAGCAGCGGCAGCAGCGTCTTGCGGGCGCTTTTGGGCTTTTCCTTGCTGGCGGTCAGCGCCAGCGCGCCCAGCATGAACACCGTCGAAACTCCCGCGCCCACCGAAGCCTCGGTGAAGGCCACGTCCACGGCGTCCAGCACCACGAACAGGCTGGCCGACACGAAACTGTAGATGCCGAACAGCATCACCACGGCGAACAAATCCCGCAGGCGGATGGCGGCCACGGCCACGACGACCAGCAGCGTGAGGAGAAACAGATCGACTAAGGTTTCGATGGCGGCGGCTCCCGGTGCAGCAGCGGGTCGGGCTGGCCGGGATCGGCCAGCGCCGCCCGCGCCAGGGCGTGGGTGGCGATCGGGCCGGTAAACCACAGAAACGCCAGGATCAAAAACAGCTTGACGGTCACCAGGGTCCAGCCTGACTGCAAGGCCAGACCCAACACGATCAGGCCCGCGCCGAGCGTGTCGGTGATGCTGGCCGCGTGCAGGCGGGTATAAAAGTCCGGCATCCGCAGCAGCCCCACCCCGCCGATCGCGGCGAACGCCACGCCGGCCAGCAGCGACAGCCAACTGAGCAGATCGAGCAGCGCAGCCATCACAGATCGTCCCGCGATTCCTCGGCGACGTTGCGCGGCCAGCCCATGTCGCCGTAGCGGATGAACTTGAGGACCGCCAAGGTGCCGATGAAACTGATGAACGCATACACCAGCGCGATGTCGAGAAAATCGGGCCGGCCGCTCATGAAGCCCAGCACCGCGATGAGCAGCACGGTCAGGGTGCCGAAGGAATTGACCGCCACGATCCGGTCGTAGACCGTAGGCCCCAGCACGGCGCGGGCCATCGCCAAAACCATGCAGACCAACACGCCGAGCGCCGCCGCCACGAACATCAGCCGCCCCCTTCCAAGCGGCGCACGCGCCGGTCCATCTCGCCCTCCAGCAAAGCGTCGGCGCCCTCTCGGGTCAGGGCGTGCACCTGCAAGGTGTCGCCCTTCAAGGCGGTGGTCACCGTCCCCGGCGTCAGGGTGATGGAGTTGGCGTAGATGACCCGGCCCAGATCGCCGCGCTGGCTCGGCTTCAGGGTGATCAGGGTCGGGCTGATCGGCAGCTTGGGGTCGATGATGCGCTTGGCGATATCGAGATTGGCCCGCACGATCTGCCACAGCAGCCAGGGCCAATAGGCCAGGATGGACAGGTTGAGCCGCAACCGCAAAGGCCGCTCTTCCGGGTCGATCACCTCGGCGCGCCAGCCGACGAAGACCACCAGCGCGCAGGATAGAACGCCGAAGACCAACAGCAGCGGAACGTCGAAATAGCCGGACAGCAACAGCCACAAGCCGAAGCAGAACACCCACGACAGCAGCGCGTGCAGCAAGCGACTTCCCCTTATGGGTTTGGTCAGTGTTTTTACTTATCGCCGACCGACCGAGATTAAGTTGATAATAGTTTGACCGACGCCGGAATCAAGCCGGGCGGCCGCACCACCTTCCCGCCGACCGGCGGCCGCGCCCGGCGTATCAGGAACCGCTCTCTCATGTTGTGGCTGACCGATCACCCCGATACCACGGCCGTTTTCCTGCCCGCCGGCGCGCGCTGGTCCCGCGCGCGCGCGGCCGATCTGCCCGCCGGCCCCGGCGGCGCCTGGGGCCTGCTCGGCGCTGGAGCCGAGTGTTGGCGGTATCCGGAACTCTCCCCTCGCGACCCGGAGCGGTGCGCGATCCTGATCGACGACGCGCCTGCCTCGCAGTTCGAAATCCTGCAAACCGCGCCGCGCGCGGGCCTCGATCCGCCGGACGGCCTGGTCGCCTTGGCCTTGACCGGCAGCCGGTTTCGCGGCCAGCGCCAGCGCGGGTGGACCGCCGCGCGCGGCAACCTCCACCTCGTCGCCCATTATCGGCTCGACCTGCCCGCCGCCGCGACCGAGGCCGCCGCGATCATGCTGCCGGCGGTGGCGGCGGCCGAAAGCATCGAACGGATCAGCGAGGGCCGCTGCGCGCCGGCCATCAAATGGGTCAACGACCTGATCCTGCCCGCCGGCAAGGTGGCCGGGGCGCTGACCTCGACCCAGATCGAAGGCGAGCGGATCGTCCGCGCGCTGTTTGGCATCGGCATCAACCTGGAGCAAGTTCCGCCGGTTGCCGAAAGCGCTTTTGCCCCCCGCGCCGCCGCGCTGGCCCAAGTCGATCCGGCGCTGCGCGGCCAGTTGCCGGGCTTGTTCGCGGCGCTGATGGCGGCTCTCGATCACGAGGTTGAGGGCCTGCGCCGGCCGGGCGCGACCGATCTTTACGCGCGCTATCGCGCCCGATCCGCCTGCATCGGCCGCGAGGTCGCGCTGTGGCCTTGCGCCTGCGACGATTTGGCGCGCGCGCCGCCGCTGGCTCAAGGTCGCGTCAGGGATGTGTTGCCCGATCTGTCCTTGGTGCTCGAAGGCCGCGCCGAATCGGTGCGCAACGCCCGTCTGGCGCTGCTTCCGCCATCGTGCGGGCCGTCGGAAACCCCGGTGCTCCGATTATGATATTATTTTATGAAACTCAATTTCAATTTTTTTGACCTTTTGTTTTTCAAGGAGGTGCCGTGGAGAATCCCAATCTCTTTCTCGTCTGCCTGAACGCCTTCGCGGCGGTGCTCGGCTTGCTTTGGGCGCTGACCTTGGCCCTGCGCGGCCTGATCGAGCTGTTTCCCGAAAAACCGCCCGCCCGAATCGGGCCGGAACCGGACGCCGCCATCGCCGTCGCCATCGCGTCCGCCGCCAACGCCATCGCGCCCGGCGCGCGCGTCACCCGCATCGAAGAAATCCGCCAACCTGTGGAGACCCCATGATTTACGCTGCCAGTCCCAAAAAAATCAACGTCATGCTGACCGCGTTTCGCGACGGCCTGCAAAGCGTGTTCGGCGGCAACGTGCGCGTCAACGACGTGCTGCCGGCGATGCGAGCCGCCGCCGGCATGGGCGTCCGCCATTTCGAGTTCGGCGGCGGCGCGCGCTACCAGGCCCCGTATTTCTACGCCGGCGAAGATCCGTTCGCCTGCATGGACAAGATGCGCGAGGCGGCCGGCGCGGGGGCCGATTTGCAAATCCTGACCCGCTCGGTCTCCGGCGTGACCCTGACCACCCAGCGGATCAAGGCGCTGGAGATGCAGGCGCGGCTGATGAAAAAACACGGCACCACCATCGACCGCAATTTCGACTTCATGAACGATACCGATAACCTGATCAAGACCGGCAAGCCCATCGTGGACGCCGGGATGCACCATCAGGTGTGCGTGGCGCTGATGGGGCTGCCGTACCAATCGGAAAAGGTCCACACGCCTGAATTTTACGTGCGGGTGATCCAAAAGCTGCTGGACGCCGGGCTGCATTTCGATTCGGTCTGCATGAAGGACTCCTCCGGCACCACCGACCCGCGCACCTGCTACGAGACCGCCAAGGGCTTGAAGAAAATCCTGCCGCCGGAAGTGCCGCTGGCCATGCACACCCACGACACCGCCTCGATGGCGGTGGCCTGCTACATGGCCGGGATCGCCGGCGGCGTGGACCGCATCGACCTGTCGGTGCGGCCGCTGGCCTCCGGCACGTCCCAGCCGGACGTGCGCTCGATGTGGCACGCGCTCAAAGGCACCGGCTATTCGCTGGACATCGACGCCGCCAAGATGGACGAATTGGAGAAACTGCTCGACGAGGGCCTGAAGGATTATGCCTTCAACCCGGTCACCACCTCGGCCGACGCCCGCGTGGTGAATTTCCCGATGCCGGGCGGCGCGATCGGCCCGAACGTGCAAATGATGGCCGAGGCCCGCATCCTGCACCGCTACGGCGACGTGCTGGCGGAATTCCCCGAAGTCGTGCGCGCCGGCGGCGCGTGGACCAGCGTGACGCCGGGCAGCCAGCAATACTGGCTGCAAGCGTTCAACAACGTGTTGCACGGCCGCTGGAAGAAGATCGACCCCGGCTACGGCCGCTCGGTGCTCGGCTATTTCGGCCGCACCCCGGAACCGCCGGACCCGCAGGTGATCGAGATCGCCGCCGAACAGCTCAAGCTGGAACCGTTCGCCGGCGACCCGCTGGAAAAAGCGCCGGACAGCATCGCCTTGGCCGAGGAAGCCCTGCGCGAGCGCAATCTGCCGCTGAGCGAAGAGAACATCTTTCTGGTCGCCGCCGCCATCGTGCCCGGCAAAAACATGGAACTGAACGAAGGCATCCGGTTGCTGACCGGCAAGGCCAAGGTGAATTTGCCGCTCAAGGCCAAGGACCAGGCCGCCGCTCCCCTGCCATCTCCCTCGGCCCAAACCTCGCCCGCGGCGGTCCCGGCATCCGCGTCGGCCGCTGCGGCCGCCCCGGCGTTCGCCTCCCCGGTAACCACCCAATGCACGGTGGTCGAAGGCAACGTCACCCGCACCTTCCGCATCACCATCGAACCGCCGGCGGGGACGAGCGCCGCCGCGCCGGCTTCGGCCCCGACGCCATCCGCGCCCGCGCCGGCCGCCTCCGGCCAGCGCACGCCGGTGTTTTCGCCGTTCGAGGGCAAGGTCGAACTGGTGGAAATCAACGTCAAGGTCGGCGACGCGGTGCAAAAGGGCCAAGTGGTGGCGGCGGTCGAGGCCATGAAGGCCAAGCACGACGTGCGCGCGCCGGGCGCTGGAACGGTGGTGGAAATCAACGCCGATCTCGGCTCGGAGGTCTCCGCCGGCAAGCCCATCCTGACGCTCGGCGGATGACATGGACACCTTGCTCGAACTGATCGCCCAAAGCGGCTTCCGCGGCCTGAGCTGGCAAAATCTGGTGATGTTCGTCGTGGCCGGCCTGCTGATTTATCTGGCCGTCAAGAAGAACTTCGAACCGCTGCTGCTGATCCCGATCGGCTTCGGCGCGATGCTGGCGAACCTGCCGGAAGCCTTTCTCAGCGCCTCCAGCGATTACCACGCCAAGCCGGGCGAAACGGTGCCGCTGTTGCAGTTCATCTACAACAGCGGGATCAAAACCCAACTGCTGCCGCCGGTGATCTTTCTCGGCGTCGGCGCGCTGACCGATTTCCGGCCGCTGCTCAGCCGGCCGATCACCCTGATGCTGGGCGCGTCGGCTCAGCTGGGAATCTTCGTGGCGGCGCTCGGCGCGTTTTACCTGTTCGGTTTCACCGCCGAGGAAGCGGCATCCATCGGCATCATCGGCGGCGCGGACGGCCCGACCACCATCTTCCTGACCGCGATTCTCGCCCCGCATCTGATGGGCGCGGTGGCGGTGGCCGCCTACAGCTACATGGCGCTGGTGCCGGTGATCCAGCCGCCGATCATCAAGCTGCTGACCACCCAGGCCGAGCGGGAAATCAACATGCCGACCGCGCGGCCGGTCTCGCAAACGGCGGTCATCATCTTTCCGGTGTTCATCACCGCGATTACCGCGCTGGCGATCCCGTCCTGCGCGCCGCTGGTCGGGATGCTGATGTTCGGCAACCTGCTGCGGGAATCCGGGGTCACCGATCGCCTGAGCCAAACCGCCGGCCACGCCTTGATCAACATCGTCACCCTGTTTCTGGGGCTGGTGGTCGGCGCGACCATGGAGGGCAACAGCTTCCTGCGCCCGCAGACCCTGTTTATCTTGATCCTGGGCGCGGTGGCGTTTTCCTTCAGCACCGCCGGCGGGATTTTGCTGGCCAAGCTGCTCAACGTCTTTTTGCCGGAGGGCAAGAAGATCAATCCCTGCATCGGCGCGGCCGGGGTGTCGGCGGTGCCGATGTCGGCGCGGGTGGTGCAAAAGTTCGTCTCCGACCACACCGAAGGCCGGGTCAACCCGCTGATGGCGGCCATGGGCCCCAACGTGGCCGGCGTGATCGGTTCGGCGGTCGCGGCGGGGATGTTCCTGGCCCTGCTGCGCTAAACCCGGAGGAACGTCGCCTAATTCAGATCGGGGTCCCGGAAATACCGGGCCCCCAAATTCGACGGCGTGGACACGCCCAGCTCGTTCATCTGATAGACCGTCACATTGGCCATGGCGGCCGCATCGGCCGGCGATCCGGCGCTGGCGAACTGGCTCAATTGCCGGGCGTCGCGAAACACCAGAACCTGCCAGTAAGGTCTCAGCGTCGCGCCGGGCCCGATATCGGTGCGCGCCAATTGCATATAGGTGGTTTTGCCGCTTCTTTCCTGAACCACGCCACGCCCGTGCTTGCCGGCCAGCACGGCGTTCAACCCGTTGATTTCAAAAACCCCGTAACCGGCGGCCTGCTCGATTTCGGCGCGGGTGAGGGGCTTGAGCTTGTAGAGCTGGTTCAGGGTGCCGCTGCGCACCTTGAGGATCGACTGGCGCTGTTCCTGTTTGGCTTTCTCGCTCAGCGCGCCGGACGCTGGCGGCGCGACGGCGGGTTTGGGCGGCGGTTTGGGGGGCGGCGGGCTGGCGCAACCCGACAGCAGCAGAACGGACGCCAGCCCGCCGGCGCGCCATCCGCGCCTGAAACCGGAGAAGTGGAACCATCGCATAAGGGTTGCTGACGAGCGCGGCGGGCGAGGTCGCTAAAACAGTTCGACGTCGCCGAAATTGCCTTCGGGCTTGGCCATCGCGCCAGCGTCGATCAAGGTTTCGTAGCAGCGAATTTGATTGCGCCCGTTGTCCTTGGCGTAATACAGCGCCTTGTCGGCCCGCGCGACCACCACCATGGTCATTTCCGACGTGAGAATTTGGGTGTAACCGGCGCTGGCGGTGACTTGGCCGACCTGCGGGAAGCGGTAGTGTTCGACATTGTGCCGGAAACGTTCGAGGACGGTCGCGGCGTCCTCCAGGGCGCGCGTTCTGAACACCACCACGAACTCCTCGCCGCCGTAGCGGAACAAAAGATCGGATCGGCGGAACGAGCGGCGCATGATATTGGCCAGAAGGATCAGGACCTCGTCGCCGTACAAGTGACCGTAGGTGTCGTTGATGCGCTTGAAGTGATCGATGTCCAGCACCGCCAGCCAATAATAGCTGCCGTCGTCGCCCTCGCGCCGCTCCGCGCCCTTTTTGTCCTCCGCTCTGCGGGCTTTGGCTCTGGCCAGAGCGGCGCGCCGGCTGGCTTGGAGGATGTCCATCAGCTTGTCGTCGAAGGTCTTGCGGTTGAGCAAACCGGTCAGCTTGTCGCGCTCGTTGTCCTCGATCAGTTTCAGGTAATTCCAGTAAATTTGCAGGAAGCCTTCGATCAGGCGGCGGTCGTCGCGCAGATCGCGGGCGGACACCAGCCGCAAGAAGCCGATCAGTTGCTCCCGGCGCGGAATGGGAAAGGTGTAACGCCGGCCTTCGGCCACCGATTCGATCACCATCTCGCGCCCGTGCAAGCAGGCGCGCAAGCCGGTGTCTTGAATGACGGGCACCGCCGCCTCCGGCTCGTCCACTTCGCTGTCCCAAATCCAGCAGCTCTCGGGGTCGATGCGCACCAGCAGGTTGACCTGCTCGCCGTCGAAACGGTACAGCGCGATGACCTCGACCCCCAGCAAGTCGAACATGGTCTGGGTCAGACAAATCTCCAGCGACAGCCGGTTGCGTTTCTCGGTCAGCCGCGCGATGGATTCCAGCAGTTTGTCGTGATCGAGTTCGTTCATCACAATCCGATGAGAGGGTCGCTACGCTCCGTCAAGGCCGTCAACCGGCCTGAATCCGGACGGGTTGATGGTATAGTATGCACTGCCAGGCTTCCATACCCAAACCCGACCCACCGCCACCGCATGTCAGCCCGCCGAGCCATCGCCACCCTCGCCTTCGCGGGATTTGGCCGCTTTCCGCCGCGCGGGATCGAGCGCGACGCCCCGCTCGTCTTCCGGTCGAAATGCGCGCGGCGAAAGCCCCGCGCGGTGGCTCTCGCTATCGACAACCGCTGGAACGAGCGCATTGGACCTGAACTGGTCAAGAAGGCGGAGACGGCGATCGGCCCGCGTTAAGGCCCCATCCAGCGCTTCGCCCCGGCGCAAAACCGGGGCTTCGATTTATGCCATCGCCGGGTCGTCCCCGGCCCCGGAGGCCGCGCGAGCGCGCTCGCGCTGCGCCGACCCCTTCCGTCACAGCGCCCGACGCTGGCTGGCGACGGGGCTGTTGCTCGGCATCGCGCTCGTCATTCTGGCTTACGGTTAGCGGGCGGCGGGCCGTTTCGTCGGGGTTTTTCGCCCCCTTCCTCCGGCGGCAACGCCGCCAGCGAACGCAACCGCAGGTGCAGCGCCGCTTTGGACAACAAATGCGCGCTCACCGGCGCGGTGATGAACAAGAACAGCGTCACCAGCACTTCGTGCAGGCTGATCCCGCCGTCGCGCGCGCCGAAATAAAGCGCCGAGGCGATCAGCAGGCTGCCCACGCCCAGCGTGGTGGCCTTGGTGGGACCGTGCAGCCGGGTGTAGAAATCCGGCAACCGGACCAGGCCGAGCGAGCCGATAAAAGTGAACGCCGCACCGGCCAGGATCAGCGCTGACAGCAGTGGTTCCAGCATCGCGATCACTCGATGATGTCGCCGCGCAACAAATACTTGCAGAAAGCCACTGTGCCGATAAACCCCATCAGGGCGATCAGCAGCGCCGCCTCGAAATAGAGCGCGCTGGACAGGTGGATGCCCAGCAGCACCAGCAGCGCGATGGCGTTGATATACAGGGTATCCAGCGCCAGAATGCGATCCGGCGCGCTGGGGCCGACCAGCAGCCGCCAGAAGCTGAGCGCGAAAGCGGCGGCCACCAAAGCGATGGCGACCGGCAAGGCAAAACTCTTTAGCATGGCTCGAAAATCTCCCGCAATGGCGTCTCGTAACGGCGCTTGATGGTGGCGACCAACTCGCCGGGATCGGCCGCGTCGAGGGCGTGAACCAGCAAATAGGCGCGGTCCGAACTCAGGCGCGACGCCACCGTGCCGGGCGTCAGGCAAATGGTGTTGGCCAGCACGCTGATGGCCAAATCCGAGCGCAGCGCCAGCGGCACGCGCACGAAGGCCGGTCGCAGGCGCGCGGGGGCGCCGAGCACCAGCCGCGCCACCGCCAGATTCGCCACCGCGATATCGATCAGGACCACGCCGACGAAACGCAACAGCGCCAGCGGCCGGTGAATCCGAGGGACCTGCGGCCAGAACCGCGCGGCGAACAGGGCGATCGCCCAACCCAACAGCAACCCCAGCGCGATCTGGCCGGGCGCGAGGCTGTTGGCCAGCAACAACCAAACCGCCGCCAGCGTCAGCGCGACCTGCGGATGCGGCAACAGGCGGGTCATCACGGCGTCCCTCCCCCCTTGAGCACGGCCCGAATATACAGTTGCGGTTGCAGCAGTTGATCGGCGGTGGCGCGCGTGGCGTCGGTCAACGGGCCGGCCGCGAAGGTCAGCCCCAGCCCCAGCAGCAGCAAGCCGACGATGGGCGCGATCTCCCGCGCCAGCGCCGAGGCCTGTTCGGGCGCGATGGCGTTTTCCGGCGGTATGGCCCGATAAAACAGCAGACTGCCCGTCCGCGCCAACGCGATCAGGCCGATCAAACCCGCGAGCAGAACGACGGCCATGACCCAGGGCCACAGCGGATGCGCGAGCGCCGCGCGCAACGTCAGAAATTTGCCGACAAAACCCGACAGCGGCGGCAGCGCGCCCACCGCCACGGCGGCGACCAAAAACAGGCCGCCCAGCCAAGCCGCGCCGGCGACGGTCGGGCCGGGTTCGAGGCGGTCGCCCATTTCGCCGCGCCGGCGAGCGATGCTGTCGGCCAGGAGGAACAGCGCGGCGGTGGCGAACGTGGTATGCGGCAGATAATACAAGCCGGCGGCGATGCCGGGCGCGCTGCCGAGCCCGAACGCGACCAGCAGCGAACCGACCGACGCCACCACCAGATAAGCCGCCTGCTGGCGCAAATGGCGGCTCGCCATCGCCCCTGCCATGCCCGCCAGCAACGTCGCCAAAGCCAAAGGCAACAGCCAGGGTTCGAGCAGGCGGGAGGCCGCTCCGGCGCGCGCGCCAAACATCAGGCAATCGACCCGCAAAATGCTGTAGGCCCCGACTTTGGTCATGATCGCGAACAGCGCGACGACCGGCGCGCTGGCGTGCGCGTAAGCGGCGGGCAGCCACAGATAAAACGGCAACAGCGCCGCTTTGAGCGCGAACACCGCGAACAGCAACAGCCCCGCCGCCCGCACCAGCGGCGCGTTCTCCGGCGGCGCGGCGGCAATCTTGACCGCCAGGTCGGCCATGTTGAGCGTGCCGAGCACGCCGTATAGCGCGCCGACCGCGAACAGAAACAGCGTGGAGCCGATCAGGTTGACGGTCACGAAATGCAAGCCCGACCGCGTGCGCCTTCGCCCGCCCCCGTGCAACAGCAAACCGTAAGAGGCGATCAGCAGAATCTCGAAAAACACGAACAGGTTAAACAGGTCGCCGGTGAGAAACGCGCCGTTCAAACCGAACAGTTGAAACTGGAACAGGCTATGAAAATGCGCTCCGGCCGCGTCCTCGCCCCGGATGGCGCGAAGCAGCGCGAACAGCGCCAGGAACGCCGTGATCGCCAGCATCCACGCCGCCAGGCGATCCACCACCAACACGATCCCGAACGGGGCCGGCCAATTGCCGAGCGCGTAGACCAGCAGCTCGCCTTCGCTGACTTCCGCCGCCAGCGCCAGAGCCAACCCCAGTTGAACGAAAACGGAAAGCGCGCTCGCGCCGCGCTGCCAAGCCAGATGATTGCGGCCCGCCAACAGCAACAGGATGCCGGCCAACCACGGCAGCAGCACCGGCGCGATGGCCCAATGGCTCACGGTTCGTGCTTCCCGTCGACATGATCGTTCCCCAGCTCGGCCCGCGCCTTGAGCGCGAGCACGATGACGAACGCGGTCATGGCGAAACCGATCACGATCGCGGTCAACACCAGCGCTTGCGGCACCGGATCGGCATAGCCCGACGCTTTAGCGGCGATCACCGGCGGCTGGCCGACGCTCAGGCGACCCATGGCGAACAGAAACAGGTTGACCGCATAAGACAGGAAGGTCAGGCCCAACACCACCGGAAACGTCCGGGCGCGCAGCGCCAGATACACCCCGCAGGCGGCGAGCACGCCGATCACTAGCGCGATCAGCAGCTCCATCAGCGCACCGCTTTCGCCGTGTCCGCCGGCGACTTGGCGCGAGAAGGGAGACGCTCCAGGCGATGCAGCGCGCCCAAATGAACCAAGATCAGCAACGTGGCGCCCACCACCACCAGATAGACGCCCCCATCGAAAACCATGGCCGAGGCCAGCTCGAACTCGCCGACCACCGGCCAACGAAAGTGGCCGAAGGCGGAGGTCAGGAACGGATAGCCCAAAGCCAGGCTGGTCAACCCGGTGAGCGCGGCGGCTGACAGGCCAAGCCCGATCAACCGTTGCAGGTTCCAGGGCAGGCGCTCCCGGCTCCACGCCACGCCGTTGGCCAGATATTGCACGATCAGCGCCGCCGCCGCGATCAGGCCGGCGATAAAGCCCCCGCCGGGCCAATTGTGCCCGCGCAGGAAAACGAACGCCGACACCAGCAAGGCCAGGGGCAACAGCAGCCGGCCGAGCGCGGCCATGATGGCCGGGTGCACGTCCGCATCCCAGGGTCGGCCTTCGGCGTCATGGTCCGGCCCGTCCAGGCGCAGCCGCTCCAGCATGGCGTAAACGCCGAGACCGGCCAAAGCCAACACGCTGATTTCGCCCAACGTATCGAAGCCGCGGAAATCCACCAGGATCACGTTCACCACATTGGCCCCGCCCCCGCCGGGAATGCTGTTGGCCAGAAAATAGCCGGCGATGCTGTCGTAAGGGCGGGTCAGCACCGCCCAGGTCAGCGCCGCCGCGCCGCCGCCCGCCGCGACCGCCAGCGCCATATGGCCGACCCTCGGCAGCGCGGCCGTTTCGGCCGGGGTGTGCTGCGGCAGGAAGTACAGCGCCAACAGCAACAGCACCACGGCCACCATTTCCACCGCCAGTTGGGTCAAGGCCAGATCGGGCGCGGAAAATTTGACGAACGCCAACGCCACCACCAACCCGACCGCGCCGGTCAAAATCAAGGCGATCAGCCGTTGCCGGTGCAGCGCCGCCGCGCCGACCGCCGCCGCCATCAACCCCAGGGCCGCCAGCCCGCTGACGGCATCCACCGGCAACAGCGCGCGCCCGCCGGTCAGGGGCGCGCCGGAACCGACGAACCCGGCTGCGCCCAACAGCAAGGCGGAGCCGATGACGACCGCCAGCAAGCGTTGCAGCGAGCCGGTATCGAGCCATCCGGTCAACCAGCCCGCCAGCGCGAACGCGCCCCCCAACAGCGCGTCGTACAGCCGCCTGGCTTCCAGACGGTCGGCATAGCGGTCGTGCCATGCGAACAGCGGCCGGCGGCCCATATAGACCAAAGCGCCGCCGAGCAACGCGATCGCGCTCATCCACAGCGCCGGGCTGAAACCGTGCCAGATCGCCAGATCGTGATCCGGCAACGGCCCCTGAAGCACCGCCGCGCTCGCCGCCGCCAGGATCGGCTCCACGGTTTGCGCCGGAAACACGCCGACCAGCAGGCACATCACCACCAGCGCCTCGATCGGAACCTTCATCCAGCGCGGCGGCTCGTGCGGGGTTTTGGAGAGGCCGACCGGCTCGCCGTTGAAAAACACGTCGTGGATAAAGCGCAGCGAATAGGCCACGGCGAACACGCCGGCCAGCGTCACGCCCGCCGGCAGCCACCACCCCAAATGCAACTGTGTGGCCGCCCCGAACGCCTCGGCGAAAAACATCTCCTTGGACAAAAAACCGTTCAGCAACGGCACGCCCGCCATGGCCGCCGACGCCACCATGGCCAGCGCGCCGGTGTAGGGCATGTATTTCCACAAGCCGTTGACGCGGCGCATGTCGCGGCTGCCCGCCTCGTGGTCGATGACGCCGGCGGCCATGAACAGCGACGCCTTGAAGGTCGCGTGGTTGATGATGTGGAACACGCCGGCCACGGCCGCGAGCGGCGTGCCGATGCCGAACAGCAGCGCGATCAAGCCCAGATGGCTGATGGTGGAATACGCCAGCAAGCCTTTGAGGTCGTGCTGAAACAGGGAGATAAAAGCGCCCAGGAGCAGCGTGACGAACCCGGTCCCGCCCACCAGCCACGCCCATTCCGGCGTGCCGGACAGCGTCGGAAACAGCCGCGCCAGCAAGAAGATGCCGGCCTTGACCATGGTGGCCGAATGCAGGTAAGCCGACGCCGGGGTCGGGGCCGCCATCGCGTTGGGCAGCCAGAAATGGAACGGAAACTGCGCCGACTTGGTGAACGCGCCGAGCAGCACCAGCACCAGCATGGGCGGATACAGCGGGTGGGCGCGGACCGCATCACCCGATTTTAAAATGACGGACAGCTCGTAGCTGCCGGCGATCTGGCCGAGCAACAGAAAGCCGCCCAACAGCGCCAAACCGCCCGCGCCGGTCACGGTCAGCGCCATCCGCGCGCCGTTGCGGGCTTCCTCGCGCCGGTACCAGTAGCCGACCAGCAGAAAAGACGACAAGCTGGTCAGCTCCCAGAAAATCAAGAGCTGGATCAAGTTCTCAGCCAGCACGATGCCGAGCATCGCGCTCATGAACACCAGCAGATAAGCGTAAAACCGCCCCAGCCGATCCTGTTCCGACAGGTAATAGCGAGCGTACAGCACCACCAGCAGGCCGATGCCGAGAATCAGCAGGGCGAACAGCAGCCCCAGGCCATCCAGCCGGAACGCCAGATCGAGCCCGGCGGAAGGCAGCCACGCCAAGCGCTGGATGACGGTCCCGCCGGCGAACGGCTCGCGCGCCAGCGGCAACAAAAACGCCAGGGACGCCAGGGTCGCGGCGGCGGCGGCCCACGCGGCAAGCGCCCGGCTGACTTGCGACAGGACAGCGGCGAGCGCCGCGCCGAACAAGGGCATGAGGATGACGGACGGTAAACTCATGACGAGGCCATCGGCATCAGGTGCGAAATCCGATCAGCGTTGAGGGCTCAGAGCAGGTGCAATCCGATCAAGGCGGGCCGATCATTCGAGCGCCCGGCCGCGCGAAGGAGCAACGGCAACAAAAAACAAGGGCGACCGCTGTTCGGTCGCCGCTATAGAGTATTTATCGGAGCCCGGCGGATAGCAAGGTCACCGCGCATGACGCGGCGCCCGCCAAACCGCGCGAGCGGTCGGTCGAGCCCCGAGAGCCGGAGCGGTCACCGACCTTTGGGCTTGGGACCCGCCGGGGCGCGAACATCGTGCCGCACCGGACGCGGAGGGCGATTCTTCGCGTCATCGCTGAAGCGAAAGCGGCCGGCCAGCACGCAGCCCTTCATCCCCGGATCGCAGGAGCGTCCCTGGACGTGCTGGCAACTTCCATTGAGTTCGTTCGGACAACCCCAGCCGCTCATGCGCCGCCTCCCTCTGGAGTTCGAGAGTATCGATAAAACCGCTGGCCGAGCTTAGCTCCCGGCCAGCATCGCGATAAGGCCCGGATCGAACGGATCGGGTCGGCCGCTATTGGCCGATGCGACCGGCGGCGCTCGGGCCGAAATGTTTGGCGGTATGAAAGGGATTGGGCATCCCGGCCGAATAGCAAACCTGCGCCGAACGGATGCAACTGATGCCGGGTCCGGGCGAAAAGGTATCGGCTTGACTGCCGCCGAGGTTCTGACCGGGATTCGGGCGGCCGCCGCCCTGGTTGCCGCCCGCGTTTTGGCCCTGACCCGGAGGCTGACCGGCGCCCGGACGGCCGCCGCCCTGGTTGCCGCCCGCGTTTTGGCCGCCGCCCGGACGACCGCCGCCGCCGGCCTGCGCGCCGCCGTCATCGCGCGATTGCCGCCGCTCCAGGCGGCGGGCGGCGTCATCGCCGTACTTTTGGCGGGTCAGTTCGACGTTGGGTCCGGACTTATCGCGGCACACCTGGTTTTCGTCGTTGCACTTTTGCGCCAGCGCCAGCGGCGCTTGGCCGGCCAGCATCAACGCGCCTAACGCCATGATCGTCTTGGTCAGTTTCATCATCAACCTCCAAACGCTTAAAGTCTTCAGTTTAACAAACGCCGACCATTTAAAGACTATCTGGGCCGACTCGACGGCGATGTTGTGAAATACCTTATTAACATTAGCTGAACATCGTCCCAAGGGGAATCTCGCGGGGCTTGCGCTCAAGAAGGCTCGACCGCAAACCGCGCCGGGCTATCCCGGTTCGGATCCCGCCGGCGAGCCGGTCGATCCCGGCGACATCAGGCGCCGACCCCAAGGCCAACGCGGCGGTTGCGCGTGACATTCCATCACTTTTTCGAGGACTGCTATAGTATCGCCCACCCTTTCCGCAGACCCTTATCGGACTCATGGCGACATCTCGAATCAACCAGCCTCGCGCGCCGACCCCGAAGCGCGCGGACAGCCCTCATTTTCGTGCGAGCGCGATCTCGCGGCGCGCGGCCTTCGCGGTCACGACCGAAAGCCGTTCTCGTCCATGACCATCCGCAATCTCGATTATCTGTTCAAACCCGACGCGATCGCCTTGATCGCCGATGGCGGCGAGAGCGAGGTCCTGATCGCCCGCAACCTGATGAAAAGCGGCTTCAAGGGGCCGATCATGCCGGTCGACCCCAAACGCGACGCCCTGGAAGGCGCGCTCGCCTATCGCGACATCGCCGGGCTGCCGGTCGCCCCCGCCCTGGCGATCATCACCCGGCCGCTGCGGCAAGCCCCGGCGCTGATCGCGCAACTGGGCGAGCGCGGCGCGCGGGCGGCCGTGCTCTACAGCGACGCGCGCGGCATTGCGGAAGATGAGCGGGCGAGCCTGTATCAGGCGATTTTGGATGCCGCCAAACCGCATCTGCTGCGGGTGTTGGGGCCGGGCTCCCAAGGCTTCAACGTCCCGATCACCCAGCTCAACGCCAGCCTCAACCGCCAGCCGCTGCTGCCCGGCCAAATCGCGTTTGTCTCCGAATCCGGCACCATCGGCCAGACCGCCGTCGATATCGGCAACCATTACAGCTTCGGTTTCAGCCATCTGATCCATCTGGGCGATGGCCTCGACGTCGATCTGGCCGACATACTCGATTATCTGGCGGGCGACTACCGGGTCCGGGCGATCCTGCTGTATCTGGAAAACATCGGCGACGCGCGCAAATTCATGTCGGCGGCCCGGCGCGCGGCCCGCGTCAAACCGGTGATCGTGCTGAAACCGCGCCGCTTTCCCGAGCACCCCGACGATGCGGTGTTCGCCGCCGCGTTCCGCCGCGCCGGCTTGCTGCGGGTCGACGACAGCGACGAGCTGTTCCAAATGGTCGAGGTGCTCAAAGCCGCCAAGCTGGTCAACAACGACCGCCTGGCCATCCTCAGCAACAGCTCCAGCATGAGCCTGCTGGCGACCGATGTGCTGTACGATTTCGGCGGGCGGCTGGCGCAGTTTTCCGAGGCGACCCAGCAGGGTTTGGAAACGTTGCTCGAACCGAGCGCGCGCCCCAACCCCCTGGACATCGGCGATCAGGCGGACGAAAAAGCCTACGGCAAGGCGCTCGATCTGCTGATGGCCGATCCGGGCGTGGACGGCGTGCTGGTCATCAAAACGCCCAGCGCCTTCACCGACACCACGGCGGTCGCCGACACCCTGCTCCAGCGCCCCGCCACCGGCCGTTGCCTCATCGCCAGCTTTCCGGGGCCGCGCACCGGCGAGGAAGCGCGCCGGCGGCTGGGGCGGAAGATACCGACTTACGAGACCGCCGGCGATGCGGTGCAGGCGTTCATGCGGATCGTGCAATACAAGCGCAACCAGTCGCTGCTGATGGAAACCCCGCCCTCGCTGCCGGAGGAATTCACCGCCGACATCGCGCTGGCCAAGGCGGTGATCGCCAAGGCCCTGGCCGGCGGGCGCCGCGCTCTCAACGAGCACGAGGCCCTGCAACTGCTGGGCGCCTACGCGATTCCGGTGGCGGAAACGCTGACGGCGCGCTCCCCCTACGAGGCGGGGCAACTGGCCGCGCGCCTGAATCAGGCGGTCGCCTTGAAAATCATTTCGCCCGACGTGGCCAACAAATCGCAAATCGGCGGGGTCGCCCGCTATTTGAACGCGCCCGAGGCGGTGCAGCAGACCGCGACCGCGATGTTGATGCGGCTGCGCACCGTCGCGCCGGCGGCGCGTTTCGACGGTTTCGTGCTGCAGCCCATGCTCCCCCGCGACGGTTCTTACGAGCTGGTGTTGGGCGTTCGCCCCGGCGGCGGGTTCGGGCCGGTCCTCTATTTTGGGCAAGGCGGCACCGAGGCCGAAACCATCAACGATTTCACTTACGGGCTGCCGCCGATCAACATGCACCTCGCCCGCGAGATCATGGCGCAAACCCGCATCTACAAGCGGCTGCGCTACAGCCTGCTGCGCCGCGCCGATCTCAAAGCCTTGGCGCTGACGCTGGTCAAAATTTCGCAGATGGTGGTCGATCTGGCCGAGCTGGCCGAACTGCACATCAATCCGCTGTGGGTCAACGCGGAGGGCGTGGTGGCGCTGGACGCGCGGGTGCAGCTCGCGCCGGCCGACGCGGGCGCCGCCGCGGCCGAGCGGCTGGCGATCCGCCCGTACCCGAACGAGCTGGAGGAAAGCATCACGCTGCCCAACGACCGGCGATTGCTGTTGCGCCCGGTGTTGCCGGAAGACGAGCCGGCGCTGCACGCGCTGGTGTCGCGCGCCTCGCCAGAGGATCTGCGCCGGCGCTTTTTTCAGCCGATCCGCGAGCTGTCCCACGAGATGGCCGCCGGTTTGACCCAGATCGACTACAACCGGGAAATCGCCCTGGTCGCGGTCGGTCCCGGCCTGCCCGGCAAGGCGGAGATTTACGGCATCGTCAACCTGAGCGCCGACCCCAACAACGACCGCGCCGAATACTCGATCCTGGTGGATCGGGCGCTGATCGGGATGCGGCTGGGCAACCTTTTGATGCGCCGGATCATCGATTACGCGCGCTCGCGCGGCATCGGCGAGATCTACGGCGAGGTGCTGAAGGAAAACAAGCCGATGTTGCAGCTCAATCAGGCTTTGGGGTTTCTGATTCAATCCGACGACGATGATCCGTCCTTGAAGCATGTTATCCTGAAGCTCCACCATATCCATTCTTCGGCGGGATGAATTCGGGTAAGACTTCATGAGCGACAAACGACTTTTGGTCATCGACGACGAGCCGGAGATCGGCGAATTCGTGCGCAAGGTGGCCACCGGCTTGGGTTACGAGGTCCGGGTGACCACCGACGGCCGCGCTTTCCAAGCGGCTTATCGCGAGCTGCGGCCGACCACTATCGTCATGGATATGGTGATGCCGGAAATGGACGGCAACGAGCTGGTGCTGTGGCTGATGGAACAGCACTACGACGCCAATCTGATCATCATCACCGGCTACAATCCCGATTACGCCAAGGACGCTCGCCTGCTGGCCGAATTCAAGGGCCTGCGCTCGGTGATCACGCTCATCAAGCCGATCCGGCTGGACAAGTTGCGCGAAGTGCTGGGCGGTTGATCGGCCCTTCTGGAAGTCGCGTTCCGCCGGTGATCGCGGTTCTTGACCGAGCCGATTCCAGCCCGAAACGAGGCGCTATATGCCGCTGATCCGCGCGTTTACCCTGTTTGTTCTAGCGTTCGCCGCCACGGCGAGCGCCGCCGCCGAATCCGTCATCCGCAGCCAAGAGCACGCCTTTCGCGTGGTCACGGTCGCGCGGGGTCTGGAATTTCCGTGGAGCCTGGCGTTTCTGCCGGACGGTCGCCGCCTGGTGACCGAGCGTCCGGGCCGGCTGCGGTTTTTGAACGCCGACTGGGCGCTGGACCCGCAGCCGGTGCAAGGGTTGCCGGAGATCGCGGCAAGCGGGCAAGGCGGCTTGCTCGACGTCGTCCCGCATCCGCGCTTTGCGGAAAACGAGCTGATTTATTTTTCGTACTCGGCGCGCGGCGCGGGCGGGATCGGCACGGAAGTGGCGCGCGGCCGGCTGGTGGACCATCGGCTGGAAAACGTGGAAGTGCTGTTCCGCCAGCAGCCCAAGTCCGGCGGCGGACGCCATTTCGGCTCGCGGCTGGTGTTCGACCGGCAAGGCTTGCTTTACATCACTCTCGGCGATCGCGGCGAGCAGGAGCGCGCACAGAAAATGGACGATCTGGCGGGCAAGATCGTGCGGCTGCACGACGACGGCCGGATTCCGCAAGATAATCCCTTCGTCAAACGGGCCGGCGCTCGACCGGAAATCTTCTCGCTCGGCAACCGCAACGTGCAGGGCGCGACGCTGCACCCGACCACCGGCGAACTGTGGACCCACGAGCACGGCCCTCAGGGCGGCGATGAGGTCAACATCATCCGCGCCGGTCGCAACTACGGTTGGCCGACCATCACCTACGGCGTCGAATACGGGATCGGCACCAAAATCGGCGAAGGCGTGCGCAAGCCGGGCATGGAGCAACCGCTGCACATTTGGGTGCCCTCCATCGCGCCTTCGGGTCTGGCGATTTATCGGGGCGACCGCTTTCCGCGCTGGCGGGGCGATCTGTTCGTCGGCGCGCTGCGCGGCCAGGAACTGGTCCGCTTGCGTTTCGACGGCGAGCGCCAAGTCCAGGAAGAGCGTTTGCTGGAAGGCGTGTTGGGCCGCATCCGCGACGTGCGCGCGGGACCCGACGGCTATCTCTATTTGCTGACCGATTCCGGCGATGGCGTCATCGCGCGGCTGGAGCCCGCGACCGCCCCGTAGCCCGGTCCGGGATCGGCAGGGCCGGCGCCTGTTGGACCCTTGCCAAAGCGCTCGCTCACCCGATCCAGCGCTGGGCCAACAGCTTGATGATCTGCGCCGCGTCGCCGAGCACCACGACCAGCCAAACCACCATGATGACGGCGACGGCGGCGGCGGCGATGTCTTTGATCGCGCCGATTTGTTCGTGGTGTTCTGGCTCCACGAAATCGCACACGGCCTCAATGGCGCTGTTGAACAGCTCGGCCATCAGCACCAAGCCGGTCGCCAGCAGCAGCATTTCCACGTTGACCCATTGCTGAAAGATCAGCGCCAAGACCATGACGACGGCCGACACCACAAATTTGTAGGCGACGCTGAAGTCGTACATCACCGCGAAACGCAATCCCGACAAGATGACCTTGAGCTTGCGCAAGGGGCTATAACCTTGAGCGCGAGCACCCAAAAATTTATTCGGCATGACAGTCTCCCCGGCGTGGCTTCACGCGCGTCATCAGAGCAGTTTGCGGACCAGTAAAACCCAAGCGCAGCCGAGCATGAAGCCGGCCAGCACGTCGGACGGATAATGCACTTGCAAGTAGATGCGGGACGCGCCCACCAACAGGATCGACAGCGCGGCGACCAGCGCGATCGGCAGCCCCCATTGCGGCCATATTCGGTAGACGATGAACAGGGCGCACAGCATGAAGGCGGTCGCTTGCATGGTGTGCGCGCTCGGAAACGAGCTGTCCGAGGGAAGCGCGACCAACCGCTCGCCCACCGCAGGCCTCGGGCGGGCGAAAACGAGTTTAAGCAGATGCACCAACAGCGTGGCGCCGCTCAAGCCGATCAGCAAAAACCCCGCTTCCCAGCGCTTTTGCAACTGCGCCAGAAAAGCGGAGAGCGCGAGCGAGAGCGGCGCGAGCACGTACAGCGACCCCAGCCACGTCACGCCCCGAAACAACTGGTCCAACCCCTGCGACCGATGCGCCGCCGCAAACCGCAAAATCTCAGTGTCCAACGACATGCGTGATGACCCGATAGAAGGAAAATTTTAAAAAAATAGCGCCGTCAGCAGCGATTCAAACGGCCGCGAGATCGCGTTCGACCACGGGGACTGGCGGCTTGATCTCGGGACCGAAGCCCTCGCGGATGTAGCCGGCCAGACACTCCGCCACCGCCGACACCGCGCTGCCCCGGTGCAGCGTGATGCTGGCCGAGGGCAATATCGGAAACCCCTCGTCGATCCCGAGCGGCCGCACCCCCGCCGGCAACACGCTGCGGCAGAGCACCGTCACCGCCAGCCCGGCCGTGACCGCCGCCAGCACCCCGCTGATGCTCGCGCTGGTATAGGCGATCCGATAGGGGCGACCTTGCTCGCTTAACGCGGCCAGCGCCCAATCCCGAAACGAGCAGCCCGGCTGGAACAGCGCCAGCGGCAACGGCTCGTTTTCGTGCGCCAGATGGCGCTCGGCGGTGGCCCACACCACCGGCTCGCGGCGCAGCACCTCGCCGGTTTCCGCGCCCGGCGTGCAGGTGATCAGCGCCAGATCGAGCCGATCCTCGTCCAGCAAGTGCCGCAGGTTAACGCTCGGCTCGCACAATACTTCCACGTGGACGCGCGGAAACGCGCGGGCGAAGCGCGACAAAATTTCCGGTAGGAACCGGTCAACGTAATCGTCCGGCGTGCCGATCCGCACCAGACCCGACAAATCGGGCCGGGTCAGCGCGGCGAGCGCCTCATCGTGCAATTTCAGCAGCCGGCGCGCGTAGCCCAGCAGCGCCTCGCCGTCGGGCGATAGCTGCACGCCGCGACCGTCGCGCTGGAACAAGGCCCGATCCAAAATTTCTTCCAGGCGCCGGACTTGCATGGAAACGGCCGACTGGGTGCGATGGACGTGTTTCGCCGCCTGGGTGAAACCGCCGGCATCGACGATAGCCACAAAGGTGCGCAGCAAATCCGGATCGAGTTGAGCCGCCATCAGCCTATCCCGCCATCAATAAATTTGATTGATTATATCAAACTTATTCGTTTGATGAATTAGTGGGGCCGCAAGATAATGGCCTTGTGGATCACGTTTATCGGAGGATGGGCTCATGTACCGCGACGCCAGTTCCTGCCTGGAACTTCCCTCAAGCTCGCCCGTTGGTTTTTCCCTGCGCGCCCAAAGCGCCTGGCTTAAGCTTTGCGGTTGGCGCGAACTTTACCGCCAGCGCCGCGCCCTGCTCGCTTTGGACGACGCGATGCTGAAAGACATCGGCATCAGCCGCGTCGACGCGCTCCGGGAAGGCAGCAAACCGTTTTGGCGACCGTGACCGGCGGCGTCCGTTCTACTCGGCGGCGGATCGCGCGGCGGGCGGCATTTCAGCGGCAGCCTGGGGCCGCACGGGCTCGCCGTTAAACCAGCCGACAAAGCGCTCGGCCGGCACCGGCGGGCCGAACAGATAGCCTTGCGCCAGATCGCAACCCTGCTCCAGCAAAATTTGCCGCTGTTCCTGCGTTTCCACCCCTTCGGCGACCACGGTCAAACCCAGGCTGTGACCGAGCGTCACGATGGTCGCGGCGAGAATCCGGTCATCGGGATCGGTGACCAGATCGCGCACGAAACTTTGGTCGATTTTGAGCGCCGCGATCGGCAAGCGCTTGAGATAGCCGAGACTCGAATAGCCGGTGCCGAAATCGTCGATAGCCAACTCGACGCCCAGTTGCTGGATCGCCAACAGCGTTTCGGTGGTTCGCGCGCCCGCATCGAGCAGCGTCGATTCGGTCAACTCCAACTCCACGGCCCGAGGCGGCAGGCCGTGCGCCGCCAACAGGCTTTGAATCCGTTCGACGCATTCCACATCGCGGAAATGGCGGGCGGCGAGGTTGACCGCCACGGTCAACGGCGGGAACCCCGCCTCGCCCCAGGCCGCAAGCTGCCGGCACACCGCTTCCAGCATCCAATCGCCCAGCGCCACGATTAAACCGCTAGCTTCCGCCACCGGGATAAAGTGGCCGGGCGGGATCAGGCCCCGCTCGGGATGACGCCAGCGCACCAAGGCTTCGGCCCCGGCCAGCCGACCGTCGGCCAAATACACTTTCGGCTGGAAATAAGCCACCAACTGCCCGGCTTCGATCCCTTTGCGCAGTTCCGATTCCAGCACCAGCCGCTCGACGGCGGCGACGTTCATCTCGCGCGCGTAGGCGACCTGGGTGTTGCGGCCTTCCTGCTTGGCGCAATACAGCGCGGTGTCGGCATTCTTCAACAGATCGTCGAACGTCGCGCCGTCGTGCGGATAAAGCGCGGCCCCGACCGAAACCGTCACCCGCAGGCTGTGGCCGGCGATGGCGAACGGCTCGCGAAAAGCCGCCAGCACCTTGTCCGCCACCCGAGGCGCGCCGGCCCGCCCGGTATCCGGCAACAGCAGCACGAATTCGTCGCCGCCCAGGCGGCAAACCGTGTCCGAATTGCGCAGCAGGCTTTTCAGCCGCGCCGCGACCTGCACCAGCAGCGCGTCGCCCTCGGCATGACCGAGGGAATCGTTGACGTCCTTGAACCGATCCAGATCGAGAAACAGCAGCGCCAGTTCCTCGTCCCGGCGCGCCGCCAAAGCGAGCGACAACTCCGCCCGCTGGGCCAGCAGCGACCGGTTGGGCAGATCGGTGAGCGCGTCGTAATAGGCCAGGTGCTCGATGCGCCGTTCGGCTTCCTTCTGCTGGGTGATGTCGGTGGCGATGCTCACGTAATGGGTGAGTTCGCCGGCCGCGTCGCGGACTTGGCTGATCGTGGCCAGCACCAGATACAATTCGCCGCTCTTGCGCCGGTTCCAGAACTCGCCCTGCCAAACGCCTTCCTGGGCCACCGTCTGCCACATGGCCCGATAATCGGCTTCCGAGTGCCGTTCGGCTTTGAGCAGACGCGGATTTTGGCCCAGCACTTCGGTTTCGGTATAGCCGCTCGACGCGGTGAAGGCCGGGTTCACGGCGACGATCCGGCTGTCGGCGCCGGTGACGATGATCGACTCCCGCACCGCTTCGAACACCGCCGCCGCGAGGCGTTGCCGCTCTTGCGCGTGCCGCCGTTCCGTGATGTCGCGCATGGCGGCGTACAAGATCCGCCGGCCGTGCCACGGAATGGGCGTCAGTTGCACCTCAACCCAAAGCTCGGCGCCGCTGGCGTGGCGGTGCAACCATTCGAAGCGCTGCCCGTTCTCCCGATAAGCCGCGTCCATCAACGCTTGAGTTTTTTCGGTGGACCAGCGGCCGTCCGGCTGACGCTCCGGCGAGAAATCCTCCGGCCGCGACCCCAGCATTTGCTCGCGCGTCGCGACTCCCAACAGCGCCAGGGTTCGATCGTTGCAGTCGATGAACCGACCGTTGTCCAACAGCAAAGCGCCGTCGCCCGCCTTCTCGAAGATCGAGCGGAACAACTGTTCCCGCTCTCGCAACTCCGCCGTTCGCGCGGCGACCAGGGCTTCCGCCCGCCGACGCTGAGAAACGGTGGCGAACAGGTAAAGCGCCGCCAGCAGAGTCGAAAGAGCGCCGACCGCCGGCACCCAGCGGTAAAGCCGGTCGCCGTTATCCGCCATGAAAGCCGCAGTCGGTCGAATCTCGATCCGCCACACGCGATCCGCCATCGGAAAATCTTGGCGATAGGGCGTCATTCCTGCATCGAACGCCGGCTCAGGCTCGGCCAAAAAGGGGCTTGAGAGGTAAAGCGGCTGTCGCTCGGGCGGCGCGGAAAGGTCCGCCAATTTCGCTATCAAACCGCTGGATGACTGGCCGAAGACCGGTTCGATGACGGGCGCGATCGCGATCGCGCCCAACACGAAGCCTTCTAATCTGGCCTTGCGCGCTTCTGTTTGCCGGGGCTCTTCGCCGGCCCGATAAACCGGGGCGAACGCCAGCACCGAAAAGTGCGGTCCGGTTTCCTGCACCAGCTTATAGCGTTCGGTCAGGCTGAGCTGGCCGCTGTTCCAAGCCCGCAACAGCGCGACCCCGCGCGCCGGGTTGACCGCGTCGGGGCTATAGCCCAAAGCGGCCTCGTTGCCGGCGTAGGGCTCCAGATAATAAACGGGGAAATACTCGTCGCGCTCGCTTGCCGGCACCAGCCGGCCTTCCGGGTCGCGCTCGGTAAATCGGAATCCGGTCAAACCGTCTCGACGGGCGGCGGCCTCAAACTCCGCCCGCCGCTCGCGCGTCACTCTCGGCACCCATTCCAGCGCCCGAAACTCGCCGCGATCGAGGATCGGGGTGACAAACTGGCGAAACGCGGCGCGGCTGACGGCGGTTGAACCGTTGTAGAAACGCCTGACCGTATCGAGTTCGCGCAGACTGCCCTGGAATCTGGCGATGACCAGCCCGGATCGTTCGGCCGCGACCGCCTGAAAGCGGCGCTCCAACATCTCCCGGCTGCGCTGGCGAAATTCCAGGAAAACGCCGCTGGTCAGGGTCAACCCGAGCACCGCCACCACGGCGGCCGTCCCCCAAGCCGCGGCGCCCGTGTTGATTTTCATCGCCAGCGCGGCGGCCCGGCCGAACAACCAGACGCCGCCGAGCAACAGCCCCAGGACGGTCAGCCCGAATACGCCTATCAGCGCTCGGCTGGTGCTGCGCGCGGTGTTGGAAATGTCTTGCCGGATCGGCGTGCGGATCAAAAAAGCCGGTTTTCCCGCAAGATCCGCAAAGCTTTCGTAAACGAAGCGAACTTTGTCCGGTCCCGGCTGAAAAGTGGGCTTATTGGGCGGCAAGCCGGCCAGGGCATCGCGCTCATGAGCCGCAAGGCGCGGATTTCGCTCCCCGAATACCTCGAAGGCCACCTTGGCCTGATCGGCTAAAACTTGCAGTAACGGCGCGTCCAGAAACCGGCCGAAGACCAGAACGCCGCGGGCCGGACCTTCGCCGCTGGTGGTTAAAATGGGACGGGCGACCAGCAGCAGCAAGCCGTATTCGGTGTTCACCACCCCTTCCACGGCGCGCTGCGAGTCCAGGGCTGGCCGCAGCAGCGGCCAAATCGCCGGTTTTTCGCCGCCGAGAATCTGCGGGATCGCGGCTTCTTGCAATTTGGAATCGTAGCCGCCGCTGTAGAGCACCCGACCGTCGCGATCGAAAATCACGCACAGATTCAGACGCGAGCTTTTTTCTAAGGCGCGCCAGTCGCCCAGGTTGGAGCGGATGAATGCGGGGTCGCGGTGGCTGGCAAAAGCGTAGGCATCGTCCCATTGCGCCCAGTCGCCCAGCTCGTTGCCCAATTGCCGCAACTCGCTCCAAACCGCCGAGCGGGCGCGAGCGCTGTCTTCAAAGGCTTGGGATTCTTCTAATTTTTGAAACGCGGGTTGGACGATCCAGCGGTCCAAAGCGCCTATCGACAGCCAAAGCACCACGAATCCAGCCATGGCCATCAACACGATCCGGGTTCTACCATTCATGGTTTAGGTTGTCGCGGCGCTTCCGAGGGCGCGCCAGCCCATAATGAATTTCAGTTGCTGCCAAGGCGATCTCGCGCCCCCGGATCCGATCCCGGCCAACCCGATCCTGTAAGCGGGCGTGCCGGACAGCGGGCGCGAGCGCGATTAAACGGCCGCGCTATCGACGGTTTCTTTTAAGCGATATCGGCCGTTCGTCCGAATGGTTTAACGCCCCGCCGCTTGAATTCTGACGCGAGCGTTGCCGTCTTTGATCATGTCGAGCCGTTTTGCGGCCGCGCGCGAGACGTCGATGGAACAATCGCCCACGTGGGGGCCTCGGTCATTGATCTTAACCTGAACCGATTTGCCGTTATCGAGATTGGTGACTCTGGCGCGCGTTCCAAACGGCAAGCTTTGATGGGCGGCGGTCAGGCGATTCTGGTTGAAAATCTCGCCGCTGGCGGTGATTCTGCCGTGCAGTCTCGGGCCATACCAGCACGCCCGACCGACCTGATCGTAAGCGCTGGCTTCGAAGGGCATCGCCCCGAGAACGCCCAGGCAACCGAGCGCCAGAATTCCGGAAACCTTGCTAAAACGCTTGCCCGATAACGAAAAACAGGTAAGACCTACAGTCATCATTCCATCTCCGGTGGATTTTGAAGGGGACGGTTCCACGTGTCGGCGGAAACCATCCCGGTTCACTCTAACGGAAATTCCGAAGAATTCCATCATCGCCGCTTTTGAACTGCGCGCCGACAATGCCGACGATCTCGCGCCAGCGGGCGGCCGGTTGCTGGCGAGCGCGCTTTTCGGTTAGTTTTGGACATCGGTTGACGGCGCGGGTGGCTTGCGGGCCGCCGCTGATCCCAAACCCCATTGCCGGGCCATCGGCGGCGGACGCGGTTGGCGCCATCGGCCGCCGCAGCGCCACACTGCTCCGGTTCAATCCGCCCTTTATCGATCTCAAAAATCATGGGTTTCTACGCTTTTCTCGCGATCGGGACGGGCGCTGCGGCGGGCGCTTGGCTGCGCTGGGCTTTGGGTTTATGGCTCAATCCCGTCCTGCCTACCCTGCCGCTCGGCACCTTGGCCGCCAATCTGCTCGGTGGCTTCCTGATGGGCATGGCCATGCAGCTTCTGCTCGAACACGCCGTTTTGCCTCCCGAACTCCGGCTGGCGATCACCACGGGATTTTTGGGCGGCCTGACCACTTTTTCGACCTTTTCGGCGGAAACCGTGACTTTGTTGCTGCGCGAGGAATATCTTTGGGCTCTGGCGCTGGTTCTGGTCCATGTGATCGGTTCGATCGCCATGACGCTGTTGGGCATCGCCGCCATGAAAGGCCTGATCGGCTTGGGGTCGCCATGAAAGGCCTGATCGGCTTGGGGTCGCCATGAAAGGGTCCTATCTCAAGTTTTATGTCCACGAACACCGCCGCCATCGCGGCATCCTGCTGTACGAATGGCTGTTGGAGCACGCCAAGCAATCCGGCATTCACGGCGGATCGGCGTTTCGCGCCATCGCGGGTTTCGGCCAGCACGGCGTGTTGCAAGAGGATCACTTTTTCGAGCTGGCGGGCAACCTGACCGTCGAGGTCGCGTTCGCGGTCAGCGATCTGGAAGCGGACCGGTTGCTGGAAGCGGTCGAGCGCGAAAAGCTGCGCATTTTTTACGTCAGGATGCCGGCCGATCACGGGGTGACCTGCGCTGGATCGCCGCCGCCGGGAAAGGCCTAGAAGTACAGGTATAACCCGAGCCCGAACTGGTGCGATCCTTCCCCGTAGCGCCAGTCCAGCCCCGCCGCCCAATTCCGATCCAGCGCCACGCGCTGCCGCAGTTCCCAGCGCAGCGCCGTGCCGGTTTCTCCCCGGCGGTAATCTCGCCATCTGGCTCCCGCCAAGAGTTTCCAAGCCGGTGTCGGTTGCGACAGCAGCCCGGCATCCAGACTCCAACCGACGCGGTGATCGCCCGCGAAATGGTTTCCCTGTTCGAGCGCTATTCCCGGCAGCGCGAACCAAACCGTGCGCCAGGGCCAGCGACTTTCTGCGGCCATGCCCAACCCGGCGCTTAAATCGAGCGCGACGCAATCGCGGCAACCCGTCCGCGAGGAGGCTTCCCAACCGGCGTGAATCCGCCAGGAAGGTCGCGGAATCAGGGTATTGACGGGCGCTAGCGAGGTGATATCGAGCAAGGTCAGCCGCTCCAGGGCCAGCCGGCCGCCAGACTGATAAAAGCGCACGGCCGCATCCAGGGACTCGATCTGCGCGTGGGGCGTGTAACCGGCGTCGGCGTCCAACAGATCGTGATAGATGGCCCGCGCGCTGAACTCGACAAATTCCGCGCCGTCGCGTTGGCCGATGCCAAAACCGATTCGCCGCGAAGCGTGGCCGCTGTCCGGCCGAGTGGCGTAGGGTTCGACAGGCACCGGTGTCGCGCTGTCCGCGAGACGGCTGCGGGCGATCAGGAGGCGATGCGCGCTTTCATCGGGCGGCGGTTCGCGCCCCTTTTCGATCTTGTCGGCGCGCCGATACTGGCGCTCGTCCAGCGCCAGTTCCAGCAGCAGCGCCCGCCGTTGCGGTTTCAGGCGCGCGAAGGCGGGCGTTTCGGTCAAATCCGGATCAGACCGCAACCGCTGAGCCCAACGCCGTTCCTCGGGAGTTAAAGCCTGATAGCGGCGAGCGATCACCGTGCCGCGCGCGGGACGGGCGGCCGCTTTCCCCAACCGTCCTTTCTGGTCCAAGCGGCGCAGAGTGTCGGCCGGCAGCGCCCACAATGCGAATCGATCGCTCAGCGCCAATGCCGGATCGGCAGCTTCCAACAACGCCAGCATTTGCCAGGCGCAGTTTTCTCGCAAAAAGTAATAATCGAAGTGGATTTGGCGCAACTCCCAAATGTGTTCGAGCAAGCGCCGGCGTTGCGGCGCATCGAGATTCAAGCGGTATTCCCAGATATCGCGACTCTCCAGATCGCTGTAGGTGCGGACCAGTTGATCGTAGGGCTGGACGTGGAATTGACCTCTGAATCGGCCGCTGAGCCCGTCCAGCGCGTAGCTCAGCACGGTGCTGCCGGAGTCGTCGGCGGCGTAGTTGACGGCGTAAGCCAGCAGGCGGGTCCGCTCGGTCTGGCCGCGCCGATCCAGCCGCAGAAAGGTGTGGCCAAACAGCGAGGCGGGATTGTTGAGATAGGCCGAGGCAAACACCAGGGTCACGGATCCGACGTCCAATTCGCGAAACCACTGGCGAAAACGGGCGCAATCGCGCGCCGGCAGTCGACGGCCGTCGAAATTCAGCCGCGATTTCAGCCAGCGGTAGCGAGCGATAAACGCGCACTGGGCCGGTTGGGGATCGCCGCCGACCGGATCGGTCACGAAAAAAAACCGCAGCGTGGCGGCCAGTTCGGCGCGCGGGTCGGTTTTGCCGTCCGGAGCGAGGAAAAAGCGCGGATCGTCGACATCGCTGACCCATCCGCTGGCGCCGGACCGGTAATGCAGCAGCGTTTGCCACTCGCGCTGTTGGGCCAGTTCCGCCATGGCCGCTCGGTCCAGCAACTCCTGCAAATAAATCAGGTCAATAGCGGCGCGGGCGTCCGCCGCCCAGAGCCACCCGCCGAGCAATAACCCGACTGCGAGTCGCGCGATGGAGATCAGCGGTTTTAGTTCGCGCTCAAGCGCGGGCCGAATCGCGGATCGGCTCGCCACTCCCGCTCCAGCGTGGCCAGCATTTCAACCGCGCTGGTGCGCTCGCTGGGGAACAGCGCGCTGAATTTAGCCTGCGCCATTTTAAAAAATGCCGGTTGACGGGTCGGCTCGATAGCCATCAGCGTCGCCAGAGAGCTGAGATATTCTCCCCCTCCGGCCGCCATATCGCCGCGCAGCCGCTCCAGATTGAGCTTGGCGAATTCGACGGTCCGATCCTGGCGGTTTTTGGAGGCGGCAGCGCCCGAACCGCTGGAGCCGCTGCTGGCGGCGCTGGCCCCGGAACTGGGATCGGAGACGATGGTGCAAGCGCCGAGGGCGAACCCCAGCGCGGCGGTTAAGGCGGCATTAAGCAAAGGTTTCATAGCTTTTTCTCTTAATGGGGTCGGTTATTATGGCAAGGCCATGCTGGCTTTAGACTCGAGGCCCTTGTCCCCGAAACAGTGCTCACCGGTGAATTCGCCTAAGTTTAATAGGAATCTTTTGCCGCCGGCAGCGTTCCCTGTTCCTTTTTAGTCGGAGCCATCCGCATGAAAAGCCATATCTCGCTGATCCTGCTCTCCACCCTGCAATGCAACGCGGATTGCGAATACTGTTTCGAGAACAAAACCACCGATCGGCTGACGCTGGATCGCCTGGGCGAGATGATCCGCAAGGTGCTGGATTACATGGTGGAAAAGTCGCTGGCGACTTTGAATATTTACTGGCAGGGCGGCGAGGCGATGCTGCTGCCGCCAAGTTGGTACGAGCGGGCTAACGAGCTGATCCGGCGCGAGGCCGAGGCGCGCGGCAAGCAGGTTTTCCACGGCCTGCAAAGCAACATGCTGTCGTATAGCTCCCGCTGGAACAAGGTCATCGCCGAAATGTTCGGCAACAGCGTCGGCACCTCGCTGGACTACCCTAACCTTCACCGCAAATTGCTCGGGCAAAGCCCCGATGGCTACAACGAGATTTGGGCGCGGCGGGTGCGCGAGGCGCGCGCGGCCGGCATCGAAGTCCAAGTGATCGCGGTGCCGAACAAAGCGACCTTGGAGATCGGCGCGGAACGCTTCTACAGCCATTTTGTGGACGAACTCGGCATCACCGACTTTCAGGTCAACACCCCGTTTCCGGGCGGTGCGGAAACTGCCGCCAAAAAGGAATTGCCGGTGGCGGAAGTGGAAAAACTCAGCCGCTTTTACCGCGAATTGGTCGACATCTGGCTGGAGCGCGGCTACCGCAACGGCGTGAGGGTCGGCCCGCTCGATGCTTTGTTGCAACACTTCAGCCACCAACCGACCACGCTGCCTTGCATTTGGGGCGACAATTGCGCCAACACCATGGTGTCGATCGACGCGCGCGGCTACGTGGCGCAATGCGATTGCTGGGTCACCAGCTATCCCGATTACCACTTCGGCAACATCTTCGAGTGCGACAATTTCGGCGAACTGTTGCGCAATAGCCCGGCTCGGCAAAAATTCAACGAGCGGCCGATCCAACTGATCCAGCGCGATTGCTTGAGCTGCGATTATTTGTCGCTCTGCCACGGCGGCTGCCCGGTGCGGACTTACACTGTGCATGGTACTCTGTTTGAAAAAGACCCTTATTGCGGTCTTTACAAAACCATGTTCGGGCGCATGGAGCGCGCCGCGCGGGAACTGGCGCGCGAAGCCGCCTCTCGGAGCGTGGCGGCCTGAGCATTCCGCCGCGCCGAACGTTATTCCACGTGGAATAGCCGCGCCGCTTTATTCCACGTGGAATATTCTCCAGCCCTCCAAACCCCTCAAGCTTTTTGCCGCCCGGACTCCGGCAGGGATCGAAGCGATGTTCAACCCCCAAAGTGACAGCGGCTATCGGCAGTTAGCGGACGGCATCCGGCAAAAGACCCTGAACTTCGGCGAGCGCACCTTGATGGCGGAATTCAAGCTGGCCCAAGGCAGCCTGCTTCCCGTCCACGCTCACCCCTACGAGCAAACCGGTTACCTGATCTCTGGCCGGCTTCGGCTCCGGATCGGCGGCGAGGAATTCGCTGCCCGCGCGGGCGATTCTTGGTGCATTCCGGCCGATGTCGAACACGGCGCGCAGGTGCTCGAAGATGCGGTGGCGATCGAGGTATTCTCGCCGGTGCGCGAGGATTATTTGCCCGCCGATATCCGCTCGTAGCGCGCGCTCGGGTCATGCCCGCCGCTGTCGCTCCATCCAAAGCGCCGGCCGTTCGCCCGATTCATTCGCCCTTGAACTGGGGTTTGCGCTTTTCCAAAAAGGCGGTCAACCCTTCCTGATAGTCGTGACTGTCGTAGACGGTGCGCCGCAGGCCCTGAATCCGTTCGAACAGCTCGGGCGTGATCGAGCGGGCGCTGGAAAGCAGCCGCAATTCTTCCTTCATCACGGAAATGCTCAGCGGCGCGTTGGCGACGATTTGACCGGCGAGCTGATAGACGAACGCTTCGATTTCATCGACCGGTTTGATGTAGTTGATGACGCCCAGATTCAGCGCCTGCGCCGCCGGAATCGGTTGCGCCGTAAACAGCATCTCTTTGGCCACCGGCAACGGGATCATGTTCATCACCGTTAGCAGGCCGCCCAAATTGTAAGGAACGCCCAACTTGGCGGGCGTGATGGCGAAGGTGGCTTCCGGCGTGGCCACCAAAATGTCGCAGGCCATGGCGACCTCGCAGCCCCCGCCCCACACGCCGCCTTGAATCAAGCCGAGCACGGGTCCCGGATATTCCTGGATCGCCCGGATCAACACGCGCAAGGAATCGCTCCAGCCCAGCGGATCGCGGCCCCGATTCGGCAGTTCGCTCACATCGTGACCGGCCGACCACACTTTGGCGCCGGATGGAGCCCGCAAAACCACGGTGCGGATATTCTGTTCTTTGAAAGCCTCTAAGGTGGTGGTAATTTCATCGATCAGGGCCTCGCTCAAGGCATTGCGCTTGGCCGCATGGTTCATGATGATGGTGCCGATGGCGTTCTCGGTTTCGCTGATGATCAGGGACACGTTGTGAGCCTCGCTGGTGCGTTAGCGGCGCGGTTGGGGGTCGGTTATTCCACGTGGAATAGTATAGTGCGCTCCAACTTTTAAGATTTTTCCCGTTGCCGGGTCGAGTTCTGGGGCGCTGTTGGCGGGTGATTGAAAGCTTATTTCCATTTCGACGCTTTGGAGCTTAGTAAATCAATGCGCAAAAAATCCAACGAATCTTGGCGCTACGCCCCCTGGCTGACAGCGCTGTTGCTCGGGCTGGTCGGAACCTCGTCCCTGGCGGCCGAAACCGCTCTGGATCGCTATGTGGCCAAACCCGATCCCAGCTATGCCTACCGCCAATACGACGTTAAAAACCGGGGCGGTTATAACGCTTATTTTCTCAATATGACCTCCCAGCAGTGGCGTTCCGCCGCCGAGGTGGACCGGCCGATCTGGCAACATGAAGTGATCGTGGTCATTCCGCAAGTCAGTCTGGACAGCACCGATACGGCAATTTTGTTGATCGACGGCGGCGACAATATCGGCGCGCCCATCAGCGATGTGGATCAGAATATCGGCCTGATTTCCGTCGCCACCGGCGCGGTGCTGGCAGTGGTGCGGCAGGTGCCCAATCAACCGCTGCACTTCACCGACGATTCCGCGCGCGCGCGCAAGGAAGACGAAATTCTCGGCTACAGCCTCGATAAAGCGCTGGACACCGGCGATCCGGAGTGGGCGGTGCATCTGGCCATGACCAAAGCGGCCGTTCGCGCCATGGACACGGTGCAGGATTTTGCGGCGGGCAGGGGTAAGACCATCAACAAGTTCGTGGTGATGGGCGGCTCCAAGCGCGGCTGGACGACATGGCTGACCGCCGCCGTGGACAAGCGCGTCAAGGCCATCGTCCCGGCGTCCATCGACATGCTGAATCTGGGCCAGCAATTCGTGCACCATTATGAAGCCTACGGCTTCTATGCGCCGGCTTTGCGCGACTACGTGGAATTCGATCTGCCCTGCCGGATGCAAACGCCCCAAGGCCAGGAATTGTTGCGGGTGGTCGATCCCTATTCTTACCGCGATCGCTACATCATGCCGAAGCTGATTTTGAACGCGACCGGCGACCAGTTCTTCGTCACCGACTCTTCGCGGTTCTATTACGGCGATCTGCCCGGCCCCAAATGGATGCGCTACACGCCGAACACCGATCACAAACAGAGCGAAGACACCATCGTCAAAGCGCTGTCGTGGATCGACGACGTGCTGGACAACAAAACCAGCCCGCAGATCACTTGGACCAAGGAGGGCAACGACGCGCTGCGCGTGACGGCCACCAGCCGGCCCAAGGAAGTGCGCCTGTGGCAAGCCACCAACCCCAACGCCCGCGATTTTCGGCTGGAGAGCGCGGGGCCGATCTGGACCAGCGAAGTGCTGGCGGCGCAAGCGGACGGCAGCTACGTCGGCAAAGTGCAGCAACCGGCGAGCGGCTGGAAAGCGTTTCTGGTCGAAGTCACGTTTCCGACCGCCGGCGAAATCGAGCCGGATCAAATCTATTCGACCGGCGTTCAAATCGTGCCCGATACCTTGCCGTTCGCCGGTCAAGCCTGCGGAGGCTCGCAGAAATTTTATCTGGAAAGCCCCCGGCAGACATCGTTTGAAAGCGGCATCGGCTTGATCAGGGGCTGGATCTGTCAGGCTAACAAAGTCGAAGTGCAGATCGATAACGGGGCGCGGCAACAGATCGCCTACGGCACCACCCGCAAGGACACGGCGGATGCTTGCGGCGACGACAACAACGGATTCGGTTACACTTTTAACTGGAATGCCCTGACGCCCGGCAACCACAGCCTTCGGGTGTTTGCGGACAATAAAGAGTTCAGCAGCGCCACGTTCACCACCACCAGCTTGGGCGAAGATTTTCTGCGAGGGGTAAGCGGCGAATACAGTCTGCCCAATTTCCCGCGCGCCGGCAGCAATGTCACGGTGCGCTGGTCCGAACCCCACCAGAACTTCGTGATCGTGGGCGCCACTCAAATTCAGCCCACCAAAGCCGGCATCACAACCCAGGCCGCCTCCCAAGCGCATCTGGAAAGCCCGTACCAAGGCTCGTTTGAAAGCGGCATCGGCTTGATTCGCGGCTGGATTTGCAACGCCAACACGGTGGACGTGCAAATCGACGGCGGGGAAAAGCAGCGGGTCGCTTACGGGACCAGTCGCCCGGATACCGCGTCGGCTTGCGGGGACAACAACAACGGTTTCGGCTACACCTTCAACTGGAACACGCTAGGCGGCGGCAATCACACCCTGAAGGCCTTCGCCGACGGCGCGGAATTCGCCAGCGTCGGCTTTACCGTGACCACCTTGGGCGTTGAATTCCTGCAAGGCGCGAGCGGCGAATACGATTTGCCGAATTTCCCGCGCCCCGGCAAGAGCGTGACGGTGCGCTGGTCGGAACCCCACCAGAACTTCGTGATCGTCAACTATCGCTGACCGGCGATCCGTCGGGGATACCCTGACCCTCTCCCGTTCGCGGGAGAGGGTTTTTTAACGTTCGAAAATAAGAGCCTTTTCCCTCATGTCGCCATCAGGCGGCCAGATTCTTCGCGGCGAATTCCCAGTTGAGCAGATTGTCGATCACGGCGGCGACGTAATCCGCCCGCCGGTTCTGGTAATCCAAATAGTAGGCGTGCTCCCACACATCGATGGTCAATAGCGGTTGTTGGCCGCGAGCGATAGGCGTATCGGCGTTGCCGGTTTTGGTCACGGCCAGCTTGTCGCCGTCCTTGACCAACCAAGCCCAGCCGCTGCCGAATTGGCCGGTCGCCGCTTTAGTCAATTCAGCC
>JAEUPW010000110.1 GCA_016790045.1 Candidatus Competibacteraceae bacterium
ACGGAGCGACAGGAACCGCCGGTCGACGAAGCGAAAGTCGCGACCTTGCGCCAAGCCATCGCCAACGGCAGCTATCGGCCGGACGCGGGACGGATCGCCCGCAAGATGTCCGACTTCGAAGAAGCCCTGTTCTCGTAAGGCGGCCCGATGACGCTGGCGACCTTCTTGCGCGAGGAGCTGACCGCCGTCGAAGCGTTGCGGCGGTTGCTGCAGCGCGAGTACGACGCGCTGAAATCCCGCGACTTGGCCGGACTGGAACAGGCCGTCGCCGAGAAACAGCAGTGCGCCGATCACTTGCGCGAGCGGATCGCCGGCCGGCTGGATTATCTGCGACAGCGGGGAAACAGCGCCGACGCACCGGGATTGGCGGCGCATGTGGAGGCTTTGCCGGCCCCGGAGCGGCGCGAAACCGGCGAGCTTTGGGCGGCGCTGGAACAGGCCGCCGAGCAGGCTCGCGCCCAAAACGAAGTCAACGGCGCCGTGATCGCCGCCAGCCGCAACCACGTCGAGCGGACGCTGGCTATTCTGCGCGGGCGCGATTCGCTGGATTTCCTTTACGATCAAGACACCCGCAAGGTGTTCGGCGGCGGCAACCGGCCGATCGCCCGAGCCTGATTCACGCTACCGCCACCCGTCAGCGCCATCGCTGCCGCGATTTTCGCCCTCATCCTGTCGGACGGCCAGCTTATCGCGCCAACCGCCTCCCCGACGGTTTCAAGACACCCAGCAGCAATTGCGACCCGAGTCCTTGGCCCGATACAGGGCATGATCGGCGCGGCCGAACACGCTCTCCGGCAAATCGCCGGGCTCGAAACAGGACAGGCCGCAAGAAATCGTGACGGGCACCTTCACCTCATCGGTGCCAAACTCCAATTCGGCGATACCGAGACGCAGCTTGTCGGCCACCTTGAGCGCGGCCTTCGCATCGGCGCCCGGCAACAGCATGGCGAACTCCTCGCCGCCGTAGCGAGCGAGGAAATCCGTGGCCCGGATGCGGTCGGCCAATTGCCGCGCGACCCCGCGCAACACCGCATCGCCGACGGCGTGGCCGTACCGATCATTGATTTCCTTGAAGCGATCGATGTCCCAGATCAAAAACGCCAAGGGATTGCCGAAACGCTTCCAACGCTGATATTCGCTCTGGAGATGTTCCTCGTAGGCCAGCCGGTTAAACACGCCCGTCAGCGGATCTATTCTCATCGATTCGCTTTTTTCCCTCAGCAGGCGGGCCAGCAGCTCTTTTTCCCTGCTCAATTCAACCACCCGGTTTTGCAGATCGGCGATCAGCCGATCGGGCTGGCCGCCTGACGCCAGCGACGGTTCGGCCAATCGCGGCTGATGGTCCCGATCCGCGCCAGCGACTTTTTGCAATTTCCGCCAGCGGCGAAAACCGATATGGGTCGCGGCCGCTGAGCCGATGATGGCGAGCAGGGTCGCCGGAATCGTGAACGGTTCGATGGTGTGCAACAAACCCAACTGCTCGGTCGCCACGCCGTTGGCCACCATCGCCGATGCGCCGCGCCAGACGCCGACCAGCGCGAAGGCCTGAACGGACATTTCAAGAAAACGCATCATTTTGGTTTCCATTTTCGTACTACCCTTGCAGTTGTTCGCTGTGTGCGCTCGCGTCCAGCTTCTGGCTCGACGCCGAGCCGGACCGCTCTTCGTTCGCTCGGCAATCCGTTCGAGCGCAACGGTCGCCGGTTCGCTCGCCGGGGATGGCATCCTGGCCTTAGCAATTAAAATGCCATTATAAAATAATATAATAATCAATTGATTATAATAAAAAGGACCGCCAATAATTTGACTTCTGCCGGATTGCGCGGCAGCGTTGCCGCTACGTCAACGGATTGACGGCTGGGGATGGAAGAGAGGTTCCCGGCTCCGGCGACCTCGGCGAAAGCTGGAAAATCCGCCAATGCCGAGAACGGCGAATCAGATGCAATCGATGATCGAAAGCAAAAATTCCGCTCGAATGCGATAAAATCAGTAACAGATTCACTTTCCGTTGGAGCCGGCCCCATGCAAGCGATGCGATTCAATTTCCGGACCCTGTGCCGCAACGCGGCGGAACGCGGCGGCCAAATGCAGCGGCGCCTGCTCGACGCCCTGGAGGCGCGGCACACCGTCAAAACGCTGCCGGAGTTCGGCATCGAGCGGGCGGCGCAACTGGCCGGCTGCACCGCCAACCACATCCGCAACCTGGAAACGCGCGGCGATTTGCCGGAACCGCGGCTGGTGGAGGCCGGTTCGATCCAGCGGCGGGTGTACAACTACAACGAGGTCAACCGCATTCGCGCCGCCATCGGCAAGCGGCCCGGCCGGCCGAGCGGCGCCCGGTGCGTGCGGGTGGTGTTCTCCAACCTCAAGGGCGGGGTGGCGAAAACCACCATGTCGCTGCACTTCGCCCAATATCTGGCGCGCGAGGGCTACCGGATTCTGCTGGTGGACGCCGACCCGCAGGCCACCGCCACCGGCGCGTTCGGCTTCATCCCCGATCTCGATCTCGGCGACGGCGACGACCTGTTCCCGGCCCTGACCGAAGCGTCGTCGCTGATCGGCAAGGCGGTCAAAGCCACCCACTGGCAGAACCTGGACCTGATTCCGGCCCGGCTGGCGCTGCAATACGCCGACTGGCGGTTGTCGCAACCCGAGGAACGCCAGCACGCGACCTTGGGACCGCCGCCGGTGCGGCTGCATCGGGCGCTGAAGGAGATCGAAGACCGCTACGACATCATCGTGGTGGACACGCCGCCGTCGCTGGGGATGCTGTCGCTGAACGCCATCGCCGCCGCCAGCCTGATCGTGATGCCCATCGTCCCGCACATGTACGACATTTCCTCCAGCGTGCAGTACTTCCGCATCCTGGAACAGGTCTGCGCGCTGTACGAGCGGGAAATCAACGTCCAGCGGCTCAGCATCCTGCTGACCAAGGTGGACGCCGGCACCGAAAC
>JAEUPW010000122.1 GCA_016790045.1 Candidatus Competibacteraceae bacterium
GCCGCCTCGGCCCACAGACATTCTCGGCGCAGCGGGTCGTGACTGAACCAAACGGCCTTCAGCGCGGCGCGTTGCCGCAGGTAGTCGATGTGCCAGCGCGGCCGAGCCGCCGGCCGGCGGTGGTGGCGCAAGCGGCCCGCGATGCCGCCGGAGCCGAAGGCGCTGCCGACGTAGAGCGCCCAGCCTGGCGCCAGCGACAATGGCCGCTGGCCGATGAGAACGGCTCCCGCATCGACCAGCCGGAGCAATAAGGCGTAGGTTCCCGGCTGCGCTGCGATTTCTTGGCTCTGGTTCACCGGATCAACAGACTTGCTCGCTGTCGCTCAACTCGCCGTCTCAACGGGCGGAGTGGCGGTCGCAGTTCGTCGTTTCTGCGGAGTCGCTGGAACGCTGGTTTACGTTCGTAGCAGAAGCTGAGAGTAATGTCGTGGCGTTTGCACAAGTTAGTTCTGAGACCAGACCGCAGGAATTTCAGGCGCTGTGGGTGTTGCCGCAGCGCCTGCATTGCGGTCTTGGCCGCGCGCTGGTGCAGCGTGCAGCCGCGCATGCGGCTGCTCGCGGTCAAGCTGCGTTGGCCATAGACTCAGACCCAAATGCTGAATCCTTCTACTTGCGCTGTGGTGCTCGGGTTGTGGGGCAAGTAACGGCACCCATCGAAGATTCGCCAAATCGTGTACGTCCGCAACTCATTCTCTCCACGAGTGCGACCTAACCCCTCCATCAGGCGGCGGGCGAAAGGCGAAGCTTTTTGCCCGCCGCTCATGTCGAACGTTAGGCATCGGAGGCATCTGCCATGGGAATCGACCATCCTGATCGCCCAACTAGCTTGTTCGAGCTTTTGATCGATCTGCTGGCGCATCTTTGCTTCCGGTGTCATCGGTGCTGCTCCCTTTGGGTATCACCAGGATTTGAGCGTAAACCATCCCGGATTTTCCAAAGAGAGTTCCCTTGACGTCAAGCCGCTCGCCGGCCACCGCCGAACGGCTCAAACCGTCGAACCGGAGCAACAGAAGATCAGGGAGCCTTCCGTTTCCGCAAGGTGTAGGTGGTGTCGGTGTGGCTGTCGCCGTAAGGATCGGTAACGGTTTCGCTTTCAACCGTGGTGCTGTGAGGTTTGCCGTCGGCGCCGATCCAGCGGGTATGTTCGCGCCGCACCCGATGGCCTGGACCATCGCTCCAGTAGTCGACGCTGGTTTGAGGGCGGGTAATGGCGCGGTTCCTCCCTGGCGAGTAATAGCTAGCGCGCCTGTCTTCGACAATATCCTCGCTGTGGTAGGTGCCGTCCGGGGCATACTCATCCTCGCTGTAGTAATCGCGTCTCACGCTGGGATTGTAATCTTCGTAATAACCGGGCGGTGGAGGATCGTACTCCGGATAATAACCGTAGCCTTGCGCCCGCGAAGACGGCGGCGCAAACCCCAGCAACAGGCCCGACAGCACCACAACAGCGCTTGGAATAACGGTACGCTTCATTTTTTGTCCCGGTCAAAGCCGTCCTCATGGTTCAGAACTCAAGATTGAACGTCGGTCGATGCCCTGGTCGAGCAAGCCGCACACGCTCAAAAGCCTTTATAAACCGCTTGACAACGCGATCATATCCGATGCTAGAGAGATCGAACTTAACTTCAACTGAATAAGTGCTTGACCGTCAAACAGTGAACCAGGGCGCGACACACGAACGGCGGTCGCCTTCGAGGACGCTTGAGGAGGGCCGATAAAAAAGGGGTCAGGCGACGGCCTGACCCCTGGGCTAAATTGGTGGGCCGTGTGCGATTCGAACGCACGACCAACAGATTAAAAGTCTGCTGCTCTACCGACTGAGCTAACGGCCCGAAAAAGGGTGCTAATCCTACAACAATCGGGCGAAACCGCAAAGCCCGATCATCGTCCGCTCACTCCAAGGACTGCAACCGCCGTCCGGCCAAGTTGGCGGCTTGGGTGTTGGGGTACACCTTGACCAACTTCTCCAACACCTCGCGCGCCCGGTCAGCGTCGCCCTCCTCGCCATAAATGTACCCCAGCTTCAACAGCGCATCCGGCAGCCGCTCGCTTTGCGGGTGGTTCAGCCCGAGGTTGATAAACGCTTCCTTGGCCGCATCGTTATTCCGGCTGAGGTAATACGATTCCCCCAGCCAGTACTGGGCGTCGCCCGCCAGTCTAGCGCCGGGATAGGCGCTCAGAAAACCTTGAAATCCCGATATGGCCTGCGGATAGCGGCCCTCGCGCAACTCGCCCAAAGCGGCATCAAACGCGCTTTGCTCGGTTTGGCCCGAAGCCGGCGGGCGCGGCCCGTCTGCCGGGGGTGGCGCCGCGCCCGCCGGCTTGCCCGTTCCTTCGGGCTGTGCTGGAACCGGCGCGGTTCCCGGCGGCGGCGCGGATGCCGGAGGCGGGGCGGATGCCGGAGGCGGGGCGGCGCGTTCCTGGCGCAACAAATCGAGCTGATGCCGTTGCATTTCCAGCTCGCCGCGCATTTGTCGGATTTCCACCTCCAGTTGTTCGACCCGATCCACCAATTCCAAGGTCAGTTCGTAATCGGGTTCCGGGGGGCGTTGGGCCTGAGCGAGGCTGACGGGCATGACCGCGCCCCCCAGCAAGACGAACAGCAGATAAAGCGACCGCCAAGGGGTCATTGCGCCGCATCCGTCAGTACACGATTTCCACGCGCCGGTTCAGCGCATAGCTCTGCTCGTCCTGGCCGGCGGCGGCCGGACGTTCCTCGCCGTAGCTGACCACCCGAATCTGCTGCGGCGAAACGCCCAGGGCGGTCATGGCCTGGCGCACGGCGTTGGCCCGGCGTTCGCCCAGGGCGATGTTGTACTCGCGGCTGCCGCGCTCGTCGGTATGCCCTTCCAGTTGGGTGACGCTGCGGCGGTTGTTGGTCATGGCGCGCGCGTTCGCCGCGATGACCGGACGGCTTTCGGCGCGAATATTGGCGCTGTCGTATTCGAAATAGACGATCCGGTCCGCCGACACCACGTTGCCGCCGGCTCCGCCCCCGCCTCGGCCGGCCCGGCCGCCCCCGCCGCCCGGTGCGCCGGCCAACTGCTCGCCGCCGCCGGTATCGTAGGCGTCATAGCCGCTCGGCGCTTGCCCGTAAGGATAGCTGTACGCCTCCTGGCCCGGCTGTCCGCTCGCGTCCGTTTGCGTCGTGATCGTGGAATCCGTGGTCTCTTCGGTATTTTGCCCGGTCGAGGCGCAACTGGCTAAAAACGCCAAGGAGGCGACGGCGATCAGGGTCTTGACGACATATTGCATGGCAGATTCTCCCATCGACTGGAACTAAGAAATCAAACGGTCAACGGCCGTACGGAGCCCAAACCGGATCGCGCACCCGGCCGCGCAAAACGAAATCCTGCTTCACGCCACCATCGACGGATACCGCGTTCAACTGCCGGCCGTTGGAATAGATGATCATGCGGCCGTTGGGGGCAAAGCTGGGCGATTCGTCGAGGCCACCCGAGGTCAACACCCGAAATTGGCGGGTCTTCAGATCCAGCGCGGCGATGTAAAACTGGCCGCCGCGCCGATGCACCATGGCGATGTAACGGCCGTCCGGCGAGGCGGTGGGGCTGGCGTTGTAGTCGCCCTCGAAGGTCAGGCGCTGGGCCGCGCCGCCGCCGGGGCCGATCCGGTACACCTGCGGCGAACCGCCCCGATCCGAGGTAAAGACCAAGCTGCCGTCCGGCAACCAGACCGGCTCGGTATCGATGGCGTTGGCGCTGGTCAGGCGCACCGGATTCTGGCTGCCCAAATCCAGGGCGTAAATTTCGGGATTGCCGTCTTTGGATAAAGTGAAGGCCAAGCGCTGGCCGTTGGGGGCCCAGGAAGGCGCGCCGTTGATGCCGGGCGCGGCGGAAACCACGCGGCGAGCGCCGCTGTAAACGTCTTGCACCACGATCTGCGGCCTGCGGCCCTCGAAGGACACGTAAGCCAGCCGCGATCCGTCCGGCGACCACGACGGCGACATGATCGGTTGGCTGGAGCGCAGGATCACGTTGGGATTTTGCCCGTCGGCGTCGGCGACCACCAGCAGCCAGAAGCCGCCGCCGGCGGTGACGAAGGCGATCTTGGTCCCGGCCAAGCCCTTCTCGCCGGTCAGCTTTTCATAGATCAAATCGCTGATGCGGTGCGCCACGGGCCGCAGTTGGCTGGACGGCACGTCGAAAGACATGCCCAATAACTGGCTGCCCTGAGCGCCGGCCAGCTTGAACTGCACCACGTAGCCGCGCGCGCCGCCGGGGCTGGCCTGACCGGTCACGCTATAGTCGGCTTGAGCGCCGCCGGATTGCGGGGCGAATTTGCCGGTCCGCTTCAAATCGGAGGCGATGACGGCCGCGATATTTTCAGACGCGCCGCCCGCGAAAGGCGAAATGGCGATGGGGATGCCGCTCCCCTCGATTCCCTTGCTGACGTCAATGGTCAGTTCGGCATGTGCGAGCGAGCCAACGGCCAACAGGAGCGCCAGCGCTCCGACACTTTTCACAAACGATTTCAAGGATGGGCCTCCTTCAACATGATCAATCTCGGCAGATGAGTGAAACTTAGCTTACTTCGGTCGGAATCTCAGAATAAAGGTCGGCCGCAACTCCTGGCCCACGTCCGGATCGGCGGGCATGGGCAACGGCGAGGCGCGGCGGGCGGCGGCGACCGCCGAGTTGTCGAACAGGCTGTCTCCGCTCCCCTTCATCACTTGAACGCCGGTCACCTGGCCGGAAGGCGTCACCGTGATCCTGAGCAGGCAAACCAGACCTCCGGGGCTGCTGGCCATGGGGGTCCAATGCCGTTCCACATAAGGGCCGATGACGTTGCCGGCATGGGCTGAAGCGCTGGACTTGGCCCTTTCCCGCGCGGCCAGCTTTTGAGCGAGCTGGCGCGCTTCGTCGGCCTTTCGCCGCGCCTCTTCCGCCGCCTGACGCCGCTCCTCCTCGGCGGCGGCGCGTTTGGCGTCTTCCGCCGCTTTGCGCCGGGCTTCCTCGGCGGCGGCGCGCTTGGCGTCTTCCGCTGCCTTGCGCCGGGCTTCCTCGGCCGCCGCTCGTCGCGATTCTTCCGCCGCTTTGCGCCGGGCTTCTTCGGCGGCGGCTTGCCGGGCTTCCTCGGCCGCCTTGCTTCGCGCCTCCGCCGCCTCGCGTTTGGCCTGTTCGGCGGCGGCGCGTCTCGCGTTTTCCGCCGCTTCGCGTTTGGCCTGCTGCGCCGCTTCGCGCCGGGCTTGCGCCGCAGCCTCCCGTCTCGCCGCTTCGGCGGCCTCGCGCTTGGCCTGTTGGGCGGCCTCGCGCCGGGCGTCTTCGGCGGCTTCGCGCCGGGCCTCCTCGGCGGCCTCGCGCTTGGCTTGTTGCGCCGCCTGCCGTTTCGCTTCTTCCACCGCTTCGCGTTTGGCTTCCGCCGCCTGCCGTCGGGCTTCCGCCGCCGCCTCTTGTCTCGCTTCCTCGGCGGCTTCGCGCCGGGCCTGTTGCGCCGCCTGGCGCTTCGCTTCTTCCGCCGCCTCGCGCCGGGCCTGCTGGGCCGCCTGGCGCTTCGCTTCTTCCGCCGCCTCGCGCCGGGTTTCTTCCGCCGCTTCCCGCTTCGCTTCCTCGGCGGCTTCGCGCTTGGCCTGCTGGGCCGCCTGGCGCTTCGCTTCTTCCGCCGCCTCCCGTTTGGCTTCCGCCGCTTCGCGTCGATTCTGTTCCGCCGCGGCTTGCCGCTTCGCCTCCTCGGCCGCTTCTCGTTTGGCCTCGTCGGCGGCCTCGCGCTTGGCCTCTTCAGCCGCTGCCCGTCTCGCCTCCTCGGCGGCCTTGAGCCGGGCTTCCTCGTTTTGCTGGCGGCGGAGTTCGGCTTGGCGGCGCTCTTCCGCCGCGCGCGCCTCCCGTTCGGCGCGAGCCAGTTGCGCTTGCCGTTCCGCTTCTTCGCGCTGGCGGCGGCGCTCTTCCTCCGCCAGACGCTTTTGCTCTTCCCAAAGCGCCACCTCGTCCACGACTTGCGCCGGAATCGCTTCGGGTTCGGGTTGTTCGGGTTTGGGAGCGCTGGCGATGCTGCTCAGATTGAGCAATAAAAAGCCGAGAAACACCCCGTGGATGGCGACGGCCACCACCGTCGCCACGACATTCTGATAACGTCCTTTGCGCTCCGATTGCATCGATGTGGGTTAAGGTCGAACCGGCGGAGAATCGGGCGGCGCGGTGGACAGGCCGACCTTCTCGGCCCCCGCGTCCCGCAAGATCGCCATGGCCTTGATGACATCGTCGTATTTCAGCTCGCGATCCGCGCGGACCAGCACCGGCGGCTGCGGTTTGTGGGTCAAGCGCTCGCGGATGTCCGCGAGCCGTGGCTCCAGATCCGCGCAGTTGACTTGCTGGGCTTTTTCCGAACCGACGTTGAAATAGCAGCTTCCCCCTTTCTGCACCGATAACACCAGCACCTGGGTCTCTTGATTTTGGGTATCGATCTTCTCGGTGGGGGCTTTGGGCAAATCGACCTCCACACCTTGGTTGAGCAAGGGCGCGGTCACCATGAAAATGACCAGCAACACCAGCATCACGTCGATGTAGGGAACGATGTTGATTTCCGCCTTCAAGCGGCTGTGCGCGCTGCGTCGGGCCATCGTCTAGCCCTGATGCGGCGCCGCGGCGGCGCGGGCGGCGTCGGAGTAATTCTTGCGCAGGGTGTAGGACTGGCGCTGCAAGATGTTGGAAAACTCCTCCATGAAGGTCTCGTAACGGTTGGCCAGCCGATCCACTTCGTGGGCGTAGCGGTTGTAGAAAATCACCGCCGGAATCGCCGCGAACAGGCCCATGGCGGTCGCGATCAGCGCCTCGGCGATGCCCGGCGCGACTTGCGCCAAGGTCGCCTGCTGCGTCAACCCCAGCGCCCGGAACGAATTCATGATCCCCCAAACCGTGCCGAACAAGCCGATGTAGGGGCTGGTGGAGCCGGTGGTCGCCAGCAGCGACAGGTACATTTCCAATTCGTCGAGCTCCCGCGATCCGGCCGCGCGCATCGCGCGCTGGGCGCCGCTGACCACCGATTCGGGGTCCATGGTCGGTTGCGAGCGCAAGCGCAAAAACTCCTGAAACCCCGCCAGAAAAATGGCCTCCATGCCCCACATCACCTCTTTTTGCCGGTTGATGCGGGCGTACAGCACGGCCAGATCGATCCCCGACCAAAAATCGTCCTCGAACTGGTCGGCCGCCCGCTTGGCGGATTCCAGCACCAAGCCTTTCTTGACGATCACCCACCACGAACCCACCGAAACCACCAGCAGCAGCAGCATGATCAGTTGCACGATCAAACTGGCGTTGGCGATCAGACTCCAAAACGACAAATCATGGGTCACCTGCAATCCCCCTCTGTCTCCCTCAATCGCCGGGGAATCCGGCGCGCCCGGAACGTCTCGGCATCAATACAAGCGACCTTCACCCGCGCGCTGCACAGGATGTCGGTGGAGGCGTCGCGCCGGATGGTTTGCTCGAACAGGAAACTGGCCCCGCCCGCTTCGCGCAGCCGGGTCAACACGGCCAGCAGATCGTTGAAGCGGGCCGGCCGATGATAGTCCACGTTCAGCGAGCGGACCGCAAACAGCAGACGCTGCTCTTCGAGCAAGGCGTCCTGTTCGAAACCGCGCGCCCGCAACCACTCGGTGCGGGCGCGCTCCATGAATTTTAGGTAATTGGCATAATAAACCACACCGCCGCTGTCGGTGTCTTCGTAATAAACCCGAACCGGCCAGACAAACATAACCACCTTCCGTTAGAATTCTCCACCGACATTGAACCGATGCTGAATTATTGCACGCACCCGCAGAGGAGCACCTGATGCGCACGTTCTTTTTAGCGGCCCTGCTGGCGGCGGCCTGCTCCGCTTTCGCCGCCGCCCCGCTGACTTTCGAGGAAGTCGATACCGACGGCGACGGTTTGATCAGCGCCGATGAGGCCGCCAGCGTCGAAGGTTTGGATTTCGACGCGGCCGACAGCGACGGCGACGGCACGCTCACGGTGGACGAATACGAGATCGCCGTGGAGGGCCTGCCGCCGCCTTCCGAAAGCGAGATCACCGAGGACACCGAAGGCGAAGACGTCCCGGAAACGTCGGTCGAGCCGGCCAAGCCTCCCCAGGGCGGCGCGGCCCCGCCGGCGGTCCAGCCGCCCCCGCAACCGCCCTCGACGCCACCCAAGCCGTAGCTCACGGCGGCGGGCCGAACAGATCGCCGGCGGCGGGATCGCTGGCCGGAATCAAGCCGAAATGGCGGTAGGCGTGCGCCGTCGCCACCCGGCCGCGCGGGGTGCGCATCAAAAACCCTTGCTGGATCAAATAGGGCTCCAGCACGTCCTCGATGGTGCCGCGCTCTTCGCCGAGCGCCGCCGACAGCGTGTCCAACCCGACCGGCCCGCCGCCGAACTTGTCGATCATCAATCCCAGCAAGCGGCGATCCTGCTCGTCGAAACCGCGCTGGTCCACTTTCAATAAATCGAGCGCCAGTCGCGCCACCTCGACGGTGATCCGCCCGTCTGCCCGCACCTGGGCGAAGTCGCGCACCCGCCGCAGCAGCCGGTTGGCGATCCGGGGCGTGCCGCGCGAGCGCCGGCCGATCTCGGTCGCGCCGTCGGGATAATCGGTTTCGATGGCCAAAATCCGCGCCGAGCGGGCCACGATCTCGGTCAGCTCCTCCGGCGTGTAAAACTCCAGGCGGTGGACGATGCCGAAGCGATCCCGCAGCGGCGAGGTCAGCAACCCCGCGCGGGTGGTGGCGCCGACCAGGGTAAACGGCGGCAAATCCAGCTTGATCGAGCGCGCCGCCGGCCCCTCGCCGATCATGATGTCGATCTGATAGTCCTCCATCGCCGGATACAGCACTTCTTCCACCACCGGGCTCAAGCGGTGAATCTCGTCGATGAACAGCACGTCGCGCGGCTCCAGGTTGGTCAGCAGCGCGGCCAGATCGCCGGGCCGCTCGATCACCGGCCCCGAAGTCTGGCGCAGGTTGACCCCCATCTCGGCGGCGACGATGTGGGCCAGCGTGGTCTTGCCCAACCCCGGCGGCCCGAACAGCAACACGTGATCCAGCGCCTCGGCGCGCGCCCGCGCGGCCTGGATGAAAATCTCCAATTGCTCGCGCATCGCCCGCTGGCCGATGTAGTCGGCCAGCCGCTTGGGCCGGACGGCGCGATCCAGCGTGGCGTCCTCGCCGCTGGCGGCCGGTGAAATCAAACGATCCGATGAATTCATGACGGGAATGGCGGTTTGAAGGCGTTGCGCCGGAGAGTGTAAAGCCAAACGGCCGCCGCCGCTCGGTTTGCGCGCCGGTCCACCCTGGCGGACATCAGCGGCGCACGCTGGCTTGCAGGGCTTGCCGGATGAGCGCCTCGCTGCTCAGGCCCTCGGCTTCGATGGCCTGCACCATGCGCGAAGCCTCGGGCAGCTTGTAGCCCAAGGCCACCAAGGCGCTGACCGCGTCCTCGCTCGGGCTGGCCGCCGCCGCCGGCGCCTTGCCGCCCGCCCCCGTCGCGGGGCCGAGCGCCAGTTCGCCGATGCGGTCGCGCATTTCGATGATCAGCCGCTCGGCGGTCTTTTTGCCGATGCCCGGCAACCGGGTCAGCGCCAGGGCGTCGCCGTCGCGCACGCAGCGGACGAACGCGTCCGCGCTCATCCCCGAGAGGATCAGCAGCGCCAGGCGCGGACCGATCCCGGCGACCCGGATCAGGTTGCGAAATAGCGCCCGCTCGTCGGTGCTGGCGAAACCGTATAAGGCGTGAGCGTCTTCCCGCACCGCCAGATGGGTGAACAGCACCACTTCCGCGCCCAGTTCCGGCAGGGTTTGAAAGGTGGTCAGCGACGCTTCCAGCTCGTAGCCGACGCCGTTGGCGTCGATCAGCAGATGGGGCGGCCGCTTCCAGGCCAGCAGCCCGCGCAGGCGGCCGATCATCGCCGCCGCCCGGCCAGCGCGGCCACCGCCCCCAGGCGTTGCCGGGTTTGCCGGATGTGGCCGTGGCAGATCGCCACCGCCAGGGCGTCGGCGGCGTCGGTCGGCGGCGCTTCGCTCAAATTCAGCAGCAACTTGATCATGTGCTGCACTTGCGACTTGTCGGCCGCGCCGTTGCCGGCCACCGCCTGCTTGACGGCGCGCGCCGCGTATTCGCTGACCGGCACCCGCGCCATCACCACCGCGCACAGCGCCGCGCCGCGCGCCTGCCCGAGCTTGAGCGCCGAATCGGGGTTGCGGTGCATGAACACCTGCTCGACCGCCGCTTCCGCCGGGCTGTAGGTCGCGATGACCCCGGCCACCGCCTCGTAGATGGTTTTCAGCCGCTCGGGCACCGGCCGGTCGCTGGCGGTCTGGATGCAGCCGCTGGCGATATGGCGCGCGCGCGGTCCATCCAGATCGATGATGCCGTAGCCGGTGATCCGAGAACCGGGATCGATGCCCATCAGCCGGATCGCGGTCACGCTCAGAGTTTCGCCAGAATGTCGTCGGGGATGTCGGCGTTGGAATAGACGTTTTGGGTGTCGTCCAAGTCTTCCAGCATCTCCAGCAGCTTGACCATCTTTTGCGCGTCTTCGAAGCCCAGGGTGCTGCTGGAGGCGGCGCGCTGGGTGATCTCCGCCGCTTCCGGCTCCAAACCGGCGGCGCTCATCGCGCCCTTGACCTGGGCGAAGGCGGCCGGCGCGGCCAGCACGTCCACCGACCCGTCCTCGTAGCTCACCACATCGTCCGCGCCGGCTTCGATGGCGACTTCCATGATCCGGTCTTCGTCGCAGCCGGCCGGATAGCTCAGCACGCCCTGTTCGCTGAACTGAAACGCCACCGAACCGCTGGTGCCGAGATTGCCGCCGCACTTGCTGAAGGCGTGGCGGACTTCCGCGACCGTGCGGTTGCGGTTGTCGGTCATGGCGTCCACCATCACCGCCACGCCGCCCGGCCCGTAGCCCTCGTAGCGGATTTCCTCGTATTCGACGCCTTCCAGCGAACCGGTTCCGCGCTTGATGGCGCGGTCGATGGTATCCCTCGGCATGTTGGCGATCAGCGCCTTGTCCATCGCCAGGCGCAAGCGGGGATTCGCGCCGGGATCGCCGCCGCTCATGCGCGAGGCCACGGTGATTTCGCGGATCAAGCGCGTGAACAGTTTGCCGCGCTTGGCGTCCTGGGCGTTTTTTCGGTGCTGGATGTTCGCCCATTTGCTGTGTCCTGCCATGAAAGAAGCCTCTTGCCTGAAAACCTGACCGAAGGGGTATCAGTTTAGCATTTTGCGCTTCCCGCGCGCAGGAGAGACAGCGGCGAGGGCCGGCAGGGGCGCGAAATTGGTCCCGGAAAGCATCCGGTTGACCGGGGGAGGAGACCGCTTGCCGGACATCCGGCGGCAAGGGATTTACAGGCCGAATTCCGCTTCCACCGCGCTGCGCCCGCCGTCGATCGCGATGGATTGGCCGCTGAAACAGCGCGCGTCGTCGCTGGCCAAAAACGCCACCAGAGCCGCCAGCTCTTCCGGCAAACCCCAGCGCTCCAGCGGCGTCAACTGATAGCTGGCCTCGATGGAATCCCGGCTCAAGGTTTCGGACATTTCGGTTTTGAAAAAGCCCGGCGCCACATGCATGACGCGGATGCCTCTCGGCGCCACCTCGCGCGCCAGCGCGCGCGAAAAGCCGGCCATGCCCGCTTTCGCCGCGCTGTGATTGACTTGACCGGGCTGGGCGACCAACCCGGAACCGATATTGACGATCACGCCGCCGCCACGGCCGGCCATGATCCGAACCGCCTCTTTGCTGCAATGGAACGGGCCGTTTAAATCGACCTCCAGCACGTCGCGCCAGTCGCGGGCGCTCATCAGCAGAAAGTAGGCATCGCGGATAATGCCGGCGTTGTTGACCAGAATATCCAGCCTCCGGTGCCGATCGAACACCGTCTCAAACATGCGCCGCACCTGGTCGGGGTCGGTGACATCGGCTCGATAGGCGGCGCCCTGGCCCCCTTCGGCGCGCAGTTGCGCCAAGGTTTCGCGCGCTTCCCGCTCGCGCCGCCGGTAATTGATCGCGACCCACGCCCCGCGGCGCGCCAGTTCCAGCGCCACGGCGCGGCCGAGACCCCGTGACCCGCCGGTCACCAATGCAATCCTCTGGTCGAGAGCAGCCATCGCCTGACTCCGTTGCCGGCTTGCGGGCGCTTATCGCGCCGTCGCCGGCATCCCTTCAAAACCCGTTGCCGCCGCCGGTCAGACCGCCATCCATGATCAGCAGTTGACCGGTAATGTAATTGCTGTCCAAAACCAGAAACGCGATGCTCATGGCGACATCGACCGACTCCGCCCAGCGCCGCAGCGGCGTGGTGGCGGCCAACACCCGCTCGCTGGCCAGCGCGGTGATTTCCGGAGCGTCCAGCAAGCCCAGCAACAAGCCGTTGACCCGCACGCCCAACCGGCCGTATTGGACCGCCAAAATCCGGGTAAAGCTGGCGACCGCGCCGCGCGCGACCGCCATGCAATCCGCCAAATCGGTGTCGGCGAACGCGGAAGCCAGGAAGAACTGGTTGACGATCATCCCGTTGTTGGTGTGGAGCGCGATGATGTTCGCGGCGGCCACGTTGCGGCGATACAGATTGAACACGTAGGACTGGAGATCGGCCGGTCCGGCCGCCGTGTGCGGCGCATAGAGGTTCACCAGCGCGTCCAGGCGGCCGCAACGTTCGGCGATGGCGGCCAGACCGCCTTCGCTATCGCCCTGGTCCAAAGGCATGTCGCTCAAATCGAGCATCTGCCCCTCGCTTCCCAGCGCTCGCACGATCTCCGCCGCGACCGTCGGCCTCTGGGCGTCGTGCAGGGCCACGACCATGCCGCGGCGGTTGAATTCCCGGGCGACCGCCAACCCGATACTGGTCCCGGCACCGTGAATCAAAATGGTCTGAGCTTCCGTGGCGCCGTTTACCGTTTTTGCGCTTCCCAAAGGGTCCCTCTCCATTCCTGCCCAACCGCTTGCCGTCAGCCCGCGCGTTTGCAAACGACCGGCCCCGCCGAACGGTGCAGCCTTCAGGCGATCGTTCTGCGGTAGGCCCGTCGATCCGTCAGAACGCCTTGAAACCGGTGCGGGCGGACGCTGGCGGATTTTGGCGGGAACGCGCGCTCGCCATCCTGAAGCCGCGCGCGCGCGCCGCGCTCGAAATAGCTGTCTTGCCGGGGCCGGATGCGCAGGCTTTCGCTGACGATGAAAGGCGCGGAAACGGTCCTGGCGCCAGCGTCGCCGCGCCGGTCGCCGATCCGGTAGCGCAAGCCCGCGTAGGCGTAATCCGCCTCCAGAAAGGCCAGCGCCAACCAGCGGCCCAAGGCAAACGAAAACGCCAGATGCGCGATGTCTCCCACGCGCACGCCATCGGCGTGGACGCCAGCGCCGGCCCCCAATGGCGGTTGCGCGGTTCGCTCCCCCTCTAAAACCATCCCGACCAATCGGCGCTTGACGCCCTCGGACAGCGCCTTTTCGACCGCTGCGCGACCGAGATACTCGCGTCGGTCGCGCCGCATTAAAGCCCGCGTATTCAACTCCAGCACATGGTTCGCCAGTCGCGCTTCGCGGTGGATGTTGGTCAAACGGTTTTCCAGCTTGCACAGGTCCAACGCTTCGTAGCCGACCGGCTCGATGTCGAAGCGCCGGCCGACTTGCAAAAGCTGCTGCCACAAGTCGATCAGATAATCGCTGTCCACCTGCAACAGATAACCGTATTCGCCGGCTTTATCGACCCGGTGAAGCGCGAACAGAATCCCGTCCAACTGGTTGCCGGAAAGGCTTTCCAGCGGGCGCAAGCCGATAACGCCAGGACCGATCACGTCTTTGAGCAACTCCCAGGCATAAGGGCCGTTGAGGCCGATAAAGGACTGGGTTTGCGTCTCGTCGACGATGGCGACTTCAAAGCTGCGGCTGGCCGCCAGCCTATGGAGCAACGCGGCGACCTCCAGCGGGTCGACCCCTTCGGTCATCAGCCGGTAGCTGTCGCCGGCATCGGCCACCAGCATTTCAAAAAACAAACTGCCGTCTTCGTGAAGCGCGTAAGAGGGCAGCAGACGATCGGCCGCCAAGCGATGCGGGTCGGCAAAGCTGAGCCGGTCGATCAAACGCAACGCATCCGGCCCTTCGAGGCGAAAGTGGCCGAAATGCGAACAATCGGTCAGGGTAACGCCTTGGCGCAGTTTTTGATATTCCGTTTCCACGCTTCGATAAACCGGACATACGGCGCAGCCATCCCGCCAACCGACGCTGTTGCGCTTGCCGTAAAATGCGGCGACCTGACTCAACCGACCGAGCATGACCATTGCATCCAAACCATTTCATCTTCAGTTTGTAAAAAATCCGCCAGCGTGTTCAGTTTGTAAAAAATCCGCCAGCGTGTTGACGGTTTGCAGCGCTAAAATTTTTTCTTCGGACAAAATCACGCCGAAGCGGAATTGCAAGCCCACGATAATATCGGCGGCGGCGATCGAATCGAGCGCCAAGCCGCCGCCAAACAAAAATGTGTCGTCATCGATTTCATCGGCGCGGAAATCCAGCCGCAGCCGGTCGATCAATTCTTCTTTGATGCCGGTCAGAAGCCGCTTGCGCCTTTCGATCTTTTCCCGCAGCGCCGGATTGATCACCGCTCCTGCTCCACCACCGCATCGATCCAGCAGGCCAGAAACAACTGGCCGTCGATCACCGTCGCCGGCCCGGCGCGCTGGATCCGAAAGCCGGCCCGGCGCAGCAAGCGTTCCACGCCGAGCGGCGAAAGGGTGATCAACCGCTTGGCGCCCCGCGCGGCCGCGTAACGGATCGCCGCTTCGAGCAAGGCGACCGATACCGCCGATGACCTGGAAGGCGACGGCGCCCGCCCGCCGAAAGCCACCGCCGCGAATCGCGACAGCTCCCAAACTTCGGGCGAACAAGGCGGCGCGCCGTTCAACAGGTGCGGAAAAATTTCTCCCAGCAGGTGGGCGCGCGTGGTGGGCAGCAGCCTGGCGCAACCCAAAACGGGCCCGCCCTCGTCTTGGGCGACGACATAAACGGTGTCGGAACGGTCGAATTGATCCAGTTCCTCACCGTTGCGGGTTTGAAGGTTCCAGCCCAGCCGCTCGACAAAAACCGCATAACGGTAACGAGCGACTTTGGCGCGCAAGTCTTCCAAAATTTCCGTGGAAACGCCTGACACGATTCGCATACCGCTTCCGAAAACATCCGGGACTCGGCATTCCAATTTAGCAGTGTTATTGTGACCCGATAACTGTTATATGTTACAGGTTGTCACATATAACGAGTATTTATAAGGTTATAGATTTATTCCTGTTGTGCTAACATATTAGCTAATCTTTTCAGTCGGACGTCGATCTTGGGCGAACTGGGTTGGCGCTGGCGTCCCGGATCGTCGGTCGGCGAAACGTCCCGGCATCGCACCTCAGGTTCGAGGCTGGAGCGATAGCTTCGCGATACACCCGGCACTTTCGCGACGAAACCGCACGGCCGCCTCCCGGCCGCAGACCCGATAAGATCGCTTCCGGCAAGCTGCTGAAGGCTGGCGGCAACCGACAGGACCAGACGGCAATACCCAATTGGCAAGGTTTTGGAGTCGATGTTGAGCGCGCCAGGATTCGGCCAAGCGCCCCTTCCCCACGAGATCGTCCCCGCCGAGCGGCGTTTGATCGTGAGAGCCTGGCGGGAGCAGCAGTTGCAGATGCTGCTGTCCGTCGCCAACGAGCAACAATTTTTTAAGGCCCTGGTCGCCCTGGCGCGCGAGCTGGGTTTCGAGCACTGCGCTTACGGTTTGCGCCTGCCGTTCCCGTGGGCCAAGCCCCGGATCGTGATGTACAACAATTATCCGATGGCTTGGCAAACGCGCTACCGCGAAGCGAATTATGTGGCCACCGACCCGACCGTCAAGCACGGCATCCGCTCGGTCGCGCCGGTGATCTGGTCGGACGGATTGTTCGCCTCGACGCCGGAATTGTGGGAAGAGGCGCGCTCCTTCGGCCTGCGTTTCGGCTGGGCCGAATCCAGCCGCGATCCCAGCGGCATCGGGGGGATGCTGACGCTGGCGCGCTCGGCGGAGCCGCTTTCCGAGAGCGAATTGCAAGCCAAGAGCTATCAAATGGCCTGGCTGGCGCAAGTCGCGCATCTGGGGCTGACCAAGCGGCTTTTGCCCAAACTGGTCCCCGAAAGCCAGGCGCGTTTGTCCAAGCGCGAAACGGCCGTGCTGTGCTGGACCGCCGAGGGCAAAACCGCCGCCGAAATCGCGGCGATCCTCAACATCTCGGAACGCACGGTCAACTTCCATATCGGCAACGTGACCCTCAAGCTGCGAGCCGCCAACAAGACCGCCGCGGTGGCGCGGGCGGCCATGCTCGGGATTCTGTGCTAAGCCGGCGCCCGGCGCATGCGGCCTTATTTCGCCGCGATGCTAGGCCGCTTTGGAATGGCGAAACCGCCCGGTGGCGAAGAAGGCGGTGGCCTGGGCGAGCGCCGCCGGATCGACCAGCATTTGCATGTGAGACACCGGCAAACAGATGTGGTCGGTCATGCCGGTCAACTGGGTTTCGACCACGGCGATGAGCCCGTCGGAGGGCTCGGGCATCCCGGTGAACACCAGGCCGAAGCCGACGTTGAGGTCGCCGGCGATAGAGCCCAGTTGGTTCGGCGCGGTCCACGATGGCGCATCGCCCAGCAACCCGCCTTCCAAACCCCGCCCCACGCAAAAGCCAAGGCCGAGATCGTGCATGATCTGCGCGGCGTAACTGCCTTGATGGGGCGTCCCTAGCGTCACCACCCGACCCGGCCTTTGCTTCGGATAATGATGGAACAGGTGGCGCACGATCAATCCGCCCATGCTATGCGCCAAAAAATGGACGGTCGGCGCGTCGATTTCTTCGAGCAATCGCTGCAAGGCGGCCGCGTTTTCGGCGGGCGATCGGGTCATGGTGGGATAGGAATAATTCGTCGTCCGATAACCTGCCTGCTCCAGCCAAGACTCCAGCAGCCCCATCCAGATGCCGTGCACGTACAAGCCGTGCACCAAAACCACCATATCCCGCTGTTCGCTCATCAACGCTTCCTCCGTCTTATTATCGTGTTTTAGGCCGACGGGCATTCTAGCGAAATCCGCCGGGTTCGGTTTCGCTCAAATGGCCCGATTTCGCGGTCCCGAAAAATAATTGCCATCAATCCACAATAGTGTAGAATCAACACTAATATAAGGTGTCATTTATACACTTTATCGAAATTCTTATTGGCACGAAGGCGATGATAGGCCCTGTTGCGCTGAACCTGAGCATCGAAGTCGTACCGTTCGCCATTCGCGCCGAGCGCCTGGAGGTGCTGCTGACGCGACGGCCGACCGGTTGGCGGCTGCCCGGCGGGCCGCTGGAAGGAGTGGAAAATTTAGACGCCGCCGCCAGACGGCATCTGACCGACCAGACCGGCTTTGGCGGCGCCTACCTGGAACAGTTATACACCTTTGGCCGGCCGGAAGCCGCCGGCGGGCTGGCGGTGACGGTAGCCTATTACGCTCTGGTGTCCTGCGGCGCGCTCGCGGTCGATCCTGCGGCGGACGGGCGGGCGCGGATGGAATGGTCTTCGCTGGCGGCGTTGCCGGATTTGCTGCAAGACCATGCCGGAATCGCCGCGCTCGCTCACCGGCGGCTGGCTTCCAAGCTGGCTTATTCGACTATCGCCCTGCAACTGATGCCGGAGCGTTTTACCTTGACCGAATTGCAGGCGGTCAACGAAACCATCCTGGGTGAAATTTTGGACAAGCGCAATTTTCGCAAGCGCATTCTGGCGTTGGACTGCATCGAGGCGACCGGGGAGACGGCGCGGCGCGGGGGCCATCGGCCGGCCCAACTGTACCGGGCCAAGCGGCCCGGTCAGGTTGACTTCATCAAGTGACGCGGCCGACGGGGTCGCTGGAGAACGCTCATGAATGCTGTGGTTGCCGAAGTGGTCATGAAAGATCGCCGACTGTCGCCGGCGCAAGTGCCGCCGACCGTGGCCGAAGCGCTGGACGCCGCCGAGCGCGAGCGGCTGACGGCGAAGATCGCGCGGCTGCTGGCCGAACAGGACGCGACTTTGGTCGCCCACTACTACACCTCCCCGGAGCTGCAAGAGCTGGCCGAGGCCACCGGCGGCTACGTGTCGGATTCGCTCGACATGGCCCGTTTCGGAACGGAGTCCAAAGCCAGCACCCTGGTGGTGGCGGGCGTGCGCTTCATGGGCGAAACCGCCAAAATTCTCAACCCCGAAAAACGGGTGCTGATGCCGGATTTGAAGGCGGAATGCTCGCTCGATCTCGGCTGTCCGGCCGATGAGTTCGCGGCGTTTTGCGACCGGCATCCCGAGCGCACCGTGGTGGTCTACGCCAACACCAGCGCGGCGGTGAAAGCCCGCTCCGATTGGGTGGTGACTTCGGGCATCGCGCTGGATCTGGTCCGCCATTTGGCCGGGCGCGGGGAGAAGCTGATCTGGGCTCCGGACCGCCATCTCGGCGCGTACATCCAGCGCGAAACCGGCGCGGACATGCTGCTCTGGGGCGCCGCCTGCGTGGTGCATGAAGCTTTCAAGGCCGAGGGCTTGCGCGAGCTGCGCGCCGAACACCCCGACGCCCAAGTGCTGGTCCATCCGGAATCGCCGCTGGACGTGATCGCGCAAGCCGACGTGGTGGGTTCGACCACCGCGCTGGTCGAGGCGGCCCGGAAACTGCCGGCGAAAAAATTCATCGTCGCCACCGACAACGGCCTGTTTCACAAGATGCAGCAAGTCGCCCCGGACAAGGTGTTTCTGGAAGCGCCGGTCGCCGGCAAGGGCGCGACCTGCGTCAGTTGCGCGCATTGCCCGTGGATGGCGATGAACGGCCTTCGCAATCTGGCGCGCGTTCTGGAAACCGGCGGCAACGAAATCCACATCGACGAGGCGATCCGCGAGCGGGCGGCGCTGCCGATCCGCCGCTTGCTGGAGTTCGCCAAGCAGCGCAAGCGGGTGGTGCTGGGCAACAACGACGCTTGAAGCCGGCCAAACCGCCGCCGGCGATTGTCGCCGGCGGCGGGCCGACCGATCGGACCCCGCGCTAGCGCCGCTCCAACCCGAGCGCCGGATCGAGCAGTTCGGCGATGGGGCGAGCGCTGACCGCGAAGGCTTGAAACGGGCTGCGCTCCAGATAAGCGGCGGTGAAACCGACCGAAATGGCCGAGGCGTACATCAGCATCGCCGCCAGTTGCGAGCGCCAATTGTCCAGATGCACCAAGCCGACGGACAACAAGGTCAGCGTGCCCAGACAGGCGACCGCGAACCACTTCAGCGGATCGCCGCGCCGCTGGCTCAAGGCCAAGCGGTGATAGCGCGCCGATTGCGCTTTCTCCAGATTCCGCGTCAAGGCGTATTGCGCTCCGGCGCTGGAGCGTCCCAGCAGCGTTTCCCCCAAGGCCAGCCGGCTCAACTGGCGCAACAGCTCGCGCGCTTGCGGGCTGCTCCCGCCCTGGGCCAGCAGCGGCCACTCGCGCACCGCCGCGCCGATGTAGGCGCGCACGGCGACGGCCAGCGGCGCGCCGGACTCCGCCGGCAAGCTCTCGGCGACATCGAGCAGGCCGCGCAGGCCGTCGGCCTCCTCCAGAATCATCGACTGCGCCCGGTCGCGGATGCTCCAAATGTCGTTGGCGAAAAACGCCATATACAGACCGAACAACAGCCCGATGATCGCGACCAACTGCGGCGAAACGTTGGTCAGGCTTTGAAAAACGTGGCCGATGCGCGGCGAGTTAATCAGCCAGAAAATCAAGCCGACCGTGGCGTACGTGGCCAGAATGCCGAGAAGCAACAAACCGATATAACTGAATTCTTGCGAAAACATCACACGTTGCAACGAGGGTTGTCAGAATTGGGAAAAAATGGGCTACCCGCCCCGAAATCGGCCAGCTCCGATTGGCGCCGCCGGCTCAACCGAGACCGATGCACAGATATTTGATGTCCAGATAATCCTCGATGCCGTATTTCGAGCCCTCGCGGCCGAAACCGGATTCCTTGACGCCGCCAAACGGCGCGACTTCGGTCGAGATCAGCCCGGTGTTGATGCCCACCATCCCGTATTCCAGCGCCTCGGCCACCCTGAACGCCCGGCTCAAATCGCGGCTGTAAAAATAGCCGGCGAGGCCGAATTCGGTGGCGTTGGCCAAGGCGACCGCTTCATCGTCAGTCTTGAACCGAAACAAAGGCGCGACCGGCCCGAAGGTTTCCTCGCGCGCGATCAGCATCTGCGGAGTTGCCTCCCCCAACACCGTCGGCTCATAAAACGTCCCGCCCAAGGGATGACGCCGCCCGCCGGTGAGCACTTTCGCGCCCTGGGCCAGCGCATCGGCGACGTGCCGCTCGACTTTTTCCAGCGCCGCCGCATCGATCAGCGGCCCCTGCATCACCCCGGCTTCCAGCCCGTCGCCCACCGTGAGCTGATCGCGCACCGCCTGGGTCAGCTTGGCGGCGAAAGCTCCATAAATCCCGTCCTGGACCAGAAACCGGTTGGCGCAAACGCAGGTCTGGCCGCTGTTGCGGTATTTCGAGACCAGCGCCCCCGCCACCGCCGCGTCCACATCCGCATCATCGAACACGATAAACGGCGCATTGCCGCCCAGTTCCAGCGACAGGCGCTTGAGGGTGGTGGCGCAGCGTTGCATCAAATATTTGCCGGTGCGGGTCGAGCCGGTAAAACTCAATTTGCGCACCAAAGGGTTGTCGAGAATTTCGTCGCCAATGGCTTGCGCCGGGCCGGTGACGACGCTCAACACCCCCGCCGGCAACCCCGCTCGCTCCGCCAGCGCCGCCAGCGCCAGGGCCGAAAACGGGGTTTGCGGGGCCGGTTTCACCACCATCGTACAGCCCGCTGCCAGCGCCGCGCCGGCCTTGCGGGCGATCATCGCCGCCGGAAAATTCCACGGCGTGATGGCCGCGCAGACCCCGACCGGCTGTTTGAGGACTAAAATTCGCTTGTCCGGTTGCTGGGCGGGAATCGCGTCGCCATAAACCCGCTTGCCCTCCTCGGCGAACCATTCGAGGAAACTGGCGGCGTAACCGATCTCGCCGCGCGCCTCGGCCAGCGGCTTGCCCTGCTCCAAGGTCAACAGCGTCGCCAAATCCTCTTGATGGTCCAACATCAACTGGTACCAGCGGCGTAGAATGTGCCCCCGCGCCTGGGCGGGCCGCGCCCGCCAATCGGCCAGCGCGCGGTGGGCGGCCTCGATGGCGCGGCGGGTTTCGGCGGCTCCCAACTCGGGAACGCCGCCCAAAATCTCGCCGGTGGCGGGGTTGGCGATGGCGGTTCGCGCGCCGCCGTCGGCGTCGATCCACGCGCCGGCCACGAAACATTGCTGCCGGAAAAGGGGGTTTTCTTGCAGGTGCATGATCTCTCCCGAAAGATGGGCAGGGGATGGGCGAGTCGTTAAACTGGTTTTTTTAAGCCATCGATTAGGCCGTAGCGTCTCGATTCTCGACCGCCCGATGAAAGCGTGAGATAGTCGGAGTAGGCGAACAACAATACAATAACGCGCTCGATAACACTTCTTACCCACTACATGGAACGCCAAACCCACGGAGCCGCAACGTCGTGAACTATCGAATTCTGCTGAGCCTGTTTTTGCTGGCGGGCCTCGGGTGTCATCCGCCGGACAGTATTGGCGCGCCCAGCGTGCCCGAAGCCGCTCCGGCCGCGACCCCGGCCCCCAAACGCTTCAACTTCGTCGATGTCCGCCGCCGCGCCGAAACGTTGGCCACCCAACCGTTCCAGGATCCTGCGGGTACTCTACCGGATTTCCTGGCCAAACTGGATTACGATCAGTACCGCGATATCCGGTTCAAGGGCGACAAAAGCCTGTGGCGCGACGCCGGGCTGCCCTTTGAAGTCCAATTCGCGCCGCTCGGCTTTCTGTTCAACCGCCAGGTCGCCATCAACGTGGTGACCGACGGCGAGCCCAAGCCGGTGGAATACGCCAACGACCTGTTCGACTATGGCCGCAACCAGGTCCCCGACAATCTGCCCAAGGATTTGGGTTTCGCCGGTTTCAAGGTGCTCTATCCGCTGCATACCGACAACCATTACGATGAAGTCGCGGTATTCCTGGGCGCGAGCTATTTCCGCGCGGTCGGCCAGGGCCAGAATTACGGCCTCTCGGCGCGCGGCCTAGCGCTCGATACCGGCCTGCCCAAGCCGGAAGAGTTTCCCTACTTTCGCGAGTTCTGGCTGGAGAAACCCGAAAAAGAAGCCACCGAACTCATCGCTTACGCCTTGATGGACAGCCAGAGCGTGACCGGCGCGTACCGTTTCGCCATCCGGCCGGGAGTCGCCACCCAAATCGAAGTCAAATCCAGCATTTTCGCCCGCGACAAGGTTCAAAAATTCGGGGTGGCCCCGCTGACCAGCATGTTTTTTCACGGCGCGATGAACGAGCGCTTTTTCGACGATTTCCGCCCGCAAGTCCACGATTCCGACGGCCTGCTGCTGGCCACCGGCAACGGGGAATGGATTTGGCGGCCGTTAAACAACCCGCCGCGGCTGCGCATCAGCGCCTATCAGAACACCAACCCGCGCGGCTTTGGCCTGCTCCAGCGGGATCGCGGCTTCGACAACTACCAGGATCTGGAAGCGCACTATCAGACCCGACCGAGCATTTGGGTGGAACCGATGGGCGATTGGGGCAAAGGTTCGGTGGAATTGATCGAAATCCCGAGCGACGCCGAACGCTACGACAACATCGCCGCGTTCTGGGTGCCCGAGAAACCGGTCGAGGCCGGCCAACAGCTAGAATTCAATTACCGCCTGTCCTTCTTTCTGGACCTCCCCAACCTGTCGCCGAACGGCCGCACCCTGGCCAGCCGGGTGGGCGCGGGCGGCGCGGGCGATCTCAACTCCGAGGTCCGCCGGTTCGTGATCGACTTCGGCGGCGAAGGCTTGCGCAAGCTGCCGGACGACGCGCCGGTGCAGGCGGTGGTCAGCGCCTCGACCGGCAAGGTGCAAAGCGTGGTGGCGCACAGAAACAGCCACAGCGGCGGCTGGCGGCTGTCCTTCGAGCTGGTCCCCCAAGGCAGCGATCCCTCCGAGTTGCGCTGCTTCCTCAAGCTGGGCGATGACGTGCTGACGGAAACCTGGAGCTACCAGTGGACCGGAGTAAAGTAATCGCCCCGCACCCGTATCTGCCGCCGCCGGTCGCCGCCCCGAACGCCGATTTGCTTTTCGGCCGGCTCGACGCCTACTGGCGCGCGCTGGGCGTGCACGATCCGGCGCAGATCGCGGCCTTGAGCGAGCAGGCGCTGCGGCGCGCGGCCGAATTGCCGGAAGCTTCCGGTCTCGACCCGCTGGCGCGGACTTTGCTGGCGGCCGGCGAGCTGCTGGACGATTGGCTGGCGCAAGGCTCGGAACTGCCGCGCACCCCGCAACGGCTGGCGGCGGCCAGGGCCGCCCTGCTGGGCGGCGTGACCCCGGACTGGCCCAAAACGCTGTTCGCTCCTCCCGGCGAAGGGGACAGCTTGCGCGATACCTTGGCCGAGGTCATGGCCGAACCGACCCCCGCGCCGACGCCGAGCGCCATGCCGGCGCAGCCGATCGACCTCTTTTCCGTGTTGGCCGAAATCCGCCGGCTGTGGCAAAAAACGCCCGGCGCTTGACGGCTTCCTTTTTCGAGTAAGCATTATGGCTTCTTCGGTTCCGAGCCCGATGGTGATCGGGCACACCTTGCGGCGGGCGGTATTTTTTACCCTGATCGCCGTGACCACGCTGCTGGCCCTGGGCCTTCTGGTCACGGTGTTTCACACCGATGGCCTAAGCCCGATCGAGCGGGTGCTGCTGGTGCTCTACGCCATCCTGTTTTCCTGGATTTGCGTGTCGTTCTGGACCGCGCTGATGGGGTTTTGGGTGATGCTGACCGGCCGCGACCGCTGGGCGATTTCCCGCCAGCCGGGCACGCCGCCCGACCCCGCCGCCCCGCCGCCCCGCACCGCGATCCTGATGCCGATCTACAACGAAGATTCGCACCGGGTGTTCGCCGGATTGCGCGCCATCCACCAGTCGCTGGCGGACACCGGCCAGCTCGGCGGCTTCGATTTTTTCATCCTCAGCGACACCCGCGACCCCGAAGTCTGGGTCGAGGAGGAGTTGCGCTGGCAAGACATGGTGCGCTCGCTCGACGGCAAGGGCCGGATTTTCTATCGCAACCGCCCGGAAAACACCAGCCGCAAAACCGGCAACCTGGAGGATTTTTGCACCCGCTGGGGGGCGCGCTACCGCTACATGATCGTGCTGGACGCCGACAGCATCATGAAAGGCGAAACCCTGGTCGAGATGGTCCGGCTGATGGAGCGCCAGCCGCGCGTGGCGCTGATCCAGACCCCGCCGGTGCCGGTCAACCGCGAATCCCTGTTCGCCCGCATC